>CABVDD010000001.1 GCA_902497095.1 uncultured Faecalicoccus sp.
AGCACTTCAGCGGCGACAATAGTTGGGCCTGCCCCTGCGAAGATAGCACGTTGCCAGGTCTTTTTTTTTTACCAGATTGATCTGGCTTTTTTTGTTGTTTAAATGTCCATTTACGTCAAAATGACTGTTACTATTGCATATTTATACTTGTAAAGTTATACTGAGTATAAGAGGTGAGTACAATGACAGATATCATTAAACAATTTGATGGTGTATCATTTAATACAACTGAAAAGACATTTACTATTGAAAATGGTACGCATGGAACTTTTGATTATAGAACTGTAAAAAGAGCATTGGTTTTAAATGAAAAAGCTAAATTTAAAGGCAGTCAACCACCTTTTATACAACTTTTACCACATGGTCCTGGAATTCCAGCAATTCTAACTGATCCTTATGTTTATGTAGGGGTAAAAGTGGTTTTGGATGATGAGACTATATTAGGTATTTATACATCGAAGCAGAAAACACAAATAGGAACAGATCAATATATTTCGGATCGTGAACGAGCAAAGGAAATCGAAGCTTTCTTTTTGAAGATCATACATAAATATCATCCTCAAAAATAGTATTTAACTATTTATATAATTTTTCTTTGTGAGCATTAGTTTCTTTTAAGAATCATTAAATAGAATCATATTAGAAAGAATCAATTTAAAAAGATTGATTCTTTTTCTATTCTACAAGATAATCTTATAGGAGGATTGATTTTATGAAACGAACCATTCGTCTATCTAGATTATTACTCATACTAGTACCGATACTATGTATTATTATCTTTTTTTCTTTTATATGCCTACGTACTTTTAACTCCGATACACAACAAACAAACCAACAAGGAGATACGGTTGACTCAAGAACACTTGAAAAATTTTTAAAAACGGCTATGGAACCTGTTGGACAAACTATGTACGTATGGGGTGGCGGATGGAATGAAGAAGATACAGCAGCTGGTACAGAAGCAAAGACGATAGGCGTTAGTTCACAGTGGAAAGATTTTTTTGAAAAACAAGATGCCAATTATAATTATCAAGATACCCTTTATCAGATTCATGATGGTTTGGATTGTTCAGGCTATGTAGGATGGGCTATATACAATATCATGGAAACAAAGTCTGGTCAAAATGGCTATGTGATGTTGTCGGGTGCCATGGCTTCAACTTATGCTTCTTATGGTTGGGGATCGTATTATTCAAAGGATCAAGTTAAAGATTTTCTTCCAGGTGATATCATGTCAAATGAAGAACATGTTTATATTGTTCTAGGTACTTGTGAAGATGGTAGTGTTTTACTTGTTCATTCTTCACCTCCAGGCGTTCGCATTTGTGGTACTGATAGTTTTGGAACAGGGCAGTCACAAGCTATTGCGTTAGCTCAACAAATTATGAGTGAATATTACCCAGAATGGTATGACAAGTTTCCAGATTGTACAGTAGATTCTTCTTATTTGGTTGATTATGATCAATTTCGATGGAATACTGAAACATTTTCGGATGCTTCAAACCTACAAAAGAAATCAGCAGATCAAATTATAAACTTATTATTTCAGTAATTTACGATTCAAAAAAAACATGGATTTAAAATATCAATCCATGTTTTTATAGCTATTTTTGAATGATGGTCTTATGAAAAGGTTCAATCGTATTGATATCATAAGGTGTATCTTGATATACGATAAAATTGATCCAGTTAGAATAAAGTAAGTTTGCACCACTTTTCCATGTCACCATAGGAGCTTTTGTGTCATCGTCATCAGGATAGTAATTTTTAGGAACTTCGATAGGAAGTCCTTTATTTTTATCACGTAAGTATTCTTTCTCTAATGTATAACGATCATACTCTGAATGTCCGGTAATAAATATTTGACGACATCCTTCAGTTGCAATCGCATAAACACCTGCTTCTGGGCTTGATGCGAGAATCTTTAAGTATGGACAATTCTCGATGTCTTCTGTTCGGTTTGCGGTATGCCTTGAATGAGGAACCATGAAAGTATCATCAAATCCACGAAACAAAATAGAGGTTTTACGGACAACCTGGTGAGCAAAGATACCAAATAGTTTATGATCCAATTGTACTTTAGGAATACCATAATGATAATATAATCCAGCTTGTGCGCCCCAGCAAATATGAAAGGTAGAATGTACATGTGTTTTAGACCATTCCATGATTTCGCACAGTTCATCCCAATAATCGACTTCCTCAAACTCCAAATGTTCTAAAGGGGCTCCAGTAATTACCATACCATCGAAATAACGGTTTTTGAAACTGTCAAAAGTCTGATAAAACTTTAACATATGTTCTTGCGATACATTTTTTGATTTATGACTTTTCATCTGCATCAATTCAAGTTCAACCTGAATGGGAGTATTTCCTAAAAGACGCGCAAGTTGTGTTTCCGTTTCAATTTTTGTAGGCATCAGATTTAAAACTAAAATATATAAAGGTCTGATATCTTGAGTTGTGGCGCGTGTTTCATTCATCACAAAAATATTTTCTTGTGTCAATGTTTTTGTGGCAGGCAATTCATTGGGAATTTTAATGGGCATAGTTATGACTTCTCCTATGCGTGTTGTAATGCCTGATCAATATCTTGAATTAAGTCTTGTGCATCTTCTAGACCGCAGGAGAATCGTACCATATCAGCACTGATACCGGCGGCTTGTAGTTCATCATCGCTCATTTGACGATGAGTTGTACTTGCCGGATGCAAACAACAAGTTCTGGCATCTGCGACATGTGTCTCAATGGCAGCTAGTTTTAGATGTTTCATAAATCTTTCGGCAGCACTTCGTCCGCCTTTAATTTCAAAGCTGACTACACCACAAGAACCATCTGGTAAATATTTTTGGGCAAGATCATAGTATTTATCTCCTTTAAGTCCACTGTATTGTACGGAGCGAATCTTAGGATGTTTAGATAAAAACTGTGCAACAGCTAACGCATTTTGCGAATGTCTAGGCATACGTACATGTAAACTTTCCAATCCCAGATTCAAATAGAACGCATTTTGAGGAGATTGAATGGAGCCTAAATCACGCATTAATTGAGCAGTGGCTTTGGTGATATAAGCACCTTCCAAACCAAATCGTTCGGTATATGTGATTCCATGATAACTTTCATCCGGTGTTGTCAAACCAGGAAATTTATCTGGATATTTTGTCCAATCAAATTTTCCAGAATCAACGATGCAGCCACCTACGGCCACTCCATGTCCGTCCATATATTTTGTGGTGGAATGAGTAACGATATCAGCACCCCATTCAAAAGGCCGGCACAATATAGGTGTCGCAAATGTGTTGTCCACAATTAAAGGGACTCCGTGTTCATGTGCCGCTTTGGCAAATTTTTCAATATCTAAGACAGTTAATGCCGGATTGGCAATCGTTTCTCCAAAAACGGCTTTTGTATTTTCCTGAAAAGCTGCATTTAATTCTTCATTTGAGCAATCTGGATCTACAAAGGTGAATTCAATACCCATACGTTTCATAGTGACCGCAAAAAGATTATAAGTACCACCATAAATACTGTTGGAAGCAACGATATGATCACCGTTACCGGCAATATTGAAAATCGCAAACAAGTTGGCGGCTTGTCCGCTGCTTGTCAACATGGCTGCACTTCCACCTTCTAATTGTGCAATTTTTGCCGCAACACTATCGTTAGTTGGGTTTTGAAGTCGGCTATAGAAATAACCGCTGGCTTCTAAATCAAATAATTTTCCCATATCTTCACTTGTCGCATATTTAAAAGTTGTACTTTGGATAATGGGAATTTGACGTGGCTCTCCATTTCCTGGCGTATAACCTCCTTGTACGCATTGTGTTCCTATTCCTTGTTTTGTCATATTTTTCCCTCTTTTCGTATAGGTCTATTTTAATTTTACTGATTCTTAATGTCAAAGATTCTGTATAATAAAAGGGAAAAGGAGATTGATCATGAAACTGTTCGCAAGTGATTTAGATGGAACTTTACTGAATGAAAAACACAAAGCCGATGATATTATCAATCAGGGAATTCAACAAATATATGATTCTGGAAATATTTTTACTGTATGTACAGGGCGAAATCTTTCTTTGACAAAAAATGCTGGTTTAGTACCTAGTTATATCATTTGTATGAATGGAGCCAGTATATTAGATAAGGAAGGACGTGTTTTATCTTGTCATCCTTTATCCAAGGAAACGATTCGTTTTTTGTTGTGGGATACGCCATTTCGTTTTGAATACCAAACAATGGATACTATCTATACGACAGGGGATGAAAAGACATTTACGAAAATTTATCGTGAAAATCAAATTTTACGACATAGAGATATTCAAAAAGACATGGAAAAGAATCTAAAAAAATATTCTTTTAACTGTGATCCACATTTTATTTTGGAACAAGATATTTATAAAGTAAACTTACATTACACAGATGATGCGATGAGAGATGCGATTGATACATTTGCCAAGAAACATGCAGATAAGATCATTAATGCACCAAGTACTACAAGCTTGGCAGAAATAACCGGTGTAGGGATCACCAAAGCCAATGCAGTAGAAGAGTTGGGAAAGATATTAGGAATTCAAGAATCTGATATTTATGTTTATGGAGATGGTATCAATGATATCAGCATGTTACAAAGATTTAAACACTCTTATTGTCCAAAAAATGGATCATGGCAAGCTAAACAAGCGGCTCATCATTTGTTAGATGATTTTGAAACATATTCTGTGATTCGACATATGCAAGGTGTTATAAGTGTATGATATTAAGAAAGTATCAACCAGATGACTTTAAAGAAGTTCTTTCTTTATTCAAAGAAACTGTACAAAAGATCAATTGTAAAGAGTATACACAAGAACAAATCGATGCCTGGATACAAATCGATCCTGTACAATTTAAAGAAAAGTTGGATATGCATAAAAGCTATGTCGTTATCAATCAAGATAAAATTGTCGGATTTGGCGATATTGATTCTTTTGGTTATTTGGATCATTTATATGTGGCAGCAGATTATCAGAGAATGGGAATCGCAACTTTATTGACTAGTCAACTGGAAAAAGAAGTATCTGGTTCTGTTTATACAGATGCATCCATTACCGCTCGTCCTTTTTTTGAACATAGAAAATATAAAGTAATAACAGATCAAATCGTAGTAAAAAAAGGTGTTAAATTAAAAAACTTCAAGATGGTTTTGATAAGGAATCTGGAAAAATGATTCCTTTTTTTTCATATATTGTATCCGTTTTCAATGTTATAATGGATAAGCGTGATATGGGGAGGTTGATTATGAGTCAAAAAAGAAATTGGATCAAAGATTTGTTTTTTGTATTGTTAGGAAATTTTATTATCGCCTGTGAAGTTGCGTTTATCGTTTTACCTAACGATTTATTAGACGGAGGAGTTGCCGGTCTTTCTGTAGCGTTACAGCCTTTAATCCCTATAAATCCAGTTTGGATAATCAATGGTTTGACCATAGGTCTTTTTATACTCGGTTTTCTTTGTTTGGGTAAAGAGTTTGCACTCAAAACTGTTGTTTCCGCAATCGCTTATCCCGTTTTTGTAACGCTTCTATCCGGTGTTACGAGTTTATTTCCTATGGAAAACTTTGTTTTACCAGACTATTTGGCAGCCATTTATGCAGGTGTTTTGGCAGGGTTTGGTTTAGGGTTGGCTTTTCGAGCCAATGCCAGTACAGGAGGTATGGATATTCCGGCACTGATTTTACGCAAATACACGCGAATTCCTTCAGGACAGGCAGTTATGATCATTGATGTATTGACCGTATCTTTAGGCATTTTTACCTACGGACTACAAAAAGCACTCGTTGGTATCATTACAGCTTTTATCTCTGGTCAAGTTATCAACAAAACAGTATTGTTGGGATCTCAAAGTGCTAAGAATGTGATGATCATTTCTTCTAAATGGGATCAAATTCAAGATTATTTAATGGAGACGCTTTCCAGAGGTGTTACAGTGTTAAGTGGTAAAGGTGGCTATACGTCACAAGAACGACCGGTTTTAATGTGTGTTCTTTCTCGTAAAGAATACCCACTTGTAGAACAGGAAGTGAATCGTATCGATCCTGCAGCTTTTATGATTGTCAGCGATGTCAATGAAATACGTGGTTCAGGATTTACTTTTGAGGATGGCACCATTAATCGAAATGTATGGTAAATAAAAAAGGAAGTGTTGAGTGACTTCCTTTTTTTACTTTATGACAATTCAAACATACCTGTATAAAGTTGATAATACATACCATGCTGCCCAATGAGTTGTTCATGGTTACCACGTTCAATAATTTTACCATGATCCAATACAATAATGACATCGGCATTGCGTACGGTAGATAAACGGTGGGCAATCACAAAGACGGTTCGACCTTCCATCAGTTGATCCATTCCTTTTTCAATCAATTGTTCGGTTCGAGTGTCGATGGATGAAGTAGCTTCATCTAAGATCAATACTGGCGGGTCAGCTACTGCAGCTCGGGCAATGGCTAATAACTGTCTTTGTCCGGTGGAAAGATTGCTGCCATCATTATGAATTTGTGTGTGATAGCCTTGCGGCAGTCGGCGGATAAATGAATCGGCATTGGCAAGTTTAGCCGCCTGAATACATTCATCATCTGTCGCATCCAAATTTCCAAAACGAATGTTATCTAATATAGAACCGGTAAATAAGTGTGTATCTTGAAGTACAATACCTAAGGAATGCCTTAAATCAGCTTTTTTGATCAGCTTGATATCGATACCATCATAAGTAATAGAACCATTTTGAATGTCATAAAAACGATTGATTAAATTGGTGATCGTAGTCTTACCAGCACCGGTAGCTCCGACAAAGGCAACTTTTTGACCCGGTTTGGCATATAAGGAAATATCATGAAGAATCGTTTTCTTGGATGTATATCCAAAACTTACATCATAAAAACGGACATCTCCTTGTAATAAGACGTATTCTATACCATGGGATCTAGGATGGCGCCAGGCCCATAAACCGGTATTTTCTTTCGTTTCGATAATTTGATTGTTTTCCTGGCGAACACGAACCAATGTGACTTTTCCTTGATCGATTTCCGGATCCATATCCATAAGTTCAAAAATGCGTTCAGCACCTGATAAAGAGGTCAGTAAAAGATTCATTTGCAGGGTAAACTGATTGATTGGCATAGCGGCTTGTCGAACAAATATCAAATAGCTTGCCAAAGAACCGACATCCATCTGTCCTTTTAAAACCATATATCCCCCTAATACAGAGACGATCGCATAATTCACATAAGAAAGAGAAACTACCATTGGAACAATTGTTTGAGCATAACCTTGTGCTTTGGCACTGCTGATTTGTAATTTATGGTTTAAAGTTTCAAATGCTTTCTGATTTGCTTTTTCATGGTTAAAAACTTTTACAACTTTTTGACCGGAAATCATTTCTTCAGTAAATCCATTGATGGCTCCAATGTTTTGTTGTTGTAAAGAAAAGTAGGACTTACTTTTCTTACTGGAAAATCGTATATAGAAAAACATGAAAATATAAAATAATACAACAATTAAAGATAATCGCCAACTCAATACAAATAATAAGATCAATGTTCCTACCACTTGAATAAAGCTTTGGATCATCATCGCAAAGGAGTTATTCAATGCATCGGATACCGTATCTACATCATTGGTAAAACGGGACATCAATTCACCATGAGAATGTGTATCAAAGAAGGATAAAGGCAGTTTTTGAAGTACGTGAAACAAATCTTTTCGAATATCCTTTACCACTTTTTGTGCGGCAATGGCCATGATTTGCGTATATCCTAAAGCTGATACGACACCAATTAAAAAGATAAATGCCATAAGAATGATTTGAAGCAGGGCTTTATCCAAACCCGTATTCAATACATCATTGACAACAGGGCGAATCATATATGTTCCTAACAGATTTCCCAAAGCGGAAAGAGCGACTAAAATGCCAACCAAGATAAATAACAGTGCATGATTTCCCATATAATGCATGAGTTTACGAATAGTTTGTGTAATGTTTTGTGGTCTCATTAGTTTGCTCCTTTCTGTTGTGATTCATATAATCCTCTGTAGAAATCACTTGTTTGAAGCAATTGATCATGAGTGCCCATGGCAGTGATTTTTCCATCTTCTAAAATCAAAATTTGATCACAATGGCTGACGGAACTGACGCGTTGGGCGATGATGATCTGTGTCAATCCATGAATTTTTGAAAGTGCGGTGCGAATCGCATGATCTGTATTCGTATCTACTGCGCTGGTTGAATCATCCAGAATTAAAATCTTAGGCTTCTTTAACAAGGCTCTGGCAATACATAAACGTTGTTTTTGCCCGCCAGATACATTATTTCCTCCTTGTTCGATATAGGTATCATATCCATCCGGCATTTTTTGAATGAATTCATCAGCACATGCGATTTTACAAGCTTCCTGAATGGCTTCATCACTGGCATCCGGATCGCCCCATCGCATATTTTCTTTGATCGTACCAGAAAATAACGTGTTTTTTTGAAGAACCATACCAACCATATTTCTTAAATATTCCAGATTCATATCTCTTACATCGACTTGACCAATCTTGATCGATCCATCACTGACATCATATAAACGAGCAATCAGTTGAACCAAACTGGACTTAGCACTTCCGGTAGCGCCCATTATACCTACAGTAGAACCAGCAGGAATATGCCAGTTAATATCGGTTAATACATATTCTTTGGCATTTTGTGCGTACTTGAAATATACATGATTAAAATCAATCGAACTATCTTTTGGTGTTAAAGGAATCGCACCGGAGGTCAAACTGACATTTTCCTCTACTACTTGTGCAATACGATTGCAGGAAGCTAATGAACGTGTGATCAATAAGAAAACATTGGAGATCATCATCAGTGAATTCATGATCTGTAATACATAGCTTAAAACGCCTGTAAGTTCTCCCACTTGCATTTGTCCTTGTATGATCAAATTTACCCCTAAGGTCATTAAACTGACAATGGCCATATACATCGTCATTTGAAAAGCCGGGGTATTTAAAGAAGCAATATGAAAGGTATCTTGAGAAATCTTGGCCAGATTCTGATTTACCTTTTCAAATTGTTCTTCTTCATATTCATCACGTACAAAAGCTTTGATAGCTCGAATCGCAGTTAAATTTTCTTGAATCAATCGATTGACAGAATCAATGGCTTTCTGAAGAAAAGAATACATGGGTGCTACTTTTTTTACCACAAAGAAAAGAATGACAGCCAGTATTGGCGTAGTAAACAAGAAGATGACTGCTAATTCTTTATTGATTAAAAAAGACATCACCAGTCCTAAAATCAAAATGATCGGTCCACGTGCAAAAGGTCGAATTCCATTAACCAGAGAGTTTTGAATGACTGTGACATCACTTGTCAAACGTGTGATCAAAGAGCTGGTTTCAAAATGATCTAAATTGGCAAAAGAATAATCTTGAATCTTTTGATATTGTACAGATCGCAGCTTTTGACCAAACAAAGTGATTGCTTTTGCGGCATAACGAGCATACAACAAGCCAAAGATCAAAGATAAAATGGCACAGCCAATCATTTCAAGCCCCTGCTGCATAAAAACAGAAGGATCTCTTTGCGCAATTCCCACATCAATGATCTCAGACATTAATAAAGGAATAAACACTTCAAAAGAAGTTTCTATCGCAACAAACAAAATAGAAAACACAAAATATCGTCGAATACCTTTTGTATAGGCAAATAATACTTTTAAAGATGACATAAAAATTCCTCTCGTTTTCAACATTATACACCTAAAATTTGAACATGAAAGATTCGTGTGAATTTCCTATGGTTAGGAAAAATCTTATTTTTGATTTTTAGAAAATAGCCTATAATATAAAAGTTACGGAGAGGGATCTTTATGCATACATTATTTTTTGATTTTGATGGCACTTTACGTGTGCCAGAAACCAATGAAGTTTCAAAAGAAACCATAAAAAACTTAAGAACATTAAGAAAAGAAGGAAATCTGATTTTTATTAATACAGGACGTTGTTTTTCTTCTTTGGAAGGACAAGCCAAAGATCTACCATTGGATGGTGTGATTTGCGGATGTGGTACTTATATTCGATATCGTGGACAGATATTATATGAAATACAAGCAACACCTGTTCAAAAAGAGCGTGTGCTTCATGCTTTACGGAAATGTAAAGTGGATGCGTTTTTAGAAGGCCATGGAGGATTATTTATTGATCAGACATATTCAGATCAACTTAAACAAGTCATTGGCTTTTTTAAACGGATGCATGTACCTATGCTTGGTGTTGATACACCATCTTTTGATTTTTCTAAAATGAGTTTATATTACGAAGATGAAAAACAAAAAGCAGAATTTGAAGACCTGTTAAAAGAAGATTTTGATTTCATCACGTTTCCAGATCTTAAAGCCGAAGCCGTTTTAAAAAACCATTCCAAAGCTAGTGGCATGCGTATGTTATTAAAAGAGTTATCACTTCCATTTTCTTCCAGTATTGCTTTTGGGGATAGTGATAATGATATAGAAATGTTAAAAGAAGCAAATTGTAGTGTTCTAATTGGAGATCATGCTCCACATTTAAAAGAACTGGCTGATATACAAGCGCCTTCGGCAAAAGATGAGGGAATTAGCTGGGCTTTACGAAAAATGAATTTGATTAAAGAGTAAGGCGATTCATAATTTAGAAACAATACATATTACTAGAAGTAGAGTGCTAAAAGCATTCTATTTTTTTGACATATTTCTGGTAAAAAATTGAGAAATTTTAATAGTTTTTCAAAATTTAAACGTATCTAATACTAAATGCTTATGCCATCTAAGTTAAATTTGAAATATGATATGGCTTTTAAATCCGTCTTTGGTTCTGGTAAAAAAGCTAGTCAGATTGCTCTTTGTTCTCTGTTGAATTCTTTTCTGGATCAGCCGGTATCCTCTGTACAGGTGATCAATACAGAATTGACCTCTGAATATCTTCATCAAAAACGTCCCCGTATGGATCTTCTGGTGGAATTGGAAGATGGACGTTTGGCCAATATCGAAATGCAGATCGTCCATGATAAAGAAGAACTCTTGTATCGTATGATGTATTATTTGATTCGCCTTTCTTCCCGACAGCGATTAAAGGAAGAACAGCCGTATTCGCATCTAAAGAATACGTATCAGATTTTGATCGCTGATTTTATCGTGAGCGAGAAGCTTACACGACGGATCGAACAAATAGAGATGCACATGGGGAATATCGAAAGAAAAGAGAATGCACGTATTGAGCAGGCTGAAAAAAGAGAGGTATAAAAGGGAAGTAAACAGACAGAACAAAAAATGATCAAAACTTTAGCACAAACAATGTCTATTGAAGATATGGCCAAGGCTTTACAAAGACCGATTGAAGAAATCAAAGAAATACTTAGATAACAATTAAAAAAAGTAGGATGACTAATGTTGAAGATGATCCTGCTTTTAATACGATGAGAACAGTGTACTCTTCATAAATCTTTAGGTAAGTGAATAATCAGAAAAAAATAGAATCGTTTGAAATATTGAAAAATTTAGTTTTGTGTTATTCAATAGGTTTTTGATAAAAAGCTCCGTAAAAGTGATGTGTTTTATAAACATTGATCAATACATCAGGTTTAACGCTGCGAATGCAGTCAATGGCATCTCTTTTTTCATAAGTGCTGATTACTGTTTTACAAACATAGTATGGCTTTTTACTATAGGCGCCTTGTCCTTTTAAAATTGTCATACCATGACGAAAATGATCGATAAAGGCATCACTGACTGTTTCAGGATCATCCGTGGTGATTTCTAAGGTTACTTGTGCATAACGATCATAGAAACCGGAGATCGTTTTTGTTGAGATAAACTGAAAAACTAAAGAATAACCGGCTGCTTCCCATCCAAATAAGGCGCCAAAAATGATGATCAATGTGGCATTGAATAAGAATACATAATCCCATAAACTTTTGTGAATCTTATTGGATACATAAAGTGCGATAAAATCTGTACCGCCGGTCGAAGCATCGGCTTTTAATGCCAATACGATGGAAAGTCCATAGAGAAATCCTCCAAATAAAATATTCAACATTTTATCATCAAAAAATGGTGCAAAATTAAATGTTTGTAAAAATAAAGAAACTAAACCAAACTGCAGACAACTTAAGAAAGTAAAACGATGAGATACGCTTTTGTAACATAATAAGGCTGCCGGAATATTCAAGGCCAAAATACCCAATGATACAGAAAAATCTATGCCCATCAAATTTGCGATTTTATTAAGTAGGATGGATAATCCGGTAAACCCGCTTGAAAGCAAATCGCAGGGATTCATAAACACTTGTATGATATATACTTGCATCCATGCACTGGCTATGATAAGGCAGGTTGAAAAGATGAAACGAGCTATTTTGTTTTTTTTGAGTTGATCTAACTGTTGTGCCATAGGAAAAAACCTTTCTGTCATACAGAGCCATTATAAAGAAAACGTTTGGTTGTGCATCAGACTTTGGTTTCCTAGGAAATAGGCAATTTCTATGCGGAGTTTGCTTCCTAATATTAGGAAATAGGAAAAATGGACATTCTGCAGACGGATGCATACAATAATCAAGGGATTGGTGTATGTTAAATAAAAGACAAGAAAAGATTATTATGTTGCTTCAGGATACGAAGAAGTGGATCACAGGAAAAGAATTTGCACGGTTGATGAATGTATCCGATCGTACCATTCGCAGTGATATTGAAACGATCAATCGTACATACAATACACATTTGATAGAATCCAATTTGCGTAGCGGATATCGTATAAATGAAGAAATATTAACGACGCTGCCTATTGAATTAAATGCTGTATCGATTCCACAAACTCCTGATGAACGTTGTACATATATTATTCAAGAACTGATTCTTGAGAAAAAAGAGATTAATCTTTTGAATCTGCAAGAACAAGTTTTTATTAGTGGATATTCTATTGATAATGATATCAAGAGGATAAAAAAGATGTTGGAGCCTTATGATGATTTACGTTTGATTCGTTCTAAAAACTGTATTCGTCTGGAAGGTTCAGAAGAAAACAAGCGAAAGTTATATAAACAGCTTCTTTTTGAAGAAACAAAAGGAAATTTTTTGAATTTGAATCGTCTATCCAGTATGTTTCATGACTTGGATTTGGAATATGCAAAAGAAGTGCTGGATAAAATGTTCAACAAATATAACTTTCATGTACGTGAAATGCAGAAACCGATGTTGATGATCCATGTAGGTATAGCTTTAGAGCGTATGATCCATCACAATTATGTAGAAACTTCACGTGATACTCCAGAACTAAGAAACACTAAAGAATATAGTATAGCCCATGAATTTTTTGATACGATGGCTAAATCCATACATTTGGAAGTCAATGAAAATGAAGTGGTGTTGTTAGCTTTATTGTTACGAGGCAAAAAGGCAATAACGATGCATAATGATTTAGTTCCTATTGTCAGTGACGGCATTTATGTCAATGATCTGGTGACAAAGATAGTGACGATGATCAAAGAGAATTTTGATATTGATTTTGTCAAAGATCTAGATTTAAGAACAGGGCTTGCGTTACATATTCAAGGATTGATCGAACGAAAGAAAAAGAATATTGCGGTATCGAATTTATATCTACAAGAATTGAAGCGAAAATACCCATTGGTATTTGAACTTGCGGTACATGTAGGTCAGATCTTAAATGATACTTTGGATCTGCAAGTATCAGAAAATGAAGTCGGTTTTTTAGCCTTGCATTTAGGTGCCGCCTATGAAAGATCACATTCTTTTCAAAAGTATCGGGTAGTCATGATTTATCCGGTAGATCAAGCCTTTGGAGATATCTTGCTTCGAAAAGTAGATACTTTGTTTTCAGAACGTATGACGGTGATCAATTGTTCCAGCTTTTTTGAAGAAAAGACGATCAAAGAATTAAATCCAGATCTTATTTTGACTACTTTACAGCTGCAGCACAATTTAGATATCGCAACGATACAAATTTCTTTGTTTATCAGCACAGAAGATGAAAGTAAGATTTTTCAAGCATTGAATGCTTTGGATAAAAAACGATATCAACAAAAATTTCAGGATGAATTGATCGATTTGATAGAACCAGAATTGTTTTATAAAGACCTGGAACTGCGAACACCAACGGAAGTTATTACTTACATGTGCGATAACTTAGAGAAAAAAGGCTATTGTGATTCTTCTTTTAAAGAATCTGTGTTAAAAAGAGAAGAAGTTGCAGCTACAAGTTTTGTTTATTCGTTTGCGGTACCGCATTCTTTAAATATGCCAAGTTTTAGACCGGCTATTTCTGTTGGATTTTTAAAGCGTCCTATTAAATGGGGTGAATTTGATGTGAAAATGGTATTGTTGCTGGCTGTAAATGAAGAACATCAAGATCTATTGATCATGTTCTTTGAATGGTTAAGCGGAATGATCAACAATGCCCATCATTTTGCCGCTTTGTTGGAAACAAAAGACTATGATGATTTTGTCGCAAAAATTATAGAGTAGGAGGATTTACCATGAGTAAAAAACACAATGTACGAGCGGGCCTGCAATTTCAAAAAGTCAGTGTTAATAATTTTTCACGAGTTGGTGCTTATTTAGTCGATTGGTATATCGCTTCTATGTTTGCAGGTATTCCCATTACTCTGATTGCGACAAGCATCAATCACGATACGACCATTACCCAGGATTTAAGTACATTGCCTTTAGGATGGGCTTGCTTAGCTGGTGTTTTGGCCATCGTCTTTTATTTAGGATATTATTTTGTTTTAGAGTTAAAAGTTTATAAAGGACAAACTTTTGGTAAACGTCTATTTAAATTAAAAGTTGTAAAAGATGATGGCTCTGATGTTGATTTTAAAACGATTTTACTTCGAGAAGGATTAGGTTTGATGATCGTAGAAGGCTATTTAGCTAACAGTTCGAGCTATTTACGACAGATCATTCAGTTGTTTACCGACTTTAACATCATGGATCTATCCGTTTATCTGTTCGGTATTATCAGTGCCGTATCCATCTTGGTTGGTCTGGTTAGCCCATCCAGAAAAATGATTCATGATTATATAGCGCATACGCATATTATCAGTACAAAAGAACAGAATTGATTTCCTAGAGATAGGAAATCATTTATTTTGTATGCTTTTTTACAAAATGTTAACTTAAATGCAGGAAAGAGAGGGTATATTATGGATAAACTCGAAAAACTGCTCATGCCTATGGCAGATATCCTTACAAAGAACCGAGTTTTGATTGCGATCCGAGATGGCTTCCTGATTACGACTCCATTGTTGATCGTTGGGTCTATCTTCTTGTTGATTGCTAACTTCCCAATTCCTGGATGGGAAGAAGCCATTTCATCCGTGTTAGGTCCAGACTGGACTGGATGGTTTACGGCTGTATCGAAAGCTTCGTTCAATTGTACAGGTTTATTGACAGCATTAGGTACAGGGTATGCGATGGCTCGTGAATTTGGTGGCGATAAAATTCAAGGTGCTGCGGTGGCCGTCGTTGCATTCTTTATTTTGATGCCAACCACACATATTGCAGCCGACGCAGATGGTAATTTGGTAGAAGGTGCTACAGTTTCTGGATTGTCTTTTGACTACATCGGACCAGATGGTATCTTCATGGCATTGATTTGTGCTATTTTAGGTGTATGGTTATTCTGCTTTGCGTATAAAAAAGGATGGACCATCAAAATGCCTAAAGGGGTTCCTCCGGCAGTTACAGATTCTTTTGCCGCTTTAGTACCAAGTGCTATGGTTATGGCCGCTGCATTCTTGATTCGTATCTTGTTCTCATTTACAGAATTTGGTACTATGCAAGACTTTGTTGTTGCCATCTTACAGACACCTTTACAAGGTTTAGGTGATACGTTAGGCGCTAATGCTTTGTATTCTTTCATGTGTACATTCTTATGGTTCTTTGGTATCAACGGACCTGCCGTATGTAACTCTGTTTACTTCATTGGAAACGTATTGACTGCACAACAGTTACTTGCCTTTGAAGCTGGTAAAGAATTACCTTACATCTTTACAAACCCATTCAGTAACTTCTTCACTAACTTTGGTGGTGGAGGTTCCACATTAGGTCTTGTAATTTTGATGTGTACAGTATGTAAATCACAACGTATTAAACAATTGGGACGTTTATCAATTGTTCCTGGATTCTTCGGAATCAATGAACCAATCATTTTTGGTTTGCCAGTTGTATTGAACCCGATTATCGCAATTCCATTTATTATTGCTCCTATGGTCAATTTGATTTTGTCATACTATGCAACGGTTCTGGAAATCATTCCTAGAACAACAGGGGTAAACTTGCCATGGACAACGCCAATCGGATTCTCCGGATGGCTATCTACCGGATCTTGGACAGCCAGTGTTTGGCAGATTTTCTTATTAGTATTAAATATGTTGATCTATTTCCCATTCTTGAAAACATTGGATAAAAAATATTTAGAAGATGAAGCGAATGCGGAAGTTGCCGGTGGCGAAGAAGAAGAAATCTCATTTGATGATTTGGATCTAGACGATCTATAAGATGAAATAAAAACAGGCCATCTATCCTAGTGCCTGTTTTTATTGCTTTAGTATTTTGATAATATAATAATACACAATAAAAGGAGTATGACATATGAAAGTAATGATGATTTTTGATCAGACACAAGCAGGATTAGGTGGCAAGGAAAGTCCGGATCTTCCAATGGGCGGAAAGGCAATGGCTATCGGTTCTTGTGGAATGTTTGAACGCTTTATGACACAAAACGATGGTAAAGTCATTGCCACATTATATTGTGGAGATGGAACTTTTCAAGAAGATCCAGAAAAGAATGCTAAGAAATTTGCAGCTATGGCCAAAAAATTCAACCCAGATGTTGTTATCTGCGGACCATGCTTCAACTATCCAGGATATGGAATGATGGCAGCAAAAACAGCTCTGACAATCAATGAGCATACAGATATTCCTGCATTTGCCATCATGTCTAAAGAATGTGAACAAGCAATTGCGGAATTCAAAGATAAAGTTACCATTTTGAAAATGCCAAAAAAGGGTGGAACAGGTCTTAATGAAGCTTTAAGCGAAATGTGTACTTTTGCTCGTATGTTGGCAAATAAAGAAGATATTGCATCCTTTATCCAAGAACACGCTTATTTATAATTTACCTATAAGAAGAGGTTACTCCACTATCCACAAACCTCTTCTTTTTATTTTCCTATTTTTAGGAAGAAAGCTTAAAAAAAGGAAGACTTTAAAACGCCTATAATAAAAGTATAGAGAAAGGATGGTTTGACATATGTTAAAACAATGGATGAAAGAACTTACACAAATCATAGGTGTATCTGGGGATGAAAAGCGAGTATCCCGTTATTTAAGCGAACAATATAATGGATTGTGCGATACGATCGTATACGATAATTTAGGTTCTGTTTTTGCCGTAAAGAAAAGCAAAAAAGAAAATGCACCTCGTGTGATGGTCTGTGCACATATGGATGAAGCAGGCTTAATGATCACAGAGATACAAGATAATGGTCTGTTATCTTTTATTAAGATTGGACCTATGGAAGAAAAAGCCTTATATGGTCAAAAAGTGCGCATTCAGACAAGAGAAAATGAAATAATCGGTGTTATCGTTGCGGATGAAGATACGATCAAGAATACAGATGTCAAAGGTATGCGCATTGATATCGGGGCAACAAACAAAGACGAAGTAAAAGCACAAGGTATCATGCCTGGTGATACAGCGGTTGTAGATGGTGCATATACTGAACTTGGTACGAAACGTATCATGGCTAAATCAGCTGATGCTCGTCAAGGATGTGCTTTAGGTCTTGCATTATTGAATGCATTAAAAGATGTAGAATTAGATTTTGATTTATACGTGGGAGCCAGCGTCATGGAAGAAGTAGGGCAACGTGGAGGCACAACTGCTACAGGTATGATTCATCCAGATATGGGAATCGTTTTAGATGGCGGTGCTGCAGGTGACTATCAAGGAAAAGAAAATGCCGTAGGACAGCTGGGAAAAGGTGTGCTGATTCGTTATTACGATAAAGGTATGATGCCAAATCGTGGCTTATTAGAAGAATTAGAAAAAGTATGCAAGGAAAAAGACATCGATTCTCAATATTACTATACAATGGCATTAACAGATTCTGCCTGGGTTCATAAATTGTTTAGTGGTTGTCCAACTTTGACACTTGGTGTTTGTGCTCGCAATCCTCATACATCAACAGCACAAATCGATCTTCATGATTTAGACTGTGCATCACAGGCTTTAGTTGAAATTGTTAAAGGCTTAAATCCAGAAAAGATTCAGTCCTTTAAGGAATATAATCGCTAGAAAGGATGTTTTCTATGACAAAAGAAGCAATAGGAGATATCAATTTAGAGATGCTCAAAGAGTTCAGCGAAGCTCATGGCATCAGCGGGAATGAAAAAGAAGTCAGTCGCATCATGAAAAAATGGATGCAGCCTTATGCAGATGAAATCACTTATGATAATAACGGATCGATCATCGGGATTCAGAAAGGAACAGAAAATGTATCTTTAATGATTGCCGGTCATATGGATGAAGTTGGATTTTTGGTAAGAGAAATTGATAAAGATGGATTTATACGTCTTTTGCCGGTAGGTGGCTGGTGGGGACATGTACTGCCTAGTCAAACGCTGGTTGTTACGACAAAAGAAGGCAAACGCTATCAAGGTGTAGTTGGCTCCAGTGCGCCTCATGGTCTTCCTAAGGAAGTAAAGGAAAAAGTGATTCATCCATTAGATCTGTTTTTAGATATGGGTGTTGAAAATGCACAGGAAATCTATGATCTGGGTATTCAGATTGGCGATATGGTTACACCAAATACACAATTTACAGTGATGAACAATCCTAACTACTTAATGGGTAAAGCTTGGGATGATCGTCTTTGTGCAGCCATGGTTGTAGATGTAATGCGACTTTTAAGAACTCAAGAACATGCTTGTACATTGTATGGCGTTGGTACGGTACAAGAAGAAGTAGGTTTACGTGGTGCCAGAACGGCAAGCGATATGCTTCATCCCGATGTAGCCATTGCCCTGGATGTGACAACAAGCATGGATACTCCGATGGATAAAGGAGTCAATGGTTTAGGTAAAGGTGTAATTTTAAGCGTGATGGATGCCGGTATCATCGGAAACAAAAACTTCTTATATGAAATGGAAACCATCTGTAAAGATTTAGATCTGGATATTAACTATGATATGATGACTGTAGGTGGTACAGATGCCGATAATATTCATAAAGCTCATGATGGGGTTGTCACAATGACGCTCTCGATTCCAACGCGTTATATGCATTCACATCGTTTGATCATTCATAGAAAAGATTATTGGCAAACAGTTTTATTGATGGCTGAATTTGCCCGACGTTTAGATGTGAATTTATTAAAGAAATTAAAAGAATTCTAGGCGAGATGAAAAAATCTCGTCTTTTTTTAAATAAGAGTTGACCTTTCACCAGGTGTAAGGTGTTTTATGATGGTGAGGTGATCAATATGAAGATTAAAAAAGCGGCGGAAATATGCCATATGAGTCCACGCAATATTCGTTTTTATGAAGAGATAGGTTTGATTAAACCAACAAGGGTAGAGAATGGATATCGGGATTATGATACAGAAGATATAGAACGACTTCAACAAATTCGAGTATTACGTAATCTGGGCATTGGAATTGAATCCATTAAAGCATATTTTAAAAAAGAAAAAACTTTTGAGCAAATCATTCAGGAGCGTAAGAAGGAACTGGATCTGCAAAGAAAGGATATGGACGCTCTATATCGGTTATGTGAACAATTGGAACATCAAGATCTTCCTTTGAGCAGTAGTGTGACTCATATTATTGAAAATACTTTACAAGAAAAAAAGAATAAGCAGACACCACCGGTATATGGGAAGTTGTTATCATCCAATGTGAAAAATCGATTAAGTCGAAAAGCTTTATTGTTGAATATGTTAGCTAGTTTTGTGTTGTTTATGATATTGGGATATTTATTCTTTGGAAATCTATTAAATACCTTATTTAGTTACCGGGATACATTACATCAATCTATGATCAATTTGTTGATCTTTATTATCGTGATTGCTATTTCTTGTATTGTTTCTGTTTACTCGTGTAAGACTACCTATTTTGAACTTCGTGAAGATGGTATCTATTATATGGATAAACAATCGCCTTGTTCTTCCTGGAATGTATTTAAGCATATTTTGAAAAATGATTATTTATCCTGCATGGAGTTTGTATCATTTGATGATTTGGCTGCGGTCAAAGTCGATGCACAGACTCAAGGAATGATCACTGGTGGAAATCATTTGATTTCGTTTTTCATCATTCTTTTTACTAAAGATGAAAGAGCAATTCGTTTGGATTCTAACCTCTTTTTTGGAGAAGATCATTTTATGTTAGTATTCCGTGTTCTGCATGATAAAGCACCTAAATGGATCGATCCGAAGCATTTAGATCGAATTTTAGAACTGCCTCATGAAAAAGCTTATAAGATTTTAGATGATTTTTATTGGGAACAGCGTCCATGGCATAAAACACCAATGTATCAAAAATGGAAAACAAAACAGAGTAAAGGAAGAGAAAAATGAGTTTAAAAGAAATTTCAAAACACTATATTATAGTGGCATCAGTTTATACGGGCACCCATCCAAAAACACCTTTTGAGATGGTGTATCGAGTTTATCCTGCCTATATTCAAATTGAATATGGTGTGAATGACTTTTTACTAAAGTATAAACAAGAACGATATTCTTTTCGGTATGAGGATATAGAATTATTAGAATTATCGGTTTGTGGACGAAGAGCTACTTTGCGTCAAACATATGTATTGACGTTACATATGAAAGTAAAAGAATGGGATTTAGAAATAGAAACCTATGATTTTGATGATACGATAATATTTTGCCAAAGAGTATCAAAAGAAGTATTTACGGATCGTCTTGATTTAATTTCCTTGTATCAAAGACTCAAACAAAATCCGAAAATGCTTTATCAGTATTTGGACAAGTACAATGACGATATCTTTAGAGATCGTCCACAGGATAAAAAAAGAATAGATTTTATACGGAAACAATGAATTAACTATTTTTTATCAAGTGTATATATAACTCTGTGAAAGAAAAATCACAGAGTTTTTCAAAAGTTCGTACATAAAAGTGTGATCTAATGAAAGATTGTGTATAATAATCGAAAAATTAAAACAATATTATTTTGTAGAATCCTCTGATTTTTCGGGCGGTCAAAGAGATACAAAAATATTTGATTGATCATTATCGTCAAGATTTTTCTAAGCAGATACAGACAACTATTATCCCGTGGCTAAATATGGTATGGCAATCGATACCCATGCAGCTAGCCAAAGAAAATAAGAAGTTTTTTTATGGCCAGATCAAACAGGGAGCTAGAGCTAAAGACTTTGAACTTGCCATTCAATGACGTTTGCATTGTGTTTTAAAACCATTTCTTCCTCTTATTTCTTATTGTGATTTTTTTGCATTTAAGATCTATTTACATGATATCGGTTTGTTAGCGGCTATGAGCAATTTGTTTTGCAGCAGCTAGTGGCACAAAATGTTTCACGACTATATTATTACTTCACGCCAAATTCACGGATAAAAATTGATTTTTTGATGCAGATAGAAGATCATCTCATACCATTGGAAGTGAAAGCAGAGGAAAATTTAAGAGCGAAAAGATTATCTATATTTTATCAAAAGTATTCTTGTCCAATATGCGTTCGTACTTCTATGTCAGATTATCGCAAGCAGGACTGGATATTGAATATTCCTCTTTATGAGATTTCTTTGTTTAAGGATCTTGAAAAAGAAACATTTAGTTAAAAAGAAGGCGGTGAGAAAATTTCTCACCGCAAATACTTTTGCATAAAGTCATATGCATTTTTATAACAGATTTTTTCAATTTCTTCTGAAGTAAAAGAATGATGTTTTAATGCATCGGCAATATTTTGAATTTGTGTGATATCTTTCATGCCAATGACATTACTGTCTTCCATGCCTTCAATATAATCCATAAAATCAAATCCTAAAGCCATATGATCAATGCCTATTTTATCTTTAAGATAGATCAGTACTTGTATAAAGTCTTCCAGTGTGGCATTATCTTCTTTCTTTTTGACAAACCAGCGAACCGGAATAGCACCGACTAAGCCATTTTTATTTTGAATGACTTGAAGTTGCGGATCACTTAAGTTTCGATAATGATTGTAGAGCGCTTTGACATTGCTGTGGGAAGCGATAATGGGCTTTGTGCTCTCTTTGGCAATATCGTAAAAGTTCCATTCGCAACAATGACTGGTATCTACGGCTATGCCTGCCTGGTTCATGGCGCGAATGACACGTTTTCCTAAATCAGTTAAAGGTTTATTGCCCTTTTTTGCACCACAGGCTAATGCGTTTTCATCATTCCAACAAAGAGAGGCCATACGCACATGATGCGCATACAACCATTCTATTTTTTCTTCAGGATCTTCTGTGATTCCACATAATCCTTCTACAGCGATAAAGACTTGAATTTCTTTATCTGGATCAAAGGAAAAGTAGCGGCTATTGAATATACATGTTTCTGTATAGCTGACTGTCTCTTGCATGGTTTTCCAATCTTGGTTTCCATCAAAACAACATACAATGGCAGAAAATTTCATATTTCCTTGACGAAAACGAGGATAATGAAAGTAATCTAAACGATCAGGGTCACTGTCTTTATGATCGAAAAGATCATTACCTATATCGTCGTGAAGATTTGCGAATATCATGCCTTTTCTCCCTGAGATAGTTCTAAAAATTCGTGCATTTGATCTACGATGGATTGTAAACTTTGTTTCCAGAAATCTGGTTTACTTAAATCAATATCGGCAATGGCTGCAACATCTTCTACGGTATTTGTTGTCGTAGCTTTTAAAAGCGCTTCGTACTTTGGAATGAAGGCTTGTCCTTCCTTTTGGTATTTGGCATATAAACCTCTGGAGAATAAGGCACCAAATGTATAAGGGAAGTTGTAATAAGCGATATCTGGAATATAGTAATGTACTTTAGTGATCCAACGATAAGTATGGATCCAATTTGGATCTAGTCCATCTCCAAAAGATTTCAAAAGTGCCTGTTTCATCAAATCACATAATTGTTCTGCATTTAAGAAACCATGTTGTACATGTTCAAACACTGATTTTTCAAACTGGAATCGAGCATAAATATCTAATATATTTTGACATAGCGCAGACAATTGCGAATCAATGACCAACAAACGATTTTTTTCATCCATATCTTTAGCTAAAGCATTATAGATCAGATTTTCATTAAAGGTACTTGCGGTTTCGGCTAAAGGCATACAATAATCACGATTAAGAATTGGCTGATCTTCTATCATCATGCCATGGAATGCATGTCCTAATTCATGAGCTACTGTTACGATATCACTTAATGTATTGTTATAGTTTGTGATAATACGACTTTGACGGATCCATCCTAAATTCTCACAGAAAGCACCAGGTTGTTTACCAGGACGTGTTGGATAATCGATCCAATGTTCATCAATGGCTTGTTTAGTCATTCGATATAAGTTTTCGCTGACATTTTTAAAGTGTTTAAGAAGATAATTTTCACAATCATCGATGGAGAAGTTGAAATCACAATCTCCTAATGTAGCATATATCTCATACCATGGAAGTCCATTTTCATATCCTAAAAGTTTAGCTTTGGTTTTTAAATAATCTCTAAAAAGCGGTAAGTATTCTTCGATACTTTCTGTCATTGCCTGTAACGTTTTTTCAGACATACGAGAATCGATCAGCATCTTTTCTAAAGGATCTTTATAACCGCGAAGTTTTGCTTCTTTATATTGTTGTTGTTTGATACTGCTGATGGCAAAAGATAAAGGTTGTGCAATTGTTTTATATGCTTCTTGTTCTGCCTGATAGGCTTCTTTACGAACTTGTGAAGATGTATCATGGCACATGTTTTTTACCTGTGTTAAAGGAAGCCATTGTCCTTTATAGAAAGCTTTAGCATTTCCAGTCAATGAATAGTACATATCAGAAAAAGCTTTTAAACTTGTTGGATATACCATAGATAAAATTTGTTCTTGTTCATCGCTTAAGGCATGCGATTGTTTAGAAAGTTTTTCATGAAGAATAAAAGAATAAGAACGTGCTAAATCATCGTCTTTGATTTTCTCTTCTAAATCTTTAATGTGTAAGATCATGGACCAAAGTTTAGATTGGTACAGATTCAAAGAAGAACATAAAGATAAAATGTTGTTTGACCAGGCAATGTTGTCTGTGTTGTTTGCATCAACACTTAACATCAGTTGTGTATACATTTTTAAGCGATAACATAAATCTTGAATTTCTTCGAGCTTTTTAAGCCCTTCATGTAAAATGCAAGCATCTTGTTCTTTTTGTAAGTCTTCACAAAATACAGGCAAACTACTAGATAAATCTTTTAAAGCTTGTACATCGTTTAAAAATTTAGGATCCTGATATCCGGTATATAAGGCATCCAGGCTCCAATAAGTTGTTTTAGACATAGAGAATCTCCTTTTCTTTGATTTCATTATAGGCATCTTTTAATCAAAGAAGACAGGAATCCATTTCCTATCATTAGGAAGTTAAGCAGGTTGCTTAATTTAGAGGATTGGAATTTACTTAAAGTGTTCGAACGAATAAATACTATCTCTATATTTCCTAGGTGCTAGGAAAAAGGGTTGGTAGAAATGACAAAATAGTTATTGTAAAATGTGATTAAATAAACGGAGGGAAAGTGTATGGAAGGCTTAGAATTGATTTGCTTCCAGATCATTTCCAGTGTTGGCACAGCAAAGTCTATGTTTATTGAAGCAGCCAAACTGGCACAAAATTATGAGTTTGAAAAAGCACAAAGTATGATCGATGAAGCGGATGATGTTATGTTGAAGGGGCATGAAGCTCATGCTTCACTAATTCAACAGGAAGCCGGCGGACAGCCAGTGCATCCTACGATGTTGCTGATGCATGCAGAAGATCAATTGATGGCTGCCGAAAACTTTAAATCGTTTGCCGAGCAGCAAATCGTGATCTTTAAGAAGTTTCAGACTTTAGAAAACAAATTAGGATAGGAGGAATATCTATGAAACGTGTGTATTTATTTTGTGATCAAGGAATGTCTACTAGTATGATGGCACAGAGAATGCAGGAAATAGCTGATAAGCATAATCTGCCTATTGAATGTAAAGCGCATTCTTACAAGAAAATTGATTCTGTATTGGAAGAAGTTGCATTAGACTGTATTTTGATCGGTCCACAGACAAAGTTTTTATATGATGAAATCAACAACAAATATGGGGATAAAATTCCTGTAATGGTCATTGATTCAGCAGATTATGGAATGATGGATGCTGAAAAAGTATTGAAAAAAGCTATCGTTCAAATGAAAAAATTTAAAAACAAATAATCGCTGTAAAATCAGCGATTTTTTAGAATGAAGGAGGGAATTCTATGTACGGGATCATTGCCACATGGCGAATGGCTTTAGAAGGTATCACAGAAGCGGAAGCCATGTTAAAAGAAGGAAAAAACGCTTCAGATGCGATTGAAACAGCTGTAAAAGCAGTAGAAGATTTCGAATTTTATAAAAGTGTAGGTTATGGCGGTTTGCCAAACGAAGAGATGGAAGTGGAATTAGATGCTGCTTTCATGGATGGAGATACATTGGACGTTGGATGTGTTGGCGCAATCAAGGATTATGCCAATCCTGTTAGTATCGCAAGAGCATTATCTAAAGAACCGGTAAATAATTTCCTGGTAGGAGCAGGTGCTGAAAAATATGCGCATCGCCATGGCTTTGAAAGAAAAAATATGTTAACTGAAAGAGCTAAGATTCATTATCATAATCGTGTAAAAGAAACTAGTTCTAATAGTGAGTTAAAGCCATATTCCGGACATGATACAGTAGGTATGGTCTGTGTGGATGCCAATGCGCACATGACCAGTGCTACAAGTACCAGCGGTTTATTTATGAAACATGCAGGTCGTGTTGGAGATTCTCCGGTATCTGGTTCAGGCTTCTATGTTGACTCTAAAGTTGGTGGAGCCAGTGCAACGGGTTTAGGAGAAGATGTGATGAAAGGCTGTGTATCGTATGAAATCGTACGATTGATGAAAGAAGGCAAAACACCGCAGGAAGCGTGTGAAATCGCAGTACAGTCTTTTGATAAAGAATTGAAAGAAAGACGTGGAAAAGCCGGAGATATGTCTTTGATTGCCATGAATAATAAAGGAGAATGGGGATGTGCTACCAATATTGAAGGATTCTCTTTTGCGGTGGCAACTGAAGAATTAAAACCAACGGTTTATTTAGTTAAGTTTGATGAAAACGGAAAACAATATTTTGAAGAAGCCAGCCAGGAATGGATGGATAACTACATGAAGACAAGAACGGCACCATTAGTTCGTAAGTAGGCATAGTATGGAAGAAAAATTGTTAAACAAGATTGATGCGATCAGCGATCAAATGATTGAAGGCATCAAAAGAATCGTTCGTATAGACAGTGTAGAAAGTGATCCGCAAGAAGGAATGCCTTTTGGTCAAGGCGTTAATGAAGCTTTGGAAGAAACCTTAAAGCTTGCACAAGAGTTAGGCTTTGAGACAGAAAATGTAGATCACATGGTAGGTATCGCTAAATATGGAACCGGTGAAGACTATATTGGAATCATGGGACATTTGGATGTGGTTCCAGTCGGTGATGGATGGAATCAGCCGCCATTTTCGGCTTATGAAGATGAAAATGGAAGAATTTATTCACGAGGTATCTTAGATAATAAAGGTCCGATTTTGGCAAATCTTTATGCCTTATATGCCATAAAAGAACTGGGCATAAAACTCAAACATCCAGTTTGGGTCTTATTTGGCACAAATGAAGAAACAGGATTTCATGATCTGGAACACTATTTAAAAGTTAAAAAACCACCAATTATGGGATGGACCCCAGATTGTAAATATCCGGTGGTATATGCCGAACGTGGGCGTGGTGTATATCAAATCACAACAAATATAGAAAATCAAAAAGAATTTAATGATTTTGTCAATGAATATATTTTATCCAGTGATGATCATGCCAATAAATTAGGATTGGATATCCAAGATGAAGAATTTGGCATCATGCAGTTAAGAAATAAGAAATTGATTACCGAAGATGGAAAGTTAGGAATTGAGTTTTCTTTGAGCTATCCAGCTGTCATTACCAATGAAGAAATTCTAAAACAGATTCAATCAAAACTGACTTGTAATCTAGAGTTACATTGTATCAGTAATTTTGATCCAGTACGTTTTGAAAAAGATTGTTTTTTATGCCAGACTCTAAAAGAAACTTACGAAAAAGTAACGGGAATGGATGGCACACCAGTTACGACAACCGGTGGTACGTATGCCAAGATCATGCCTAATATCGTACCTTTTGGGCCTAGTTTTCCCGGACAGAAAGGAATCGGTCATAACCCGAATGAATGGATGGATCGAAGCGATTTAATCACCAATGCCAAGATCTATGCATTAAGCATCTTACGGGTGGCCAATGGTGAATAAGATGAATCAAGTAGAAATTTGTTGTGGAAGTTATCAAGATTGTATCGCAGCTTATCAAGGCGGTGCCAAACGCGTGGAATTAAACAGTGCTTTGAGCGTTGGTGGTTTAACTCCAAGTTTGATTGCTTTAAAAAGAGTCAAAGAAGAAACTGATCTTAAGGTGATGTGTATGGTGCGTCCACGTGCCGGTGGCTTTTGTTATGACAAAACAGATACGCAGCTCATGATGGAAGAAGCAAAGTTACTTTTGGATAATGGAGCCGATGGTATCGTTTTTGGGTTCTTAAATGAAGATGGATCTATAGCAAAAGAACCAACTCAGGCAATGGTCAAATTGATCAAGTCGTATCAAAAAGAAGCAGTGTTTCATAGAGCCATTGATGTGACACCAGATATCGATCAGGCTATTCAAGTTTTGATCGAATGCCAGGTTGATCGTATTTTGACAAGCGGACAAGAGCCAAAAGCTATGCAGGGAATCGAATGCATTACGCATCTTCAAAAAGAATATGGTGATAAGATTCAAATTTTGCCAGGAAGTGGAATGAATGCATCCAATGCGAAAGAAATGTTAGAAAAAGCAGGTGTAAATCAAATACACTCTTCCTGCAAATCCTATCGTCATGATGCAACGACGATTCTTGGACATGTCAGTTATGCTTATTTAGATGCACCGCATGAATTAGATTATGATGTTGTGGATGCAGACTTGGTCAAAGAATTTGTCAAAGCTGTTTGTCAGTAAAATAAAATAGATAAACTTACAGGAGAATGAGCCATTCTCCTTTTTTCTTTGTCTAATCTTTTAATGTATGAATATTGCCTACATAAATCATAGGATCGATTCAAAACAGAATATAGGATATATGGAAAAATCATCGTATTAGTATGACATTGATTTTATATCATTTTAAGATTGATTATTCGTAGCGACTGTTTTAAAATTAATTTAGTTCAATTTTGAACAATTCGGTGATTGTAATGTTAAATTATAGTAATTTTATTAAGAAAGTTGTTGAAAAAGCGTATTGTGAAATGACGCATAAATATAACCTTACAAATAATGAAATTGCCATCATTTCATATCTTTGTGTCAGCAAAAAAGATACATCTTCAGATATTGTAAATGAATTATTATTTTCAAAATCTCATGTGTCTTTATCCGTTGATGGTTTATCTAAAAAAGGACTGGTGAAAAAAATACAAGATGATAAAGATAAAAAAGTTTTTCATCTTGTTTTAACAGAAAAAGCACAACCAATCGTAGATGAATTGTTGGTAAGAAAAACAATGATTGAAAGTGTATTCTTTAAGGATTTTTCCTCAGAAGAAAGAAAACAACTTCAAAATTCTATTGAAAAGATCATCAATAATATTAAATCTAGTACATTATTGAAATAAAAGGAGCGTGTGTAGTATGAATACCTTGATCGTTTATGCGTCAACACATCATGGAAACACGAAAATGATCGTAGAAAAAATGGCTGAAAGCATCTCTGCTGATTTAGTTGATATCATACAAAACCAGCATCCGGATATTTCTTCCTATGATAGAATTGGATTCGCCTCTGGAATATATTTTCATTCTATGCATAAGTCCATTCAAGAATTTGTTCGCAATGTTACATTTAAGAAGCATCAGAAAGTATTTTTAGTTGATACTTGCGGAGTTGCTTATATGGATTATACAAAGAGCATTAAAAAAATATTAAGAGAGCGTAACATTGAATGCGTAGGAAGTTTTCAATGCAGAGGATTTGATACCTATGGTATTTTTGGAAAAATAGGTGGAATCGCAAAAGGCCATCCAAATAAACAAGACATACAAAATGCAGAAAGTTTTATTCGTACCATTATGCAAAGTTGATGATCCAGAAATTGGATGATTGATGAAGGTATCATGAGATTGTACGTTATCCTAGAGCGCGGTAAGGTGCTTGGTAAAGTATCATAAGGTTATAATAAAACTAAAGCGATAATATGAATTAACAGGCTCATTTAAGAAATGGGTCTTTTTTCATACACTTACAAAAGCCATTTAACATATTGATCACATCTTATATGAGTTGGAAAATGCATTTGTGCAAGTTTAGTTTTCATGATGGACTCTTTTTTAAAAAGGGTGTTTTTAGTATAATTTGAATATTAAATAAGGGAGGGTGGATACAATGAAAATTTCAGAACTTCTGAATCAAGATAAAGTGACTCTTTCTTTTGAGGTTTTTCCTCCAAAGAAAATGGATGATTATACAAAAGTAGAATCTGCAGCTAAAGAGATTGCGGCTTTACACCCGGCTTTTATGTCGATTACCTATGGGGCTGGCGGTGGTACCAGCCAATATACAGTGGATCTGGCAAAAGATCTTCATCATAAATATGGTGTTGAAGTTTTAGCCCATTTGACTTGTGTATCTAGTACAAAAGAACACGTTTCAAAAATGATCGAACGCTTTCAAAATGCAGGTATTGAAAATATCATGGCATTACGAGGTGATATTCCTAAAGAGGGCTTACAAGTACATGACTATCGATATGCATGTGAATTGATTCGGGAAATTAAATCGAAAGGTGATTTCTGTATCGGTGATGCTTGTTATCCAGAAGGACATATTGAATGCGAACATAAAGCAGATGATATTTTACATTTAAAGGAAAAAGTAGATGCAGGCTGTGATTTTTTGACGACACAGATGTTTTTTGACAATAATATACTTTATAATTTTCTATATAGAATACGCGAAGCAGGAATACAGGTTCCGGTCGTGGCAGGTATTATGCCCATTACGAATAAAAAACAACTGGCTCGCAGTGTGCAGATGTCAGGAACCAATGTGCCAGAGCGTTTTCGAGCTATCGTAGATCATTTTGGAGATGATCCGCAGGCTATGAAACAAGCGGGCATTATTTATGCCAGTGAACAGATCATTGATCTGATTGCCAATGGAGTTAAGCACATTCATGTTTATTCTATGAATAAGCCAGATGTAGCTGCTGCGATACAAGCCAATCTGTCCCATATTATTAAATGAACATCGAGATTCCCCGCAAAGAGGTATATAGATATTTAGGCTATGGAAAACAACAGCCAGACCAGCCGACAAAAGAAGCTGTAGAAGTATGTATTCAACAGCTGGCAGCCTGTGTACCTAAATCAACTTGGAAAGAATTTGATCTGAAACTAGATGAGGACAGGATCAGTTTTGAACAGATACAAGTTCAATCTAAAGATTTAGCTAAAAATTTGAAAGGTTGTACAAAAGTAATTTGTCTGGCCACGACTTTAGGCATTGTACCAGATCGTTTGATTGCCCGTGCTAATATCATCAATAAGGCACATAGTGTGATTTTACAGGCAGCTGCTTGTGCCATGATCGAGGAATATACGGATCAAATCAATGCTTTGATCATACAAGATGCCAAAGAGCAAGGCTATTTTTGCCGTCCACGCTTTTCTTGTGGATATGGTGATTTTAAACTGGAACATCAAAAAGATTTTATGCGTATTTTGAATATGCCAAAAACAATCGGAGTTACTTTGACCGATGGGTGTTTGATGGTACCTTATAAATCGGTAACAGCTGTTATAGGTTTAAGTCGAAAGGAAGGTACGAAGGTGCTTTCTGGCTGTCAGAGCTGTGAAAAGGAAAACTGTCAGTATAAGAAATGAGGAAGCTCTATGAATGTATTAGATAAATTACAGAAAGAATGGTTATTTTTTGATGGTGCTTTGGGAACCATGTTACAGGCCAAAGGTTTGCAGGGAGGCGAACTGCCAGAAAGTTGGAATCTAAAACATCCAGAGCATTTACTATCGATTCATCAGGCGTATCTACAGGCTGGATGTCATGTTATTAATGCGAATACTTTTGGAGCCAATCGTTTAAAATTTGAAAATGTTAAAGAAATCGTCCAAAGTGGCATCAAGTTAGCTAAGAAAGCAGTCCTGCTTTCAAAACGAAGTGATGCTTATGTGGCATTAGATATCGGTCCAACAGGAAAGCTGTTAGAACCCATGGGTGATCTTCCATTTGAAGAAGCGGTTTCTATTTTTAAAGAAGTGGTAGAAGCTGGTGTGGATGCCGGAGCCGATCTTGTCTTGATAGAGACAATGTCGGATAGTTATGAAGCCAAAGCAGCGATTTTAGCAGCTAAGGAAAGTTGTGATCTTCCTGTGTTTGTGACCATGATCTTTGATGAAAAACAACGACTGTTGACAGGAGGAACAGTAGAATCAACAGTTCCGATGTTAGAAGGGTTGCATGTGGATGCCTTGGGAATCAACTGTGGATTAGGTCCTCAACAAATGATTCCGATCGTAAAGAGATTGCGCGAAATTTCTTCTTTGCCAATCCTGGTCAATCCTAATGCCGGGCTTCCTAAACAAGTTGATGGAAAAACAGTCTTTGATTTAAGTGCGGATGATTTTGCCGGTTTTATGAAAGAAATAGCTGGTTTAGGTGTACAAGGGCTGGGAGGCTGCTGCGGGACAACACCGGAATATATAGAAAAAATGATTCAGGAAGTTAAAGATCTTCCTTTTGTTCCTAATACGAAAAAACATCAAAGCTGGGTTACTTCATACTCTATGGCCGTTGAGATCGGACCTAAGCCACTGATTATTGGAGAGCGAATCAATCCAACTGGGAAAAAGCGTTTTAAACAAGCTTTGCGTGATCGAGACATAGATTATATTCTTGCCCAGGCTTTAGAACAAGAAGATGCCGGCGCTCATATTTTAGATGTTAATGTGGGTCTGCCGGAAATTGATGAACCATCGATGATGGAAGAAGTAATTCAGCGCTTACAAAGCGTTACGCCTCTTCCATTACAGATTGATACGAGTAATATCGAAGCTTTAGAAAGAGCCATGCGTATTTATAATGGAAAGCCAATGGTCAATTCTGTTAATGGGAAGTTGGAAAATATGGAAGCTGTCTTTCCATTGATTCAAAAATACGGAGCTGTGATCGTCGGGTTATGCTTGGATGAAGAAGGTATTGCCGATGATGCGGATGCTCGTTTTGCGGTTGCCCAAAAAATTTATGATAAGGCAAAAGAGTATGGAATCGATCCTAAAGATATCGTCATTGATGGTCTGGCTATGACAATTTCATCGCAGCCAAAGGGAGCTATCGTTACTTTGGATACATTAAAGAAGGTAAAAGAAAAACTGGGCGGTCATACGATCTTAGGGGTATCTAATATTTCATTTGGATTGCCACAGCGAGAGATCATCAATGCAGGCTTCTTTACGATGGCTATGATGAATGGTCTATCTTGTGCTATCATCAATCCGAATAATGAAGCGATGATGAAATCGTATCGTTCTTATTTGGCTTTGATGGATCTTGATCCGCAATGTCAGGAATATATTGAAGCATATTCTCATCAGGCAGTTGTCGAGATGTCTTCGCAAAATACGATGAGTTTATTTCATGCGATCTATAAAGGGTTAAAAGAAGAGGCGCGTCAGGCGACAAACCAGCTTTTGAAAGAACAAAAACCATTGGATATCATTGATGCTCATTTAATTCCGGCCTTGGATGTTGTAGGACAAGGTTTTGAAAAGGGAACGATTTTCTTGCCGCAGTTATTGATGAGTGCAGAAGCGGCTAAAGTCAGCTTTGAAGTATTAAAAGAGCAGATGCCTCAAGATTCTTCGCAGATAAAAGGAAGAATTATTCTGGCAACGGTCAAAGGCGATATTCATGATATTGGCAAGAATATCGTTAAAGTCATGTTGGAAAATTATGGCTATGAAATTTTAGATCTGGGAAAAGATGTAGATCCCCAGCTTATTGTCGATACAGCCATTCAGGAAAATATCAAACTGGTAGGACTCAGTGCTTTAATGACAACGACGGTTGGCAGTATGGAAAAGACCATCCGTTTGCTTCATGAACAAAAACCAGATACGAAAGTAGCTGTTGGCGGAGCTGTTTTGACACAGGAATATGCAGATGCGATCCAGGCCGATCAATATTGTAAAGATGCGATGGCAACGGTACGTTATGCCGATCATATATTTTTGGATAAGGAGGATGACGAATGAGTTTTTTACCAACAACACGGCAAGAAATGTTGGAACAAGGTTTTGAACAAGTAGATTTTGTATATGTATGTGGTGATGCTTATGTAGATCATCCTTCTTTTGGTTGTGCCATCATTACACGAACCTTACAAGTTTTTGGATATAGTTGTGCCATTTTAGCGCAGCCGGATTGGCATAAAGATGAAGAATTTTTACAATTTGGAACACCACGTTTAGGCTTTTTGGTATCAGCGGGCAATATTGATTCCATGGTCAATCACTATTCTGTTAACAAAAGAAGAAGAGATAAAGATGCCTATACAGATCAGGGCATCATGGGAAAAAGACCGGATCGAGCAACGATCGTCTATACACAAATCTTAAAACGATTGTTTCCGGATGTGCCGATATTGATTGGCGGCATAGAAGCAAGTCTTCGCCGACTGGCTCATTATGATTATTGGGATGATGCCGTTAGACGTTCGATCCTTATGGATTCACAAGCGGACCTTTTGATGTTTGGCATGGGAGAAAATACGATCATTGAAGTTGCCGATGCCTTAAACAGTGGATTGAAAGTACAGGATTTGTGCTATATTCGAGGAACTGTCTGGAAAACAAAGTCCATTGATACGATCGTAGATGATTATATTTTGCTTCCGGATTTTAAAACGGTAAAAACGGATAAAAAAGCATATGCGAAAAGTTTTATGATCCAATATCAAAATCAGGATGCGATTCAATCCAAAATGTTGATCGAACCTTATGATGGATGGTATGTCGTATGTAATCAGCCACCATTGCCATTGACACAAGAACAGATGGATTTTACCTATTCTTTGCCTTATGAAAGAACATTTCATCCTAAATATAAATACGTTCCGGCTATTGAGGAAGTGCAGTTTTCAATCACCAGTAATCGAGGCTGTTTTGGATCGTGTGCTTTTTGTGCCATCACTTCTCATCAAGGACGCGTTATTTCGACAAGAAGTACACAAAGTGTTGTAGAAGAAGCACAAAAGATCATAGATATGCCTAATTTCAAAGGATATATTCATGATATTGGAGGTCCGAGTGCGAATTTTTCACGTCCGGCTTGTGATAAACAAAAAGAATATGGTGCTTGTAAAAACCGACAGTGTTTATGGCCTAAACCATGTCCGAATTTGAAGGTGGATCATTCTCATTATGTAGAAATGTTAGATGCGGTTCGTCAATTGCCAAAGGTTAAGAAGGTGTTTATTCGATCAGGCATTCGATACGATTATTTGATGTATGATAAAGATGAGACGTTCTTTGATCGTCTTGTCAAATATCATATCAGTGGCCAACTTAAAGTAGCACCTGAACATGTCAGCGCTAAAGTCTTGGACAAGATGGGAAAACCAAGAAAAGAGTTGTATCTGAAATTTGTAGATAAGTATTATGAAAAGAATAAGGAGTTTGGCATGAACCAATATCTAGTGCCTTATTTGATGAGCTCTCATCCTGGCTGTGATTTAAACGATGCCATTGAATTAGCCTGTTACTTAAAGAAAATACATCATACACCTAAACAGGTACAAGATTTTTATCCAACCCCAGGTACATTAGCTACCTGTATGTATTATACAGGCCTGGATCCAAGAACGATGAAACCAGTTTATGTTGCGAAGACATACGAAGAAAAACTGGAACAAAGAGCTTTGATGCAGTATAAGTATCCAAAAAATTACGATATCGTATATCGGGCTTTAAAAAAAGCGCATAGGGAGGATTTGATTGGTTCAGGGCCTAAGTGTCTGATTCCTTCTAAACGTCCAAAGGGTGCTTATCCGCATAAAAAGAAAAGGAAACCAGTACGTGAAAGTTAGACAAATGGCGCATATCGCTTTGATGGGCGCTATCTTATATGCAGTATTTCAGGCATTTTCGAATATTTTGTATTTAGAAATGATCACATTTACAATTCTATGTTTTGCTCAGGTTTTTGTTCGAAAAGAAGTAGTGCTTTCTTGTGTTTTATTTGCATGTATCCAGATCTTGTTTAATGGTCTGACTTTATGGAATATCATGTATTTACTGATATTTCCAATGTATGGTTGGATTTTTTCAAAAAGTGCCGATGTATTAAAAGATCATATAGTTGCGCATGCTTTTTTAGCTGGTTTTTTCTCTTTTTTGACAGGGCAGCTTGTTGATTTACCTTTTTTACTTTTCAGTAAAACTGTGACTCTTCTTTATATGCTTATGGGACTTAAAACGTCTTTGATACAAGGATGTTTGACTTTTATCGTCACATTATTTTTGTTTGAGCCGGTTGTAAAGGTGTTGTATAGAATACAACACGAAAGAATAGAATAGAAATGAGGAATTTGAATATGAAGAAAAAAATAGTATGGGCATTCATTGCCATAGTTGTGATTTGTGGTGCAGTGTTTGGCTCACAATTTCTTTTCTCAAAAGGACATGAGGGAGAAAAAGAAATATCAATTCAGGTGATCGATGCCACAAAAGATCCAGAAAAAGAAGTGTTAAAAGAAACATATTATACCGATGCCAAGACGCTAACAGATTTTTTAGAAGAAACAGATGAATTAAATGTAGATATTGAACAAGGTGAGTATGGTTCACTGTTATATGAGATTGCAGGATTACAACAAAATATGGATACAGGACCATGGCTGGTGTTTGAATCTGAAAATAATACAGTATGTAAAGAAGCAGGGATGTGCCCAGCTATGGATAAAGTAGTCATTGAAGATGGAGATTCTTTTACATTTCAATTAATTTCCAGCTTTGAATAAAAAGGAGAAAGATCATGTTGAAAAAATTGTTTGGTTCTATCGTTTTAGCCTTGTGCGTATGGATGAGTCCTATTCCAATACAGGCACAAGAAAATAGTGGGAATGTTACGATCTATCATACCAATGATATGCATGGATACGTGACAGAAAGTGAGAATGTGATTGGCCTTGCCAAGATTGCAGCCTTAAAAGCAAGTAATGATCATTCTATTTTGGTAGATGCAGGAGATGCGACACAAGGATTGCCAATTGCTTCTTTAAGTAAAGGCGCCGATATCATTCGTTTGATGAATGTAGCGGGTTATGATGTTATGGTTGCCGGTAATCATGAATTTGATTTTGGCATCAATGTTCTAAAACAAAATGTGGCCGCTGCCAATTTTCCGATTTTAGGGGCCAATGTCTATTATAATGAAAGCCCTTTGTTGCAAGATCAAACGATTATCGAAAAAGCTGGTTATCGCATTGGTTTCTTTGGAATTTCTACTACACAAACTGCAAGCAGTACCAATCCAGAAGGTATGCAGGGAGTTACATTTGCGAATGAAATTGAAACCGCTACGGCACAAGTGCAATCTTTAGAAGCACAAGATGTGGATGCGATCATTGCCATTGTGCATTGTGGAAATGGAGATGCTCCTGTCACATCACAGATGATTGCTCAGGAAGTAGATGGTATTGATGTCATCATTGATGGACATTCTCATACGCAGGAAAATGAAACGATTGGTGATACGTTGATCGTTCAAACCGGAAGTAATGGTAGTGCCATTGGACAATTAGAACTAACGTTTGATGGTGAAAACCTAATGGTCAAGGAAACTTTAAAAACGGCAGCTGATCTTGTGGATGTAAAACCGCTTGCAACTGTAGAAAATGAGATTGCATCCATCAATGCCAGTCAGCAGGAATTATTGGTAACACCGGTAGCTGAGTCTAATACGACTTTACGAGCCGGGTTAGTTGAACAAGTTGCATTGACTCGTGTTGTAGAAACCAACTTAGGAGATTTGGTGGCCGATGCCTTTAGGACCAAAGGAGAAGAATTTGTCAAAGAAACCATGCCGGTTGTTGCGGTAGAAAATGGAGGCGGCATTCGAGAAAAAATGCCAAATGGAATCATTACGCGCAATGATTTGATGACGGCTTTTCCATTTTCCAATACCTTATATATGAAGGTAGTCACACCTAATACCCTCTATGCGATGATGGAACAATCCGTTGTGGAAATGGATGGACAAGATCCAAAAACCGGACTACTTCTTCAACAAAACAACTCTGGAGGCTTCTTACAAATCAGTGGTTTTAACGTAGTTTTAGATCCGGATTCCGATACAGTTCAGTCGATTACACTATCTAATGAATCGACTCCACTGGATAGAAATGACACGAGCCGTGAAATTTTGCTTGTGGGTAATAACTATATTATGAGTGGTGGAAGCGATTATTCTATGTTAGCTTCTTTGCCAAAATATGGCGAAGCCGGTGGTGAACTAGAAACCATTGAAGCTTATATGCAAAATGCGGATTTATCACAATATATAAGACCACAAGGAAGAATTCAATATACCGGTGGAAGCTATCAGCCTAAAGACTATGAAGCCACGATTCAAGTATTAAATACAAAGGGGACTCCTTTTGCCAATCAAAGTGTGGATTTAGTTGTGGATGGTACACAGAAAATGAGTGTTAAGACAGATGAAAACGGTTTTGCCAAGCTTACGGTCAGCGATGGAGCACACAATGTTCGTTTACAGGAAAATAACACAGAAATCTATATTGATAACTATGTAGGCTTTGGTTTGATTGAAGATCAATTCAGGGGATCTTTCCCGGTCCTTACGACAACTAAGGAACTATCCGATCAACAAGATCCAACACAGCCAGAAGAAGATAAACCGCAAGAGGAACAAAAGCCATCCGAAAAACCGGAAAAAGAGGATTCTAAAACCAATGAGGGTACCGATACTTCTACAGAAATGAATATGACTTTATGGATCGGTATTTTAGCTGTAAGTGCAGTAGTATTGATTATTATTGGCATTCTGCTTAAGAAAAAGAAATAAGATAAGATAAAACGGATAGAATAAATGAAGTGAACCCCAAAGTTTGGACACAAACAAAAGGAGGTTCGCTTCATACTGCTATCCGTTTTCTATTTTGGTAGCATCTTAACAAAAAAAACAAACGTCAAGTTGGCGTTTGTTTCAAGAAAGTTTAATTTTATCTATGATAATAATCTTTTAAAAATTGATCACGATATTCATAGAAATTGCCATCTATTAAAGCTTGTCTGGCTTCTTGTGTTAAGCGTAAGATAAAGCGAAGATTGTGTTGGGAAGCCAAATTGAAATAAAGATGGCGCTTTTCTTTATCTTGGGATTTTAATAACTCGCGTAACTGACCTTTTGTCCAACCAGCCTGACATACAGGGCAGTCACAATCTAGATCCAGAGGTTCTGTACTGTCTTTAAATTGCGCATTGGCAAGATTGATATTTCCATATCTTGTATAGATTTTCCCATGACGGGCTTCTCTTGTAGGTGCTACACAATCAAATGTATCCGCGCCCATTTCAATTCCAATCAAAATATCATCTGGATGAGAAAGTCCTAAAAGATGTCGTGGTTTATTTTCAGGAAGTTCTTCACAACACCAACGCAAGATATCTCCTAAATTTTCTTTTAAGAAAGCACCGCCCAATCCATAGCCGTCAAAGTCCATTTTCGCAAATTTTTTAGAAGTAGAGCGACGTAGATCTTCCCAACGTCCACCTTGCAGGACACCGTATAAAGCTTGATAATATCCTAGATCAAATTGATGCTTACGATGTTCCTCTATGCTGCGTAAAGCCCAGCGCTCTGTTCGAGCTAAAGCTTCAACATTGTAATCGTATGTATCAGCCAGAGATGTCAATTCATCAAAAGCCATATGGATATCTGCTCCGATTCGGCATTGAATCTGCATAGATTCTTCTGGGCCGATAAAATCGTCTTGTCCGGTGTTAGGATCTGTAAAGGCTACGCCTTCTTCGCTGACTTTGGCAAATCGATGGGCCGGTTCTGTGTTTTTTAAGTCGGTACCTACTTTCATACTTACGATCTTTCCGCTGCCGGAGCCTAAAGACATGACTTGAAATCCACCAGAATCTGTTAATGTTGGACCGTTCCATTTTGACCAGGCAGCAAGCCCTCCTTGTTGTGCAATTTCAAAAGAAGCATTACGTAAGTGATAGCCATTTGACAACATAGCTTGTGCTTGAATGGCTTTTAAGTCATTCATAGAAACAAAGTTTACAAAACCTCGCGTTCCTACACACATAAAAGCAGGCGTTTTGATATCTCCATGAGGGGTATGAATAATACCGGCACGTCCCAGCTTTCCTTCCAGTCTTTTTTCAATCTCAAAAGAAAATGTATTATTGTTTAAATAGTCGGGCATGGAATCTTCCTTTCTGATTTTATAGCTTTCTGATTATAGCATAAAATAATGTGTAAATAAAAAGATCACAGAAGAGATTAAAATGCCTGTCATTTCAACTACACTATTTTTATGGAACAATATTAATATTTCTTTGAATTCTACATATCTTTTAAAATAGACAATTATTTTATTACAATGAGTTTATTTCTTGTTTTAAAGAGCAGAAGGTATTAAAAAGGTAGAGGTGTGATTCCTCTACTTTGATTTACATAGAACGTATGAACATAATAACGAATAATATTATAAGGATCAGTAAAACAACGCCAATTAGAAACTTTTGCATTTCTTTTCCTGCTTGTACAGTTCGTTTATCAAAATCATTTTCATTCTTATTTTTCATGATAGTAACCTCACTAATTATTTATCAATGATTTTTGTTTTACAGGACTTATTTTAAATATCTAATCCAACATCTGGTGTACAAAATAAATAATGGTTTCTACACTTTGGTCTTCTGATAATTTAGAAGTGTTGATGCATAAATCATAATTAGATACATCAGCCCATTTTTGATCGGTATTAAAGTTATAATAAGCAGCACGAGATTTGTCCATTTCTTTTATTTTTTTGCGGGCTTCTTTTTCGCTGATTTGATCACGATCCATTACATGTTGAATACGATCTTCTAAATCGGCGCTGATAAAAATACGAACCAGTCGTTCTTCCTGCTTAAGAATGTAGTCAGCACATCGACCTACGATGACACAGTTTTCTTCATGGGCTACTTTGAGTATGGTATCATGTTGTGCCTGATAGGCCATGGCTTCTGTTGAAACATATTGATCGTTCCAATAAAACTGTGTCGGACCTGCCAAAAGAGAGTAAAAGAAAGGACTGGCTTGCCGTTCATCCATACTTTCTAAAAAGCTGGTGGCCAAACCGCTTTCTTGAGAAGCTTTTACTAAAAGTTCTTTATCATAGTATGCATACCCTAATTGTTTTGACAGTTTTTTGGCAATGCTGCGGCCGTGACTTCCAAATTGTCGGCCAATGGTAATGATAGTGTGTTTCATAATAAGGCCTCCTAAATGATTCTTGTTACTATTATTGTAATGCAGTAAAAAAAGAATGAAAAGTAAAGCCTTAAAGAAATGTTTATTGGCTTAAAAAGAAAGAGCCATATCGCATAAGGATACGGCTCTAGTGTTTTTTCTAAAGATATTTTTGATAGAAAGAAGTAATCTTGTCAAAAGGAATGATATCCATTTGATCGTATAAATCAGTATGCACAGCACCAGGGATGATCAACAATTCTTTATTGTCAATGTATGGATTGCCTTCTATCATTTTTTGATAAGCATCTTTACTAAAATAACAAGAATGCGCTTTTTCGCCATGAATCATTAAGACAGCACTGCGAATTTCATTACTGTAAGTAAGAATTGGCATGTTCATAAAAGATTGACATCCTGTAACGTTCCATCCTTTTCCTTCACCTTGAGAACGTGGATGATATCCGCGCTTTCTATTTCGATAGTAGGCGATATAATCGATTAAGAATTGTGGAGCATCTTCAGGGGCTTGATCTGGTAAAGCACCGGCCGAAGCATAGGTTTTGTTTTTATAGTCAATGGTTCTTTGTTTAGAGAGTGCTTCTCGTTTTTCAAATCGAGCTTCTTCACTATCTTCGCTATCAAAATAACCGTTGGCATTTACACGAGTCATATCATACATGGTAGATGTGATCGTCGCTTTAATTCGAGTATCTAAAGCGGCCGCATTTAAAGCCATGCCACCAAATCCACAAATTCCAAGAATACCGATCTTTTCTGGATTCACATTTTCTTGAGTTGATAAAAAATCAATGGCAGCTAAAAAATCTTCTGTATTGATATCTGGTGAAGCTACATTACGGGGATAACCACCGCTTTCTCCTGTATACGATGGATCAAACGCAATGGTTAAAAAACCTCTTTTCGCAAGTTCTTGGGCATATAGTCCAGACGCTTGTTCTTTGACGGCACCAAAAGGACCACTGATCGCAACAGCAGCCAGCTTTCCATCATATTGTTTAGGTTCATACACATCAGCTGCTAATGGTATTCCATAACGATTTGTAAATGTAGTTTTGTGATGGTTTACGGCATCACTTATGGAAAAGGTTTTATCCCATTCTTGACATAATTTTAAAGTTTCGTTCATTTTAAGACCTCCTTGACATCTATATCCGCTTGGATTACACTAACCATACAACATAAAGCTAACTTTAGGTCAAGATAAAAAAGATATTTTTTCGGAGGATGTTATGTATTCTATTGGTCAAGTTTCGAAAATGTTTGATTTACCTATTCCCACATTACGATATTATGATAAAGAAGGATTATTACTGGACTTAGAAAGAGAGCCTTCAGGAATTCGTAAATTTAATGAAAAGTCACTAGAAGCTATTCGTGTCATTGAATGTTTAAAAAAATCAGGTATGCAGATCAAAGAAATTAAAGAGTTCATGCATTGGTGTACTCTTGGAGATACAACGTTACAAAAACGAAAAGAAATGTTTTATGCACAACGAAAAGAAATAGAAAGACAAATGAAAGAAATGCAGAAGACATTAGATATGGTTAAATTTAAATGTTGGTATTATGATATTGCCTGCCAGGATAATACTGAGGCTTTGATGGAGCAACATATGAAAAATGATATGCCTGAAGAGATCAAAGCTTGTTATGAAAATGCGCATAGAGATTAAATTTAGTGCTTAATAGATGCTTGTAAAGAAATTATATTGAACAACAAATACTGTTTTTTGAAAATGATATACTTTACATGGAGTGCGTGGATTGAAATAAATTTTTAGGAGGACTGTTATGCAGATATCAAGTCGGTTTACAATCGCAATACATATGTTTGCTTGTATGGATACATTTGGAAAGGATCATAAAGTGACGAGTGATTTTATGGCAAAAAGTGTTCAAGTGAATCCTGTAATTATAAGAAAAATCTTATCGCAGTTAAAGAACGCAGGATTGGTCAATGTGCAAAGAGGAAGTGGAGGCGCTTCTATCGCATTGCCTTTAAATCAAATTACATTTTTAGATATTTATCGAGCTGTTGATAGTATAGAACAGGGGAAATTATTCCATTTTCATGAATCTCCTAATCCAAATTGTCCAGTTGGTGGAAATATTCATCGTGTCTTAGATCCAAAATTGAATCAAATACAAAGTGCCATGGAAAAAGAAATGCAATCCATTACATTGGCAGATATAAAGAATGATTTAAAAGAATTACTGCACATGCAATCATGAGCAGTTTTTTTTATAGCTCTTGATGTAACTATTGACATTACAACCAAAAAGAGATATATTTTTTGTTGTAATAACAATTATTACAATAGGAGGGAAAATTATGAATCAATACGATTGTTTACAACTTCTTCGACAAATTAAAGATGTCAGCTTTGCTACAGTGGATCATTTAGGAAAACCCAAAAATCGTATTATTGATGTGATGGGGATTCAAGATGGCCGTTTGATTTTTTGTACCGCAAGAGGAAAAGATTTTTATCAGGAATTGTTGGAACATCCCTATGTAGGAGTTGCCGGCCTGACAAAAACATATCAGATGATTCGCTTACATGGACCTGTAAAAAAACTGGAAGAAAGTGCATATTGGATCGATAAGATTTTTGAAAATAATCCTTCTATGAAAGAGGTATATCCTGAAGATAGTCGATATATATTAGAACCTTTCTGTATAGAAGAAGGAGAATTGGAATATTTTGATTTAAGTGTACATCCTATTGTTCGATATTCGTTTACTTTAGGTGCATCCCATAAAGAAATAACAGGTTTTGAAATTACAGATGCTTGTATTGAATGTGGAGCATGTGCTCGAAATTGCCCGCAACAATGCATTCATTCACAAACACCATTTCAAATTGATGACAGGCATTGTTTACATTGTGGTTTATGCATGGAGTCTTGTCCAGTAGACGCAATACGGAAAAGAGGATAGAAAATGAGTGAAATATGGAATGTATTGACAAAAAATTCTTCTTTTTTTGCCGAGTTGTTGATTGAACATATCACCATTTCTTTGATATCTATCATCATTGTGGTAGTGATTGGACTGCTCACGGGTATTTTGATCAGCGAATTTCAAAAGAGTGCCAAGCCTGCTTTGGGAGTCATTAACTTTGTATATACGATTCCCTCTATTTCCATGTTGGGCTTTTTGATACCTTTTTCAGGAGTGGGGAATGCTACTGCCATAATAGCTTTGAGCGTATATGCACTTTTACCGATGGTACGAAACACATATACCGGTATAACACAAGTTGATCCGATTTTAATAGAAGCAGCAAAAGGAATGGGAAGTACGCGTTTACAAATCTTATTTCGAATTAAACTTTATTTGGCACTCCCTGTAATTCTTTCAGGAATTCGCAATATGGTCACAATGACGATTGCCCTTGCCGGCATCGCCTCTTTTATTGGTGCCGGAGGTCTAGGGGTAGCTATTTATCGAGGTATTACGACAAACAATACAGCCATGACTTTGATAGGAAGTCTTTTGATTGCGATTTTGGCATTAATAACAGATAGCTTATTAGGAAGTGTTGAAAAACGATTGAAACAAAGACATCCTAAAACATCAAAAAAGAGATTTCAGGCTTTGATCTTTGTGCTTTGTTTGGGTTTGATAACAGGAATTCTATGGCCTCAAAAATCCGATGTGATTCATATTGCCACTAAACCAATGACAGAACAATATGTACTTGGAGAAATGTTAAAGAAGATGATAGAGCAGGAAACAGATCTAAAAGTGGAACTGACACAAGGTGTTGGAGGTGGTACATCAAATATTGAACCGGCAATGGAAACCGGTGAATTTGATTTGTATCCAGAATATACCGGAACCGCTTGGAACATGATCTTAAAACGGGATGATTTATATACGGAAGATCAATTTAATTTATTACAAGACTATTATCAAAATCAACTACAAATGGAATGGGTCGGAATGTATGGTTTTAATAATACATATGGATTAGTCGTGCGAAAAGAAATTGCCGATCAATATCATTTAAAAACATATTCAGATTTAAAAGAGGTAGCTTCTCGTTTAGTTTTTGGAGCGGAATATGATTTTTTTGAACGAGAAGATGGCTATGATGCTTTATGCCAAAGCTATGGACTGCAGTTTCAATCGACAATGGATTTAGATATTGGCTTGAAATATCAGGCAATTCAAGAAGATAAAATCGATGTCATGGTTGTATTTACAACTGATGGACAACTATCATCAAGCGATGTCGTTGTTTTAAAAGATGATAAACAGTTTTACCCTTCTTATCAATGTGGAAATGTAGTTCGTAAAGAAGTACTTGAAAAATATCCTTCTATTCGAAAGGTGCTTAAAAAGCTGGAAGGTCAAATTTCGGATAGTGATATGTCGAAAATGAATAATGAAGTAGAAACAGAGCAAAGAGAACCTAAAGAAGTAGCTTATGACTTTTTACAAGAGAAGAAACTGTTAAAGGAGACAGATGATGAATAAGATCGAATTTAAAGATGTACGCAAAGCTTATGGACAACATGTCGTATTGGATCACTTTAATTTATGTATTGAAGAAGGTGAATTTGTCACGATGATTGGATCCTCCGGCTGTGGAAAGACAACAGCTTTAAAACTGGTAAATGGTTTGTTGAAGCCAGATGCAGGTACAATCTATATAGATGGAGAAGATATCTGGACCAAAGATTTGACAGATTTAAGAAGAACGATTGGGTATGCGATTCAAGGAAGTGTATTGTTTCCTCATATGAGTGTAGAAGAAAATATTGCTTATGTTCCTTCCTTGATTCATAAAAAAGATCACAAAGCACAAAAAGAGGCAGTTGATAGATGGATGGAAATCGTGGGATTATCCCCTGATTTGAAAACGAGGTATCCAGATGAATTATCCGGCGGGCAACAACAGCGTGTTGGAATTGCCAGAGCTTTAGCCGCAAATCCTCAGATTCTTTTAATGGATGAACCTTTTGGAGCTGTAGATGAGATTACACGCCAACAACTTCAGGAAGAAATTTTGCGTATTTATCATCAAACTAAAATAACTATTTTATTTGTTACCCATGATATATCAGAAGCTTTAAAACTATCTACAAAAGTGTTGGTAATGGATCAAGGAAAGATTCAACAATATGCATCTAAAAAAGAAATCTTAAAACATCCCGCAAATGAATTTGTCAAAAAACTGGTTGCCAAAGAGCGTCGTTTTTGTCATTTGCCAGAAGAACAGTTAGAAAAATGTGACTATATAGAATTAAATCGTCATATATGATTTTAGTAAACTTTAAATTGAGAATATATCAACAAGCAAAAATTGTATAAAAAGAACACAGAGAATTTTAGAATGAGAGATGATGCAACATGACACAAAATCAACGGTTACAGAAACTTTTAGAAGAATTGATTCAGGAACAGCCAGAGGCATATCAAATAAGAATTCCTGAAGATATGCCATCTAAAAAGCGATTATATCGAATCTTAAGCAATATTCGAAAACCACAGCCATTATCAGATGAATTTATTCAAATACAGGATGCATATCTTCAAGAAGAGTGTAAACACGAAAAGATAACTACAATCGATATGTTAAGACCATTTTTAAATCATTTATATCTTTGGAAAGGGGATATCACGACTTTAAAAGTTGATATGATCGTCAATGCAGCTAATAGTGCTCTTTTAGGATGTTTTGTTCCAGAACATCGTTGTATTGATAATCTGATTCATACCAAAAGTGGAAATCAGCTTCGTCTATATTGTAAAGAAATCATAGATGCGCAAGGATATCCAGAACCTGTTGGAAAGGCAAAAATCACACCGGCTTTTAACTTGCCAAGTTTGTATATCGCACATACCGTAGGACCTTTCATTCAAGAAGAGATCACACAAGTTGATCGTGAAATGCTGGCAAGTTGTTATAAATCATGTTTGCAGGCGGCGATTCAAAAACAATGTTCTTCTATCGCATTTTGTTGTATATCAACAGGAGAGTTTCATTTTCCAAATCAGGAAGCCTGTCAGATTGCCGTACAAACGGTATGTTCGTTTTTAAAAGAAACACAAAGCGATATAAACGTGATTTTTGATGTGTTTAAAGATATAGATTATAAATTATACAAACAAGAATTGGAGCGTTATAGAAATGGAGTATGAGATTCAAAAGCTTAAAGATTTATTACATACAATAAACACTGTTGTAATTGGAGCAGGTTCGGGTTTATCTACCGCTGCTGGCTTTACATATACTAACGAACGATTCATCAAATATTTTAGTGATTTTATCCAAAAGTATCATTTTACTGATATGTATACGGGCGGATTTTATCATTTTGATACATTAGAAGAATATTGGGCATATTGGAGCCGCTATGTATATATCAATCGTTATGTGGAAGCATCGTATCCGGTCTATAAACAGTTATATGATTTGGTGAAAAATAAAGACTATTTTGTATTAACTACAAATGTAGATCATCAGTTTCAAAAATCAGGTTTTTCAAAAGAACGCTTGTTTTATACGCAGGGAGATTATGGATTGTTTCAATGCAGCAAGCCGTGTCATTATCAAACATACGATAATGAGTTATGGATCAAAAAGATGGTCAATGAACAAAAGAATCAAAAAATACCTTCATCTTTGATTCCTTTTTGTCCTCATTGTGGAAAACCAATGACCATGAATTTGAGAACGGATATGACGTTTGTGGAGGATGTAGGATGGCATCAAGCTTCCGACCGTTATCATAATTTTTTAAAAACACATGAAAATGAACCAATTTTGTATCTAGAGATAGGCGTAGGATACAATACACCAAGTATCATCAAATACCCTTTTTGGCAGATGAGCGCAAAGAATACAAAAGCGTATTATGTTTGTATAAATCCTATGGAAACTTTTGTGCCAACTGAAATAAAAGATCGATCAATTTGTATAAGAGAAGATATAAAAGAAACATTAGAAAAAATAAAAGAGCCGATGTAGTTTTTGTTTTGACAGGTGATCAAAAAATGATCGCATATACTTAGAATTAAGAATTTTAACTGTATTTTAATCTTGAAAATACGATATAATCATATTGATAAGAGTATAAAAGAATGTTGAAGGAGTGTAGTATATGGAACAGTATAAACAGGAATTTATCGACTTCATGTTGGAAAGTAAAGTTCTTAAGTTTGGAGATTTCACATTAAAATCAGGACGAAAAAGTCCATTCTTTATGAATGCTGGTGGTTATGTAACGGGGTATCAGTTAAAAAAATTAGGAGAATATTATGCTAAGGCTATTGTAGAAACTTATGGCAAGGATTTTGATGTTTTATTTGGTCCTGCTTATAAGGGAATTCCATTGGCCGTTGCGACAACGATCGCATTAGATGAATTATATGGTATGGAAGTTCGTTATTGTTCAGATCGTAAAGAAGAAAAAGATCATGGTGCTGATAAAGGAAGCTTTTTGGGAACCAAACTACAAGATGGAGATCGTGTAGTCATGATTGAAGATGTGACGACTTCGGGAAAATCTATGGAAGAAACAGTTCCAAAAGTAAGAGGTGCTGCCAATGTGGAAATTGTTGGTTTGATGGTTTCGTTAAATCGTAATGAAAAAGGAAAAGGAAACAAAACCGCATTAAAAGAAATCAGCGAGTTATATGGTTTTCCAACTGCCGCAATTGTATCTATGCCAGAAGTTGTAGAATATCTGGAAGGCAAAAAAGCGTTGGATGAAGATCTTAAAAATCGAATTGATGCCTATTATGCAGAATATGGAGCTACTGAATAAAGCTCCTTTTTTTATACGTGATATGAATAATTTTGAATAAAAAAGAACAAAAATGATTGATTGTAGAAAGATGAGGTGCTATATTGAAACTAAACAGGAGGGTTGCACTATGTCACATATCAATATTGATGGAGCACAAAATGTAGAAGTATCAAAACCGATTCCCAGCCAGAAAAGTCCAGAAGAACAGCTGGAAATTATGGAAGCTTATACGCGTGCGCATCAAAACGGAGCGCATTTAGATAAAGCTTTTCGGGAAATCAATTGTTTAAAAGTTATTTTTCCACGTTTATTTCGTACTTTAGAGCCAGGTGATCAAATCGCCGGTCGGCTTGATTTTTTACCGATTGGATTTGGAAGTGTGACTTCCATTGGTGGTGTGGGTCACTATTGCGTCTTTCATAAATTACGTGCTTTTAAGACATTGTTAAAGACAGAAGAAGAAAAACGTCGTGTGGATGCTTTATATGAGTATTGGCAATATCACGATGTCAAATCGATTTATTGCCAGGATGTATTAACTCACGATACAACAGGACGTTTTATAGATTGTAAATATCCATTTATGGCTACGGCAAGATTGTCTGGTATGATGTTGGATTATCAAAAGCTGATGCGTTTGGGTGTCAATGGATTGATAGAAGAAATTCAAAAACAAGATCTTTCTAAACCTTTTATGCAAGCATCTTTAGAAGCTATGAATTTGTTTAAAGACGTAATTTCTTATCAGATCGAACTTGTCTGTCAGGCTAAAAAAGAGGCAGATGAAGCATGGAGACAAGATTTGGATCAAATGGAAGAAGATTTAATCTGGATCCAAGAGCATAAGCCGGTTACATTTCATCAGGCTTTACAGCTGTTTTGGCTTTATGCCTTATGTGCTGGTTGTATAAATTATGGAAGAATGGATATGGTCTTAGGTCCTTATTTGAAAAAAGATATGGATGAAGGAAAACTAAGCGAAGACAAGGCGTTGGAATATATTGCTTCTTTATGGAAAATGATTGAAAATCGTAGAACTACGGTAAATGGTCGTATTATTGTCGGCGGTAAAGGAAGAGAAGATGTAGAGGCTTGTGACTTATTTACTCGTTTGTGTTTAAAGGTTTGTAAGAAAGTGCGATATGTAGAACCACAGTTTACGCTTCGTTTTGATCATAATACACCAGAAGATATTTTGGATATGGCATATGAGTGTATTGCTTCAGGAGCCACGTATCCTACTTTATATAATGATGATGTCAACGTTCCGGCTGTGCAGTATGCGATGCGAGTGCCAGAAAAAGTGGCCGAACAATATGTTCCATTTGGTTGCGGAGAGTATGTGATCCAGGGAAAAAGTGTAGGAACACCCAATACGCTGTTAAACATGTTGAAACTGTTACAGATTTCTATGAATGAGGGGATCGATCCCATGGATGGCATATATAAAGCCGGTCCTGTAACGTGTAAGCCTTTGAAGGAATTAAAAACATTTGAAGATTTGATGGACCAATATCAAAAAGTGCAGGACTATTATTTCGATTTAAGCATTTACGCACAAAAACATTCATATGAGATCATGAATCAGGAAGTTAGCTTTTTGTTTACTTCCATTTTGATGGATGATTGTATTCATCGTGAAAAGGCTTTGTTGGATGGTGGTGTTGAAATTTTAGGTGGTACCAATGAAACATATGGCAATATCAATGCCAGTGATGCCCTATATGCCATAAAAACGTTGGTATTTGATCAAAAGAAATATACGTTGGAACAATTAAATGAAGCAGCTTTACATGATTTTAAAGGCTATGAAAGAATTCAAAAAGATTTATTGAAACAAGATAAATACGGCAACGATAAAAAAGAGTGTGATAGTCTTGCCAATCGTTGTTATGAATATGTAGCTAAGGGTATACGACAACGAGGAATCGATGCGGGATTAGGCTATTATTTGATCGTTATTTCCAATAATCAAACGAATACAGACTGGGGACATCAAACCGATGCCAGTCTGGATGGACGAAATAAAGGGGTGTATATGAATCCGGCTAACAACCCGCAAGGAGGTGCTGCTCAATCTGGACCAACAGCTGTTTTAAATTCATTGGTTCATTTTGATGCGAAGTATCATGGCGGCAGTGTACAAAATATTAAATTTACGCCTCGTATGATGCATGAAGATAAGGAAAAAGTGAAGGCTTTATTTCAGACATATTTTGAAAATGGTGGTTGCCAATTGATGGTTACGGTAGTAGATCACGGACAATTGGAAGATGCGCAAAAACATCCAGAGAAATACCCAGATCTGATTGTTAGAGTGGCCGGTTATTCGGCCGTGTTTGTAAATTTGACCAGAGATATACAAGATGAGTTATTAAGCAGGACTTTATATGATTAGTGTATCCAATATTGAACGTTTTGCGACGCATGATGGACCAGGAATTCGTACTACGATTTTCTTAAAAGGATGCAGCTTACATTGTCCATGGTGTGCCAATCCTGAAACTTGGGATGTACATCCTGTTTTGATGCATAAAGAAAATAAATGTGTACGATGTCATTCGTGTTTAAAAGTTTGTACAAAACAGGCAATCTCTTTTCAACCAGAGTTTACACTAAATCGCAATGTATGTGATGGATGCGCTCTTTGCGTGGATGCGTGTCTTCTAGAAGCATTAGAAATATCGGGTAAGTGGATGGGAATAGAAGAAATTGTAGAAGAAGTACAAAAAGATGATCGATATTATCAAAAGTCAAATGGTGGTGTGACACTTTCTGGAGGAGAGCCTTTGTTTCAGTTTGATGAAGTTTTTTTGTTGATTCGTACACTTCATGAAAAAGGCTATTATTTAGCTTTAGAAACAACAGGAAACTATCCTTTGGAACATTTAAAAAAAGTGGAACCTTATATTGATTTGTTTTTGATGGATTGTAAACATTTAAATTCTGAAACATTACAAAAAGTAACAGGTGCAGATTTTGATCAAATTCAGAAAAACTTTTTATATCTATCTCATCATTGTCCTGAAAAAGTCATTGTTCGTATGCCGGTGATTTGGAATTTTAATGAAGATCAGATTGAAAAAACGATCGATCAGGCATCTCGTTTGGGATTTTCAGAAGTGGATCTTTTACCTTTTCATTCTTTAGGAAAAAACAAATGGGAAAATTTAAATAAAGTATATCCATATGCATCCTATCCCATGATGAAAAAAGAAACTTTAAATGCTTTTGTTGCGTATGGAAAGACAAAGAACATATACGTCAAAATAGGAGGATAAGATGTTAACAGAAGAAAGAATGGTTCGAATCATGGATCTACTTCATAAAAATTCATTTGTGTCGATCCAGGATTTAATGAAACGTTTTCAAGTATCTCGTTCATCTATTATGCGTGATTTACAAGAGTTAGAAGAACAAGGACGCATTTTACGTGTACGAGGCGGTGCCAGTCTTGTAGATACAGATGTCTTGTTGTCGCGATACAATGAACCGGCTGTGCAGTTTAAAGAAGATACACAAAAAGATGCGAAAAAAATAATTTGTCATAAGGCAATAGAAGAAGTACATGATGGGGATTGTATTTTTATTGATGCGGGAACAACACCAGTCTATTTATTAGAAGGCTTAAAACATAAAGATGTAGAGCTGGTTACGACAAACACATACCTGTTAGAAAGATTGCCGTTGGATTTTAAAGGACATGTGTATTTACTGGGCGGCGAGTTTTCTAAAAAGTATGATTCTTCATTTGGATCAATGACTACACAGTTATTGAAACAGTTTCGCTTTGATCTTTGTTTTTTAACGGCCAATGGCATCAGTGTACAAGAAGATGAAGCGTATGTCTTTGATATGCATATAGGTACGATCAAAAAAGAAGTACAGATGCGCAGTCGAAAAAGTATCTTGTTGATAGACCATACTAAATTAAAGACAAGGGCTTTTTATACCTGGTCAAATTTATCGTCTTTTTCAAAAGTATATATGGATACATATCCAAAGAACGAAAGAATACCGGAAAACTTTAAAATTTGTAAGGAGATAGAAAATGATTAAGATCATATTTTTTGATATTGATGGAACTTTGCTTCCGCTCAAACAGAAAGATTTAAGTCCTGAATTAAAGCTGGCTTTACGAACTCTACGGCAAAAAGGAATTAAACTTTTTCTGGCATCCGGAAGGCCGAAATTTGCCTTGCCTAAATTTTCAGGTGTCGAATTTGATGGTGCCATTTCATTTAATGGGCAGTATTGTTTTGATCATGAAAGAGTACTTTATGATCATGAAATGGATGCCAATGAAGTAAAAATCGTTTATGCTAACGCCAGACGGATGGGTAAAGCTATGGTTGCCTGTCATCAAGATTCTATGTTTTGTGATCGACATGAAAAAATGTTGGATGAATATTTTACGATTGCCAGACATTCGATTCATCATATTGACGATTTTTCATCATATTTGAACAAACCGGTATATCAAATGATGGCCGCTATACCAGAAACACAGGAAGAGAGACTTCTTCAAGGTACAAAACATATTCAAATCGTTCGCTGGTGGCCTTATGCCTGTGATTTGATTCCGAAGGATGGTGGAAAAGGCAAGGCTGTACAAGGGGTATTAAAAGCTTATGGACTGAAAGTAGAAGAAGCTATGGCTTTTGGAGATGGTGGCAATGATCTTGATATGTTACAGGCCGTGGGTTTAAGTGTTGCGATGGGCAATGGTTTACAGTCTGTAAAAGATTGTTGTGTTTATACTACAAAAACGGCAAAAGAAGATGGCGTAGTTTACGCTTTAAAACATTTTAAATTGATTTAGGAGGATGACAAATGAAAACTACAGATCCAAAGAAAATTGCAGTATTAGAAAAATTAAAAGGTGGTTTGATCGTATCTTGTCAAACCCAAAAGGATGAACCAATCTATACACCGGATATGGTAGTGAAAATGGCTGAATGTGCTAAATGGGCCGGCGCCGTTGGTTTGCGCTTAAATTCACCGGAACAGATACGACAAGTCAAAGAAGCCAATCTTGGTTTACCAATCATCGGTTTATATAAAGTCTGGCATGATGATACGGATGTATTTATTACACCGACCATGAAAGAGGTGGATGAGATCGTTGAAGCTGGCGCTGATATTATCGCATTGGATTGCACATCACAAATCACGCATGAAAAAACTATCGCTTGGGATTTATTACCACAAGTTCGAAAGAAATATCCAAATCATTTGATCTTTGCGGACTGTTCCAATATCGAAGAAGCTATACATGCTTCTCAAAATGGTGCTGAAATCGTAGCCCCTACTTTATACGGTTATACAAAGAAGACAGAAAATATTGAAGGGGCCAATTATCGCATGGTTGCGGATATGTGTCGAGCCGTTGGAGATGATGCCAAAGTCATTATGGAAGGACATTTATATACACCGGAAGATGCGATGAAATGTATTTTTATTGGCTGTCATGCGGTAGTAGTTGGTTCTGCCATTACCAGACCACATTATATTGCCAAACGGTTTGTAGATTGTTTAAGTAAATATCAAGACGATTGGCGCATTGCGGAAAAAGCACACCATACCAATGAATTGAAATAAAAAGTATATTCACAAATTGACTGTATAGAGTATTTAAAATCTATACAGTCTTTCTCTTTTTCAGGTGTATAATTTAAATTATGAAAAATAGACAAGTTGATTTCTCGAATGGAAGAATTTTGGAAAATATTGTAATGTGTGCTGCTCCTATGTTAGTGGCACAGCTTTTAAACTTGATGTATAACATCGTGGATCGTATCTACATAGGTAAGATCGAAGGAATTGGTGTAGTCGCTTTGGGTGGTGTAGGACTTTGTTTTCCTATCATTTCATTGATTACAGCCTTTACCAATCTGTTTGGGGCAGGTGGAGCTCCTTTATGTTCGATAGAACGAGGAAAAAGAAATATAGAAAAAGCTTCTCGCATTATGAATATTTCTTTTTATATGTTGATTTTTACAGCTATCGTATTAACAATTTTAGGAATCCTTTTCAGTAAGCCCTTATTATATATATTTGGCGCCAGCAACACGACGATTCAATACGCTTTGCCATATATGCGAATTTATTTTATGGGTACAATTTTTTCTATGATTGCCTTAGGCATGAATCCTTTTATCAATGCACAAGGCTTTGCCAGTACTGGCATGATGACAATTTTTATTGGTGCCATTACGAATATTATCTTGGATCCTATCTTTATTTTTGGCTTTGGTCTAGGGGTGGAAGGTGCAGCTATTGCGACTGTTTTATCACAAATTATCTCTGCCATTTTTGTTCTTCGATTTTTGATGAGCAATACACCCGAATTAAAGCTGCATCGTTTAAAAGAAGTAGAGTTTCAATGGAAAGAAATGAAAGATGTGATCAGTCTAGGATCTTCCAGCTTTGTGATGCAGTGTACAAATGGCCTGGTGCAGATTGCCTGCAACAGCATGCTTTCGCAAGTTGGATCTGACCTTTACATTTCCTGCATGACTGTCATTAATTCCGTTCGTCAGATATTAGAAGTGCCAGTACTTGCCATAGGCGATGGTGCAAGTCCGATACTTAGTTATAATTATGGAGCTGGAAATGATAAAGGCGTTAAAAAAGCCATTCGAATCATAACTTTTGCAGGAGTTGTCTATACTCTTATCGCCTGGTTATTTATCATCTTATTTCCACAGTTTTTTATTCACATTTTTAATAGTGAACCAGATCTTTTGCAAATTGCCATACCGGCGATGCATGTTTATTTCTTTGCCTTTGTATTTCAAGCTTTCCAATATTGCGGACAAACTGTATTTAAATCACTAAATAAAAAGAAACAAGCTATTTTCTTTTCACTTTTAAGAAAAGTAGTGATCGTAGTACCTTTGACTTTTATATTACCTCATATAGGCTTTGGAGCAATGGGTGTGTTTATGGCAGAACCAATATCCAATTTTATTGGTGGATCGATCTGCTTTATGACAATGTTAGTAACGGTTTATTTTAAAATGGGAGTGCAAAATAAAATGTAATAATATATAGTGTATTCATAGGAATTGTGAATGAGTTATAAAAGAGGATAAAGATAGAATGCAGGAACTAGAAATGATAAATGATAATATATTTTATGTTTGTTCACTTATTGAATTTATTGGGCGAAAAACTAAAAATCATAGAGGGGACATAGTTTCTAAACTTACAAATAAACAATTGATGAATGAATTAGAAGATGCTGCTGTTAATCATTCTTTATCATTTGAACAAGTTAGTGACGAATGGATAGAGAAGTATAAAATTAGAATGGGTACTTATGATACAATTACCAATTGTAGTTTTAAAATTCCTAGTTATACTTCTATAGGAAAAGTGTATTCCACTCTAATCTTATCAGTAGACAAAGAAAATAATTCTTTAATTCAGTCTATACGTGATGTGTTTTCTTCATTCATTATAGATGAAATTACGTATTTTGAATCTAGTGTATATTACAGTAATCCAAGTTATTTGTACTGGTCTTATAAAGAAGGAAAACTGCTTGATTGAAAGAATACAAAATGACATTAAAGAATAAATTAAATATTACAAATTCTTTGAGCCTGGCACATGCAGAAGAAAAAATAAGTAAAAAGAAAGCAGTGCAACTTTTTGATTTAGGCTTACTTGAAACGATAGAAGCAGGTACTTTTAAAGGCCTTGCGTATATTCATAAGTTTCTTTTTGAAGATATTTACGATTTTGCGGGAAAAATAAGAGATGAGAATATCGCAAAAGGATCGTTTCGTTTTGCCTCGGTGATGTACTTGAAGGAAACTTTAGAAAATATAAGTAAAAGGCCACAATCAAATTTTGATGAAATCATTGAAAAATATGTAGAAATGAATATAGCCCATCCTTTTAGAGAAGGCAATGGTAGAAGTATGCGAATCTGGCTGGATATTATACTTAAAAAAGAATTGAATCAGGTTATTGACTGGAGCAAAGTGAATCAAGAAGATTATTTGTTTGCGATCGAAAGAAGTCCAGTTCGGGATATGGAAATTAAGATGCTTTTGAAAGAGGCTTTAACAAAACAAGTTGATAATCGTGAAGTTTTTATGAAGGGAATCGATACAAGTTATGCTTATGAAGGGTATAATACCTTCAAGGCACAAGAATTATCACCTGAAAAGAAATAGAATCTTATATTGCTTGGAAACAGCATAAGGAATGGATAAGCTCCTGAAATTAGAGACTATTCTCTTATGGCATTTACTGTAAATAAAGGAGTTAGCCCGAAAGGAAAACAATATGACAGAGAAGTCCTTGTTAAAGATGCTAAAAATAAGCATTACAGGGAAACCAAATTAGGAAACTTTATTTATAGTTTCAACAATTTAGAAACAGGATCTATAGAACTAAATAGGTTTGGAAAAATTTGTATTTTTTCAATTTATAGCGTATTTAAATCTATTGGGATTGCTGAATCAGATTTTATAGGAAGAAGATTTGCTCGAAAAGATTTTAAATGGAGACAAGGTGTTGTCTATGGACAATGGCGAATGTACGAATCAGATTTTTTGGGAATTGAAGTTGCTGTTGCAATTTTAAAAGAGCTATAAGATGTATTGGAATACTACATCAATAACAGCTGTGCATTCAAGCTGCCAAGAGAACGCTGTGATATAATGGAATCAAAGAAAGAATGGTTATGAAAAAGAAACAAATAATAATTGGGAGTGTATCTTTAATTCTGGTGCTTAGTATTGGTGTAGGTATTTGGTTTTTTAATCAGCCGTGTACTATTCATCAGAATTTTAATTTTGAATATGGAGAATCAATTTCAATCTCACAAGAAGATATTTTTTCTAAAGAGGATTTAAAACGCATAAAAGATTTTAAAATAGATTTATCGGACATCAAAAATGAAAAAGATAAAGAGTATCCAAAAGTAGGCGATTATGAATGTAAAGTGACATACTCTACAGGATTTATCCCACATACGGGTTTGATTCAGATTCAAGTAAAAGATACGGCAAAACCAGAGTTTACAAAATTTTCCGATATGATAGAGATCCCATTAGGCTCTAATCAAAATTTTGATTTTTCAAGTTATTTTGTTGTGGAAGATTTAAGTAAGGCATCTATTCAATACAAAACAGATGAAGTTGATTTTTCAACGCCGGGAGACTATAAGATGATAGTTGTCGCATCGGATATTTATAAAAACAATTTGGAAAAAGAATGTACTGTAAGAATTCAAAACGAAAATGTATCAGCTGTATCTAATTCGTCACAAAATAAAGATTTAGAAAATGAGGAAAATCAATCTATTGGATCAGGGCCATATTATTATCAGGGGATTATGGTGGTCAATAAAAAACATGGCTTACCGGCCAATTATGCACCGCAAGAAAATCCAGAAGCAGGGGCAAAGATTCGACAGTTAATAGCAGATATGCAAAGTCAAGGTTATGCGATTAGTAGTTATTACAGTGGCTATAGAAGTTATAATTATCAGGCTTCTTTATATAATAATTACGTCAATAGTTATGGACAAACACAAGCTGATCGTTTTTCCGCTAGACCTGGCTATTCGGAACATCAGACTGGATTAGCATTTGATTTAAAACACAGTAATGGAACTTTAGTAGAGACTACACCCGAAGTAAATTGGATTGCGGCACATGCCCATGAATATGGTTTTATAGTTCGTTATCCTTCTGGAAAAGAATCTGTAACAGGATATATGGCAGAGCCATGGCATTTAAGATATATAGGTGATCAAGCATCTGCGATATATGCTTCCGGATTGACCTTAGAAGAATATTTAAGGATTTCAGGCGGTGATTATTAATAATATTACACATTTGATTGAAAATAGATGAGATACCATTTCTTTTTGTTACCGCTTTCAAAGTTTTTTAAATCTGATAAAATGAGATTAGGAGGTCTTTATAATGACAAAAATCTTATTTAGTCCCGGTAAATATATTCAAGGTCCGGGAGAAATCAAAAACGTTGGAAAATATGCAGCTGGTTTAGGTAAAAAAGCTTTGATCTTAATCAGTGCAGGCGGTTTTAGAAGAAATGGGCAAGATATTCTGGATGGTTTTGAAACAGAAGATTGTATTTGCGAATTTGAAATGTTCAATGGAGAATGCTCATATAATGAAATTCAAAGAATTCAAGCCATTGTTCAACAAAAACAATGTGATTTAGTGATTGGTGTTGGTGGAGGAAAAATATTTGATACAGCCAAGGCGGTTGCGTATTATGAGAAAACACCAGTCATCATTTGTCCGACCATTGCCAGTACAGATGCGCCTTGCAGTGCCTTATCTGTTATTTATACCGATGAAGGCATCTTTCAAGAATACTTGTTCTTACCATCAAATCCAAATATTGTACTTCTAGATACAGAAATCATTGCCAAATCTCCGGTTCGTTTGACGATGGCTGGTATCGGAGATGCCTTGGCTACTTATTTTGAAGCCAGAGCTTGTGTTGAAAGTGAAGCGACAACTTGTGCAAATGGCAAGGCAACTAATGCAGCCTATGCTTTGGCAAAGCTTTGTTTTGATACCCTGATGGAAGAAGGTTATAAAGCTAAAGTAGCTTTAGAAGCAGGAGCGCTTACCCCAGCAGTAGAAAAGATCGTAGAAGCCAATACATTATTATCAGGAATTGGTTTTGAATCTTGTGGTCTGGCTGGAGCACATGCGATTCATAATGGATTAACTGTTTTAGAAGAATGTCATTCCATGTATCATGGAGAAAAAGTGGCGTTTGGAACCATCGTTCAGTTGGTATTGGAAAATGTGCCTTTGGATGAATTGGAAGATATTATTGAATTCTGTATCAGTGTAGGTTTACCGGTTACTTTGGAACAGTTGGGTGTAACAGAGATTACTGAAGATAAGATTCGTGCAGTTGCCAAAGCTGCTGCAGCCGAAAATGATACCCTTCATAATATGCCATTTGAAGTAACAGAAGAATCCACATACAATGCGATTTTGGCAGCCAATGCTTATGGTCACCAATATTTAGGAAATTAAGAGCAGAAACAATAGTAGGATATGCAAGCTTGCGTATCCTGCTTTTTTTCTGTGATACAATGAGAAAAAAGGAGATTTACGATGAATAATTTTGAATTTTATTCTCCGACACGTATTCTTTTTGGAAAAGGTAGTATGAAAAAGATTCATACTTATGTTCCACAGATTGGGAAAAGAATCTTGTTGGTGTATGGAAAAGGAAGCATCAAAAGAAATGGTATTTATGAAACAGTGATGCAGGAATTATCAGAGTGTACGGTATTTGAACTGTCTGGAGTAGAACCAAATCCAAAAATTGAGTCAGTCATACAAGGAGCTGATTTATGTAAAGAACATCAAATTGAACTTGTTGTGGCGATTGGGGGAGGAAGTACATTTGATTGTGCAAAAGCAATCGCGGCTGCTACATTTTATGATAAAGATCCTTGGGATTTGGTGATTGGAAAAGCTAAAGTGCAACGTGCTTTGCCGGTTGTCTGTGTTGTTACAATGAGCGCTACAGGATCAGAGATGAATAATGTGGCGGTGATTTCCAATATGAAAACGCATCAAAAAATAGGTTTACATGATGATCTTTTATGTCCTGTGCTTTCTATTTTGGATCCAGAAAATCTATACAGCGTACCACCGATGCAGACAGCGGCTGGTACAGCCGATATTCTTTCTCATCTTTGGGAACAATTTTTTACCAATGTAGAGGATGCTTATGTCCAAGATGGTTTAGCCATTGGGGCTATGAAAGCATGTATACATTATGGACCGATTGCCATACAAGAGCCTACAAATTACAGTGCCAGAGCTAATTTGATGTGGGCAGCTCCCATGGCTTTAAATGGTTTGTTGAAGACGGGCTATTCCATGACTTGGTCTTGTCATGGAATGGAACATGTGTTAAGTGCTTATTATGATATTACACATGGTGTAGGCTTGGCTATAATAACGCCTCGTTGGATGCGTTATGTATTAGATGAGACGACAGTGTCTCGCTTTAAAAAGTACGGAATTGAAGTTTGGGGCTTGGATGCTTCCAAAGATGAATTCTGGATTGCGAATAAGGCGATAGAAAAAACGGAAAACTTTTTGTACAAGACATTAGGTTTACCTTCTACTTTACAAGAGGTTGGAATTGATGATTCGAAGCTAGATGAAATGGCAGATAGTTGCATAAGAGATAAAGGTGGAAAAATTAAAGGATTTAAAACTTTATATAAAGAGGATGTCTTACAGATCTTTAAAAATAGTTTATAAAAAAAGAAGTTATTCTAAATACAGGATAACTTCTTTTTCTTGTAAGCTCTTTTTTAAATCAATAACTCTTTGATTTTCACTGCCACGAAAAGCCAAAGAAATGTTTTTGAGTTCTTGTTTAAAAGGTCCGTCTACCAAGACATCAATATAAGAAAGCATTTCATCTGTAACTTCACAATGTTTTCGGCCGCCTTCTAAAAGATCTTGGTCTAATACAAATCCGGTATAGGACCAAATATCTTTTTCAGGATACTTTTCTTTTACTTTTTTGACCAGATGAACCAATTCTCTTTGGTTTTCAGGCTCAAAGGGTTCACCGCCTAACAGGGTCAAACCTTGGATATAGTCGGGTTTTAATGCTTCTAAAATTTCTTGTTCTGTTTGACTTGTATAAGGTTGTCCATAATCAAAATCCCATGTTTCTGGTTGAAAACAACCAGGACACTTGTTGGTACATCCTGAAACGAATAAAGTTACGCGAACTCCTTGACCATCGGCAATGTCGTAGTATTTTATATTTCCGTAGTTCATATTTCTACCTCTTTTGATTTTATTATAAAGGATAATAGATAAAAAAAGAGAGTTTTCTCTCTTTTTTTATAAATGAAGTACACGTTCTTTGATTTCTTGTGTACGTCCCTGATTCCAGAATTGTGTTCCAATGTAACCGCAGGTACGACGAGCTACATTCATTTTTTCCTGATCGCGGTTTCCGCAGTTTGGACATTCCCAAACTAATTTATGATTTTCATCTTCTACGATTTGGATCTCACCAGTATAGCCACATTCTTGGCAATAGTCGCTCTTGGTATTTAGCTCAGCATACATAATGTTGTCATAGATATGTTGGATGACCGCAAGAACGGCTGGAATATTGTTTTCCATATTTGGTACTTCGACATAACTGATAGCACCACCTGGTGATAGTTTTTGGAATTGTGCTTCAAATGTTAATTTATCAAATGCATTGATTTCTTCGGTTACATGTACGTGGTAGCTGTTTGTGATATAGTTTTTATCTGTAACTTTTGGAATGATTCCAAAACGGTCTTGTAGTTTTTTGGCGAATTTGTAAGTTGTAGATTCCATTGGTGTTCCATATAATGAGAAGTCCATATTGTTTTCTTTTTTCCATTTAGCACAGGCATCGTTTAAATATTGCATAACTTTTAAACCAAAGCTTGTACCTGGCTCTTCTGTATGAGGAACACCGGTCATGTATTGTACGCACTCACAAAGTCCGGCATAACCTAAGGAAATGGTAGAATATCCGCCGTATAGAAGTTTATCAATCGTTTCTCCTTTTTCCAAACGAGCCAAAGCGCCATTTTGCCATAAGATAGGAGCAACATCACTCGGTGTACCTTTTAAACGGTTGTGGCGACACATTAATGCTCTGTAACAAAGATCCAGTCTTTCATCCATGATTTTCCAGAAGCGTTTTTCATCTCCTTTAGAAGAACATGCGACATCAACCAGATTGATCGTTACGACACCTTGGTTAAAACGGCCGTAATATTTAGGTTTTCCATTTTCATCGACATATGGAGTTAAGAAAGAACGGCATCCCATACATGGATAACATTGTCCGTTTCCGTTTTGATCGACTTTTAATTGTTTCATCATTTTTTCAGAGATATAGTCTGGCACCATACGTTTTGCGGTACATTTGGCAGCTAACTCTGTTAAATAATAATATTTACTTGTCTTATGAATATTGTCTTCTTCTAAAACGTAAATCAGTTTTGGGAAGGCTGGTGTGATCCAAACGCCTTTTTCGTTTTTTACACCTTGCATTCTTTGTTTTAAGACTTCTTCTACGATCAAAGCTAAATCATCACGTGTCTGTCCTTCTTCAACTTCATCTAAGTACATGAAAACAGTAACGAATGGGGCTTGTCCATTGGTTGTCATTAAGGTGATGACTTGATATTGGATCATTTGCACACCTTTTTCAATTTCACGACGAACACGCATTTCGGCGATTTGATTGATTTTTTCTTCGTTAACTTCCATTTGCATGGCTTCAAATTCATCTTTAACTTCTTTACGTGCTTTTTCACGACTGATTTGCACGAATGGAGCTAAATGCGATAATGTGATGCTTTGCCCTCCGTATTGAGAGCTTGCCACTTGAGCAATGATTTGTGTGGCAATATTACATGCGGTAGAGAAACTGTGTGGTTTTTCAATCATGGTTTCAGAAATAACAGTTCCATTTTGCAGCATGTCTTCCAAATTTACCAGGCAGCAGTTGTGCATATGTTGGGCAAAATAATCGGAATCATGGAAATGGATCAAACCTTGTTCATGAGCTTCAATGATATCTTGTGGCAATAAAAAACGCTTTGTGATATCTTTGGACACTTCACCGGCCATGTAATCGCGTTGTACGCTGTTTACTAATGGATTTTTGTTGGAGTTTTCTTGTTTAACTTCTTCGTTGTTTCTTTCCAACAAGCTTAAAATTTGTTGATCGGTAGAGTTTGCTTTACGAACTAAAGCTCTTTCATAACGATACGTAATATAGTTGTGAGCTACAGAATAATATTGTTCTTTCATGATAGCAGTCTCGACCATATCTTGAATTTCTTCTACGCTAGGACTGCGTTTCATCGCTTCGCATTGGCCTTCCACCTGTTTGGCGATTTTTAAGATGGTGGCTTCGCTCATTTGAGAATGAGAGGTTGCTTTGTTGGCTTTTCGAATTGCATTTTCAATTTTCTGAACGTCAAAGATGACTTCTTCGCCGCTTCGTTTGATAACTTTCATGATACATACTCCTTCTTTTTATTTTGAAATAGTTGAACATTCAACCATTTGTATTACGTGTACTTCTAGTATACCGACTTTACATAAAAAAACAAGGACTAAATCAAGGCCTTTTCGGACTCTTCCTTTAAGTAAAGGCGTTTTATACAAAAAAATTTAATTTTCTTAAAAAATACAAATTCAGAGAGATTTTTATAGAATATGTTCACAAAATATGAACATGTATACACATTTTATTGACAAAAATGAAGTTTTGGCGCAAAATAATAGATATTTAATGAAGGGAGTACTATGGAAAAATATGTAGAAATCACCAGTATGAATTATACCTTGCGTGGTATGATGCATCTTCCAGATGACATAGAAGGAAAGATCCCGTTTGTGATTTTGTTTCATGGATTTCAAGATGATCGTAATGAAATTAATTTTGTACATACAGAATTATCTAGAAAACTCTGTGAAAAAGGAATTGGATCTGTACGATTTGATTTTGTGGGAAGTGGTGAAAGCGATGGCACTTTTGAAGATATCACGGTATCTAAAGAGGTGCAAAATGGCTTAGATATCTTAGATTATGTGTATGCTTTGCCTTTTGTAGATACCAAGCGTATTGCCTTACATGGATTGTCTCTAGGAGGATGTGTGGCAAGTATGGTTGCCGGTTTATCTGTTGATAAAGTTAAGGCGTTAAGTCTATGGTGTCCGGCTTTAGATCTTATCTACAATATGCGTAAGAAAAATCTTTGTGGACAAGATGTATCGGATATAGAAGAAAAAGGATATGCAGATGTGGAAGGATTGCGTTTATCTGTTGATTTTTATAAAGATTGTCTTCAATTGGATCCTTATAAGGTAGCTGCTTGTTTTAATGGGCCTGTGAATTTAGTTCATGGCGATCAAGATATTACAGCTTCTTGTGATGTTTCCAAAAGGTTAAAAGAAATTTATGGAGATAAAGCGGATTTGTTGATCGTATCCGGAGCTGAACATCGTTTTACTTCTGTGAAATATCGAAAAGCCAGGATGGACAGTGCTTTAAGCTTTTTATGTCATGAGTTAATAGAAAGAGGATGAGAGTTATGAAAAGAAATCGAAAAGAACCGACAACAGCATTTGCGCTAATTTCGTTTTTATTGATCATTGTGGTATTGGTCGTTTTGATCAATTTAGGAGTGAACACAACGATCTCTATTTTCTTAGGTGCCGTTGTTGCGGTATGTATAGCGCTAAGTTTAGGAATTTCCTGGGATGAAATCGAAAAGACAATTAAAAATGTCATTGCGGATAGTACACCAACTTTTTTGATCGTATTGATGGTTGGTATGCTTGTAGGAATTTGGATGGCTTCTGGTACAGTTCCTGCTTTGATGTATTATGGAATGAAATTGATTTCTCCAACGATTCTGGTACCTCTGGCTTTTATCTTAAGTAGTGTAACTTCGATCTTTACGGGTACTTCCTTTGGCTCGGTAGCTACGATGGGGCTTGCCATGGTAGGTATTGCGATGACAACCGATATTTCTATTCCTTTAGTTGTAGGTGCTATTGTATCAGGTGCCTGGCTGGGAGATAAGATGTCACCTTTGTCGGATACGACCAATATGGCTAGTGGTGTTAGTAAAGTTCCTTTATACGATCATATTGGTTCCATGATGTATACGACTTTACCAGCTGCTTTGATTGCCATCATTTTATTCGCAATTGCCGGCTTTGCCTTTGGCGCTGGTTCTATGGATGCCAGTCAGTCACAATTGATCATGTCTACTTTGACAGAGCATTTTAATATGTCATTGATTTTGATTCTTCCGGCAATTTTGGTTTTATTAGTTTCTGTTTTTAAAATGCCTGCTATTTTAGGTATGGGGTTAACGGTTATGATCAGTGCTGTTTTCGCAATGATTTTTCAAGGCGTCGGATTTGTGGATTTAATGAATTATGCATTTAATGGCTTTAGTATTGAAACAGGAGTATCTATTGTCGATCCTATGTTGAATCGTGGTGGAGTTACCAGTATGATGGAACTTTTGGGCATCTTTATGATGGCTTCGGTCATGGGTGCTGTTATTACTTCTACAGGTATTTTAGATGTAATTGCGCGCAATGTGCTTTTAAAATTTATCAAAAATCGTGTAGTTTTAGTATTTACAACATTGATTTATTGTTACGTTGTCAATTTCTTGGCAGCTGGTGGACAGATCGTTTCTATTATCGTCACAGAGCAAACTTTTGAAGAAGCATTTGATCGTATGGGTATTCATCGTAAGGTGTTATCTAGGACATTGGAAGATGCGGGAACTTTAAGTGCGCCGATCGTTCCTTGGGGTGTAGCTACTATTTATGTAATGAGCGTATTAAGTGTAGATGCATCCTATATTCCATATTGTTGGTTTATTTTCCTAGTGCCGGTTTTTTCGATCTTATGTTCGATCACGGGTATCGGTATGTGGAATTCTAAAGGTGAAAAAATGTGGGGTCGTCATAAAGCAGAGGCTACACCGCAAATTAAATAAGCGTCTTCGGGCGCTTTTTTGTTTAGGGTTGCGTTATAATAAAGGAAAGAAGGGAGGCATGAAAAATGCGTCTGGAAGGTAAATCAATTGTAGTAACAGGAGCAAGTTCCGGTATGGGGAAAGCCATCGTAGAGTTATTTGTGAAAGAAGGAGCTTTAGTAGTTGCCGTAGCTCGAAGAAAAGAAAGATTAGAGGCTTTAAAAGAAAGTTTGAAAACACAGAAAGGACAAGTACTTATTTTTCAAGGAGATGTCTCCAGAAGAGAAGATAATGAAAAAATGATCGAATTAGCCGTTCAAAATTTTGGGAAATTGGATGTCCTGGTGAATAATGCGGGAGTCATGGATGATATGGCGGCTATAGGAGATGTTCAAGATGAAAAGTATGAACAAGTGATGAAGGTCAATGTTTATGGACCGATGTGTGCTATGCGCAAAGCTATTTCTGTATTTAAAGAACAAGGATATGGCAACATCATTAATGTAGCCAGTGTTGGTGGTATGCGTACAGCAGCCGGTGCTGTTTATTGTGCAAGTAAAGCTGCTTTGCTTGCGATGACAAGAAATACGGCATTTATGTATGTACCAGAGCACATTCGATGCAATGCAATTGCACCGGGAGGAATTCAGACAGAAATTGCCAGTTCGATGGGAATGCCAAATCAAAGTGGATATGCAAGAGTGCAAAAGGTTTTGGCAACAGCACCACAGCCTGGAAAGCCAGAAGATATTGCCTCAGCAGCGCTGTTTCTGGCAAGTGATGATTCCCAATACATTAATGGCGATACATTAGTTGTAGATGGAGGATGGATTGCCGGTTAGTCTGGGCATATTACATTGAATTTAACACGGGTTAGTGGTATATTTATGTCGATAAAATGGAGGAACAAATATGAATAAAAGACCTGTAATATTAGTGGTTATGGACGGTGTCGGAATCAATGCCAGTGAATTTGGAAATGCCGTTGCCTTAGCCAATAAACCTACTTTAGACAAATTATGGAAAGAATGCCCTCATACACAATTGCGTGCGCATGGTTTGGCTGTTGGTTTGCCAAGCGATGGTGATATGGGAAACTCTGAAGTTGGTCATAATGCGATTGGATGCGGACAGATTTATTCTCAGGGTGCCAAGCTTGTAAACGAAAATATTGATACAAAAGAAATGTTTGAATCTAAAACTTGGAAAGAATTGGTTGAAAATGCTAAGGGACACACGATGCATTTCATCGGTCTTTTGAGTGATGGAAATGTACATTCTCATATCAATCATCTAAAAGCGTTAATTGAACAGGCCAAAAAAGAAGGAATTAAAGAAGTTCGTGTACATGCATTGCTTGATGGACGTGATGTACCAGAAACAAGTGCATTGACATATGTAGACGAAATTGAAGATTTCATGAACGGACTTAACGATGATACATTCCATGCCTGCATTGCCAGCGGTGGTGGACGTATGCAAATTACTATGGACCGTTATGAAGCAAACTGGGGTATGGTTGAAAAAGGATGGCATATCCATGTATTAGGTGATGGCCGTCAGTTTGAAAATGCAACACAGGCTATTGAAACATATCGTAAAGAATTAGGTGTGATCGACCAGGATCTTCCAGGGTTTGTCATTGCCAAAGATGGTAAGCCGGTTGGAACGATTGAAGATGGTGACAGTGTAATCTTGTTTAACTTCCGAGGTGATCGTGCACAGGAAATCTCTTTAGCTTTTGATACCGATGAAAGCTTTGATAAGTTTGATCGTGTACGTAAACCAAATGTAATGTATGCTGGAATGCTTCAATATGATGCTGATTTGGATATTCCGCATAAATATCTGACAGAACCACCAAAAATCAAATACACTTTGACAGAAGAATTATGTAAACATGGTATTAAAGAATATGCGATTTCTGAAACACAGAAATATGGACATGTAACATACTTCTGGAATGGAAACCGTTCTGAAAAATTTGATGAAGCTTTAGAAACTTATGTGGAGATTCCAAGTGATGTTATTCCATTTGAACAACGTCCATGGATGAAATCTGCTGAAATTACAGATCATCTGATCGAAGCTATTGAAAGCCAACAATATGATTTCTTGCGTACTAACTATCCAAATGGGGATATGGTAGGACATACAGGTAGTCTTCCAGCTACGATCATTGGTGTTGAATCTGTTGATTTAGCTTTGGCACGTTTGATTAAAGCAGTTGATAAAGTCAATGGTATCTTATTGGTAACAGCAGATCATGGAAATGCTGATGAAATGTATGACAAACCTAAAAAAGAGGGCGCTCCTATCAAAGCGAAAACTTCTCATACATTAAATCGTGTACCATTTATCGTATATGGTGCTGATGTTGAATTAAAACAAGATGATTCTTTGGGATTGTCTAATATCGCCAGTACGGTAGCTGATTTCTTAGGTGTTGAACCAAATGAACATTGGAACGAATCTTTGTTGAAAAAGTAAAACAATGTTATAAAGGATCGAAGATGTTACTTTGATCCTTTTTTATATATGTGTGCTAGTGTTTGAGAAAGGTTAGAAGATGAAAGCTTTTAAAAATTTGTTGTTGGTCATGCTCTTAGGTTTAAGTTGTATAGCATGTACCAAAGAAAATCCGCTCGATTTTTGGAAGATCACCTATGATCAAATTGAGAGCTATTTAAAGACAAATAGTAATATAGGTAAAAATTGGCATATTGGATTACAGGGAAGAGACTTAGCTGTTTCTAAAGAAACGCCCGATGTGACAATTCGTGAATATGAAGATCAGTATGAATGCAGTTTGAGTTTTCAAATGGATTCAAACGATCAGCCATATATCGTATATCAATATACAACAGAAAGTGAAGCTGCTCTTGGTCGAACAAAGGAAAAATCTTTAGAGCTGAAATCAACAGATGCAGATTTTAAAGTGTATGATATGAAATATTCACAGACACTATTGGAAGATGGAAACTTTGTTTTGCAGGATACGGCAAGTGGAACATTGCGTATAGATAAGGATCAGATAGTAGAGTATGATGCCATTCCTCTTTTAAAAGAATCTATGACAAACTTAAATACGATGATAGAGAATATAGAAAAAACATTTGATATCGATTATACAAAGACTTCTTTTGTAAATTTACCTGCTTTAGCGCAAAAAACAAATATTGAAGAAGTAGAAGACATTTCTCAAGAAACGGCGGATGGAAAGACGTATTACAGTGCCCCTGAAATAAATGCGAAAGGCTTTTCTTTGGTAACATGTCTAGAGATCAGTAAAGAGAATCCGGAAGATGCAATTTTTTCAAAGTTTAATGTAGAAAGACAAAGTAATGAGTTTTCGTATAACGTTCATTTAAATCAACTATCACAAGAAAATTGTTATGTACTTGAATTTCCATTTGATTCCGATTTTTCTTATATTGCATATATTGACAAAACAAATGCATACTTATATGATTCCTCAATGTCTATTGAACAGATGATAGAAGATATAAATCAAGGTGGATCGCAGGCATCTGTTTTCTTATCAACAGAAAATGAGAGTTATAAAGAATAATTAGAATCGTAATTATATAAAATGTGAAACCCTTTTTTGTATGGTAAAATCAAATATAAAGGGGGAGTGTTTCATGGAATTTACAGAATTGACACAAGAAGAATTTGATTCATTTGCCATTACGCATCCATTATGTAATTTTTGGCAAACTTCAAATATGGCTAAAATGCGTGAAGCAAAAGGATTTTCAACGTATTATGTTGGTATAAAGGATGAGAGTGGAAACGTGATAGCAGGATCTATGTTATCCGTACTTCCTATTTTTATGAAAGGTACATTGGTTCAAGCACTAAGGGGACCGCTCTTGGACTATAAAGATGAAAAACAAGTGGTGTTTTTTCATGAGCATTTGATTGAATTTTTAAAGAAAAGACATTGTATTTATTTACATATAGATCCTTATGTACCCTATGTACCTCATGATTTAGATGGAAATGTCATAAAAGGTGATTTTGATAATCGGGATGTAGTTTCTTTACTAAAGAAATTAGGATACAAACATGAAGGTTTTACAAAAGGTATAGATTTAAGCAGAGAACCAAGATGGATCTATACGATTCCATTAAAGAATAAAACACCTGAAGAATTATTGAAACAGTTTGAAAGAAAAACGCTACGAAGTATAAAAAAGGCACAAAAATATAATGTGCAGGTTCATGAGCTTTCTCGAGATCAAATTGATGTTTATGAAAAAGTGTTAAAACAAACAGGAGAGCGCAGGGGTTTTCAAGGACGGGATGATGAATATCATCATCGTTTATATGATGCGTTTCATGATGCAGGATATGTAAAATTTTTAAATGCGACAATAGATTTAGAGGATTATAAAAAAGATTTAAAACGAGATCTTCAAAAACAGGAAGAAATTGTAGAAACTTCAAGAAAACGTTTGGAAAAACAGGAAAGTCCTAAAATTCAAAAGAAAATGGATTTGGCCCAAGAACAAGTTGACCAGTTGAAAAAGAAACTGGAAGAAGCGGATCAAATGATTCAGGAAGATGGTCAGATCTTGGATTTAGCAAGCGGTATTTTCTTTACTTATGGTAAAGAAGTGTTATGTCTGATGAGTGGTGTATATGAAAAGTATATGCGATTTGCAGCTCCGTATGCGATGCATTGGAAGATGATGAATTATTGTATAGAGCATGATATCGATCGATACAATTTGTATGGCACCAGTGGTATTTTTGATGAAAGTGCTCCGGATTATGGAGTTTATTTGTTCAAAAAAGGTTTTCAAGGCGAAGTGGTAGAATTAATTGGAGATTTTGAATATATCGTAGATCCGAAAAAATATAAATTATATAACACATTGAGAAAAATTAAGCATAGTTTACAGAAATAGAAGCAGAGTTTACATGATTTTTACTTTAGCCCTCTTGTGTTTATGATAAAATGAAAAAGAATATCAGCAGGAAAAGGGGAATGTAAATTGACTCGTATATGTATCGTAGAAGATGATGAAAGTATTCGTCAATTATTAAAATTAACGTTAGAAAATTTTCAATATGAAATTGTTGATTTTGACAATGGAGCGGATGCGCATGAATATTTATTGGATCATAAAGTTGATCTTGCGATATTAGATTTGATGTTGCCGCGCATGAATGGATATGAAATTTTAAAGCAGATGCGACAAAAAAAGCTGAATAAAGAAACGCCGGTCATTATTTTAAGTGCCAAGGATCAGGAAGTAGATAAAATAATGGGTCTTGATCTGGGAGCAGATGATTACATGACCAAGCCTTTTAGTGTTTTAGAGTTGGCAGCTCGCATTCGTACTTTGCTTAGAAGAACCAAAAAAGATTCAGATGTCATTGAAGAAGGTATTTTACGAATTGATGTGGATCAAAGAATCGTGCATGTAGAAAATCAAGTTATTGAGCTTACTTTTAAAGAATTTGAGCTTTTAAAGTATTTAGCATCAAATGCCGGTAGAGCGATTTCACGAGAAGAATTGTTGAATCAAGTTTGGGGTTATGACTTTGTTGGAGAAACGAGAACTTTGGATGTTCATATCAATTCTTTGCGAAAAAAATTAGGCCCCATCGGACGTAATTACATAAAGTCTGTTCGTCAGTTAGGTTATCGTTTTAGCACGGGTGATTCTAATGCGTAAGAAAATCATCCGTTCTTTTATGATAACTTTTTTAATCTCTTTTTTATTGGGATTTAGTATTTTATATACTGTTTTATATATGGTCTTTTTAGAAAATCAGCGCAGTGAACAGTTTCAGGAATTACAGATCATAGAGAAAATGGGTGATGAAGATCAAAAAGATGTTGGACAGTATTTGATGGATAATGATTCACGATTGACAATTATTCAAACCGATGGAACGGTAATTTATGATAATACTGTATCAAATATTGATGAAAATCATCTACAAAGAGAAGAAGTGCAACAAGCGCTGGATTCCGGAAAAGGAAGTACGATTCGTAAATCGGAAACAACGAAACAAAATTATTTATACACGGCAGTTTTTGATGCCAAAAATGCGAAGATCTTTCGTTTGGCCATTCCGTTTCAAGGAATTTCTCAATCTTGGTTTGTTTTGATGCCAAGCTTTGTGGTAGCTTTTCTGGTAGCTTTATCTACCGTATGGTTTATATCTAAAAAGATGGCTACATCTATCATATTGCCGCTGCAAAAAATTTCTCAAACGATATGGACTACTCGTATCGGTAAAGAGAAAATACATTTTGACGAATATAATTATCCCGAACTCAGTGAGATTACAGTGGCTATTGAATCCATGAATGAGGAAATAGGTGAAAACTTAAATCAATTGGAAAAACAAAAACAAATTCGTCAAGAGTTTTTCTCAAATGCTTCTCACGAATTAAAAACGCCGTTAACATCTATCATGGGCTATACGGAATTGCTTCGAACCCATACTATTACCGATCCAAAACAAGTAGATCGCTGTTTAGAACATGTGGCAAGAGAAGGAAAGCATATGACACAGCTTGTCAATGACATATTGATGATTTCCAAGCTGGAAAGTGAAGAGTATAAAGCACCATTTACGCATATATCGGTTCGTGAAGTTGTCAATGGACTTTTAGAACGTTTTAAGGTGCAACAAGAAAAGATGAACTTGAATATCAATGTCGATTGTCAAGATTTATATGTATATGCCAATAAGGGACACATAGAAGGTGTTTTTGAAAATCTGATCAGTAATGCCGTAAAATATAATGTATATGATGGCACTGTTACCATATGTTGTTATGCATCGGGAAAAGATATGGTTTTAAAGGTACAAGATACAGGTATCGGTATACCTGAAGAGGATCAAGAAAAAGTATTCCAGCGATTTTATCGAGTGGATAAACAACGATCTAAAGTTATTTCTGGAACGGGTTTAGGGTTATCGATCGTAAAGCACATCGTTCATTTTTATAAAGGATCCATTCAACTGGAAAGTAAAGAACAAAAAGGAACAACTATTACGTTGTCCCTTCCTATCTTGGTGCAGACCATTCCGGAATCTTAAAGTTTTGATATTGGTCGAAGTGCAATATAAAGTATGATGTAGCGTAAGATATCCACTAAGATAAAGAGAATAAATACGCGAATTGGATAATCATTCGATGTGATATAGCCGATAAAACGAGGCAGGAAAGCCACGATGGATATACCTTCTGCCAACAGACACCCAAGTAAAATCTTTTTGGAGGCCGGATGATTGTAATACATAAAGAATACAGGTATGGTCCAGATCACAGCGCTGATTATACAAAGCATGAAGATATCTTTTGTCGCAAATACGGTTTTTAAATCGTTGCTGACAAAAAAGCTGGAGAAAATTTGTACCACGATAGGAAAAATCATCAAGCTGGCATAAACCGCAATACCAAGACGGATTGAAATCTGTGGCAGGGTATAGGGTTCTTTTTCTTCATACTCTTCTTCTATCTCGGTTTCTGGTTCTTGATATGTAGAACGAATAGGCTCAAAAAGTTCTTCCTCTTGTGGATCATATTCATCTTCTTCGATTTCGATCACATAGTCAAAGAAGACTTTTGCCCACTGGTTTTGTTTAAGATAACTGCCTAGTGTGGAAAGAAAAATCAGCTTTATGAGCATACAGCCAATCAGAGTTCCATACACTAAGAATTTTGATAAATCTTCAAACAAATAGTAGCCTGGTATGGCCAATAATCCTATTTCAAATACGTAACAAATCCAATAAAAGATGCGAAAAACTTTATAGCCACCGGATAACATTAAAAACAATATCAAATAAAGAATGAGTTGTCCTGCTGCTAATACGATAAGCAGTGTGTTCGATAACTGACTTTCCTGTATAGAGAAGAAGTCTAAGTGCAGTAAAAACCAGACACCTGTAAAATACAAAATCATCAGTAAGTAAGAAAGCCATAGATGTATCAGAACACGTGTTTTTGCTTTTTTATAAATTGTCGCATCATCTTGTTGATAATTGATCTTTTCCATGTTAAATGTATTATATGAAAAGGAGATTAGAATGTCAAAAACTGTAACTATTGAACGAATTGTAGAAGAGTCCCATTTGGCATCCCATATGAAAAGTGGCTCTTTAGATGTATTGGCTACCCCACAGATGATCGCATGGATGGAAGAGGCCAGCTGCCAAGTTTTAGATTTGGAAGAAGGTATGACAAGTGTTGGTACCATGATGCATGTAAGTCATGATAAGGCCAGTCCATTGGGTGCCAGGATTTGTATTCGCTCTACTTTAAAAGAGCAGGATGGAAGAAAGCTTATTTTTTATGTAGAAGCTTTTCAAGATGATGCTTGTATTGGAAAAGGTGATCATGAGCGCTTTATTGTACAAGCTGATAAATTCTTGAAAAAGACATACGGTAAATAAAAGTTTACACATTAGCCAGATATCTCTATTTTAGAGATGTCTGGCATTTTTTTAACTATTATTTTAAAACAAATCTAATGCGGATCTTCTAAGAAATAAAAATGTTAATAAAAAATAGGATTTATTTCTTTTCTAGTATATTTTTAAGTTGTATTCAAAGAGTTAGACTTGAAACTGAGATAAATCTAAGTAAAATATTTTTTGAGATGTTAAAAAGTAATTGGGAGGAATGATTGTGTATAACGTTCGTAGAGTTCAAGAGGATTTGATTTGGGTAGGAGCCAGTGATCATCGCCTGAATCTGTTTGAAAATATTCATCCGATTCCAAGAGGAGTTTCTTATAATTCTTATGTGTTGCTGGATGAAAAAAATGTATTGTTTGATACAGTAGACTGGTCTGTTTGTGGACAGTTTTTAGAAAATTTAAAACATGTTCTACAGGGAAAAGAATTAGACATTATTGTGATTCACCATGTAGAGCCAGATCATTTGGCAAGTTTAGAAGAAGTAATGCTTCGCTATCCAAAGGCTAAGATTTATGCGACAGCCAAGGCCGTTACCATGATGGAACAATTTGGTTTTGCCGTAGAAGGTAAAACACAAGCTGTAAAAGAAGGCGATACATTAGAATTAGGTAAACATACATTGACTTTTGTCATGGCACCTATGGTACATTGGCCAGAAGTTATGGTAAGCTATGATACATATAGTAAAACATTATTTTCGGCAGATGCATTTGGAACATTTGGTGCATTAGATGGTAAATTGTTTAATGATGAAGTTGATTTTGATAGAGATTGGATTGATGATGCACGTCGTTATTTCACCAATATTGTTGGTAAATACGGTATGCAGACAATGAATCTTTTAAAGAAAGCTAGTCAGTTGGATATTGAGATGATTTGTCCGCTTCATGGACCGGTTTGGAGAAATAACTTCTCATATATTATTGAAAAACATCAGCTTTGGGCAACTTATACACCGGAAGTAAAAGGTGTTATGATTGCGTATGCATCGGTATATGGGCATACCGAAAGTGCGGCGCAGGCTTTGGCTTCTAAGTTAGTACAAGCAGGAATTAAAGATGTCGTAGTTTATGATGTATCGAATACAGATCCATCTTATCTGGTTTCTGAAGCATTTAAATATTCACATATCGTATTGGCTTCCAGTACATATAATGCATGTGTATTCCCAAAAATGCAGGATTTCATGGAACATTTAAAGATGTTGAACTTACAAAATCGTACCGTTGCGATCATGGAAAATGGATCGTGGGCCAGCATGTCAGGAAATCTGATGCGAAAAATGTTGGAAAGTATGAAGAATATGAACGTTTTAGATTGTAGCGTAAAGATCAGTAGTGCTTTACACACAGAAGAGCCATTAGATGCATTGACAAAGGCAATTCAAGAGTCTATGTAAGAGGTTTGATAACCTCTTTTTTTTGATTGACATTCATTTTTTGTAAGTCTAAGATATCAGTGTATACCAAAGAAGGCGATAATATGCAATTAAAGCAAATTAATACAGAAGTTTATGAAAATTGGATATGCCAATTTGATGGTCGCAATTTTCTACAGTCCAGCTATGAAGGAGAAAAGATGAAAAAAGATGGCTGGGATGTACGATATATTGCCGGAATGAAAGAAAATACGATTCAAGTTTGCGCATTGGTTGCGATAAAACCTTTGATGAAATTGTTTCATTATGCTTATATACCTAGAGGTCCTTTTTATACAGATTTCAATGTTCTAAACGAGTATTATTTGTTATTGAAAAAGTATTTAAAGAAAGAAAACTGTGTATATCTGGAAACGGATCCCTATATTCCTTTGCGACAAAGAGATAAAGATGGGCAGATCGTATCGGATGGATGGAATCATTTAGAAGTTGTAGATCAATATAAAGCAATGGGGTTTGCGCATCTGCCTTTAAAACAAGGTTATGATATGACCAAACAATGTCGATGGATGTCTGTTTTGTATTTAACGGATCAAACCAAAGAACAAGTATTTAAGTCTTTTCCTTCTAAGACTCGTCAAAATATAAAAAATTCATTAAAGTACAATATCAAAGTGCGAAAGCTTGAAAGAGATGAACTTTCCATTTTACACGATCTTGTCAGTATGACTGGAGAAAGAAGACATTTTTCATCACTTTCTTTAGAATATTATCAAGAACAATACGATTATTTTAAAGATAAAGCACAGGCATATTATGCATATCTGGATATTGATGCGTATGTAGATAATATTTGTCAAAGTATTGAAAAAGAAAAAGAAGTCATTCAACAAGCAAAGCTTCATCTGCAGGAAAATCTACATTCTAAAAATTCACAGAATCGTTTACATACTGCCACTTTGCATTTAGAGTCTTTATATAAACGACAAGAAGAAGCCAAACTTTTACAAAAAGAACATGGGCATCAATTGGGATTGGCAGCTGCAATGTATATCTTTTATGGAAAAGAAGTCGTATATTTGATGAGTGGTTCTAATGATGCTTATAAAAAGTTTAAAGCCCCGTATGCTTTGCAGTGGACAATGATCCAAAAGGCAATTGAACAAGGGTATACAGAATATAACTTCTATGGTATCAGTGGTTTATTTGAACCGGATCAGGAAGGATATGGAGTCTTTGATTTTAAAAGGGGATTTAATGCGGTTGTGGTAGAGTTGGTTGGAAACTTTATTTTGCCAATACATCCTGTACTTTTTGATGTATATAAGAAAAAGAATCATTTAGAAATTTAAAAAGGACAAAGTTTTTTCGCTTTGTCCTTATTTTTGTAGGGTACTATCAATATAACCGGCTTTGTTTGTGTCTAGATCTTCTGGCTTACCAAATCCATACCAAACCATATATCCTTCATAGCCAGAATCATTGATGCCTTTGATCTGGTCTTTGATTTCATCAGGGCTTAGATCTCCATAAGCCTGAATCCAAGAGCGATAAACAGGTGGATTGTCGAGCTCTTTCATTTCTTTGGCAGCTAATTGTGTATATTCTTCTAATACTTTGCCAGGTTCACTTCCTGGATCCTCAATACCCATAGCGCCGGCTGAGAAGTGATCGGAATAAGGCATTGGACAGATGATATCCACGCTATTGGCAATGGCTAGATAAAATTGTCCGATATCTTGATCATCTTGAGCTACTAAAGGCCATGCGAAGACATCAGCTGCCACATAGACATGGTAGGGTTCTAACTCTTCTTTGGCATATTGTAGAAATCCTTGTAAAGCGGCTGTCTTACTTTCGTTATATGTATTTTTTAAATCAATAGAGTCCATGCTTGCGCTTAGTCCATCCGGAAAGCGAACGTAGTCAAACTGAATTTCGTTGACGTTGCATTGTGCGATTTCTTTGGCAATGGCTACATTATACATCCAGGCTTTACGAGAGTAGGCGCTGGGCCAATATTCATCATTATGAATGACTAGATTGCCATTTTTATCGGTAATGGATTCTTTACTGTTTTGTAGGGCAAAGATTTGATCTTTAAATGTGACGATACGTCCTATGATGTAATAGCCTTGTTCCTGAAATTCTTTGAATAGCGCTTTTAGTTCTTTAATAGTAACCAAAGCATTTGATTTTGCCTGTTGAGGATCGCTTAAATACTCATCTGCTGCTTTAGAGTCATACCATAGATAGCCAGCATCTCCTTTGAGTTCGACAACATAGGCATTGATACCTGTTTCTTTGTTTAAATTCAAATAATAATCTTTATTTTGAATCATATTTTCTAATGAAACATGAACCGCATTACAATTTTCTAATAATGGATTATCTGTATAATTTGCTGTTTGTGTAGGTTTGTAATCTATTTGATCAATATAAGCATCTTTGGAATACCCATCTCCATAATAAGCATCCCAATAGGTTGAATAAGTAATGTTTGTGTTCCAGTTTTTGGTAGCTAAGTCTTTATCGGTTTCTACATATTTTCCATTGACCCAATACTTATGTCCATCTTTTTCTATTTGATACCAGCGAATTTCTCCAGTTGTTATATCCAAATCATCAATATCGATTTTTGAAACATGTACTTTTTCACCTTTTTTTACGACTTCATCACATAAAGGACCATCTTTTTTTTCGCGAAGATTAAGTAGCCTTCGTGGATAAATGGTATCAATTTGAATACATTCCTCCAGTGTATTTTTAAGATAGCTATTATCTAAAGTGATCTGCATACCTTCATATTGGAATGATGATTCATTCTCTTTTTTTTCAGACAGGCGGACAGCGGTACCGCGAGGAATGCTGATGTTTTTTTCCGCAGCCTCTCCATCCACGATATAAGGCACACTGACCTGCAGTGTGTTTTCCTTACTGTATATATAGCGGACAGGATGAATCGCATTATAAATGCCTGAGATTACAGCGATTAGACAAGATACCAAAAAAGCTGTGGCAATCAATGCACCGCCTATCCGAATGAGGGCGCCTGTTCTAATTTTTCTCTTTTTCATCAGAAGAACAATATCATAATTGATAAAAAAAAGTCAATTTTGGTCCAAAATTGACAAGTTATCCCCACTTTTTCATGGAAATATACGATAGACACTGTCCTACAAAAGCACCGCATGTGTCAATGAGCACATCTCTAAATTGAGCAGAACGACCGGCAATGAAAAACTGATGAAACTCATCGGTGCAGGCATATAGAAAACAAAATAGAATCGCTATTCCAAAAGCCCGTATGGAACATGGTTCTTTAAATGAGCGATATACGCAAAATCCTAAAAGCGTATATATCGTAAAATGAGCCAGCTTGCGAATCACAAAGCGTGCGGTATCTTCTTGTAGAAAGGGAAATAGAAATAAAAAAGAATCGCTTTGCATAGTGGATTGGCTTGCGTTTCTGCTGGAAAACCAGAAGATCAATAATAAAATTATCAAACTGGCCCATCGCCATTTAATGTGTTTTGGCATATTGAAGTAACAGCAGATTTCGGGCTTTTAAATAGTCGCTGTCGCAAAAACTATTGATCGTTTTGATCGTATGATATTCAAAGTACTTTTGAAGATCGGCATCATCAATGATTATATAGGAATAAATTTGATGAAAGTCGATGTATTCCTGAATGACTTGAAAACGAGGTGTAGATTTTTTTGTTGTGCCTATAAAGGCGTACTCTAGATGCAGTATTTTAAAAAGATAATAAAGTTCACGCCTGGAGTAAATCAATCGCCATGAACTGGTTAAAACAATTTGTGCATTAAATTCATCGACCAGCTTTTTTAAAAGCATACAGGCAGTATGATCAAAACCATAATACACAAGATTTGTAAAATAAATGTTTAATTTTAAGAAAGCAGGATCTTTATGTTCTGCGGCAAGTTTTTGATTTAAATGATGGTCCAAAGCAGGGCAGTTGTTTGTTTTTAAGGGATGTAATACCCCGTCAATGTCCAAAAAGATAATAGGATGCATATTCTCCTCCTATCCATATTGTACAAAATACGAAAGTCAGGGGCAAGATATGATACAATGAAAGACAAAAGGAGGCTTCCTTATGAAACAAAAAGTAGTTTTAGTGACCGGTATGTCCGGAGCTGGTAAATCCAGTGCTATGAATGCTTTAGAAGATATGGGCTATTATTGTATAGATAACTTTCCTAAAGAGCTTTTGCCAAATTTAGAGAGCTTGTTGGAAAAAGAAGAGCATTATCAGTATGTGGCTTTATCTGTTAGTGCTATTGATTATTTAGATTTTGTGACATATTTTAAAAATCTGCCGGAGCCAATTTCAATCGTCTTTTTAGATTGCAGCGATGAGGAATTATTGCTTCGATATCGATTTACAAGACGTCATCATCCAATGATTGCCATAGGCCAGGCAACTACCATAGAAGAAGCTATTGAAATGGAACGCGATCTTTTTGATCAAATACAAGACAGTGCGCCGGATATGATACATATAGATACGACAAAAATCACACCGGCTTCTTTGGCAAGACGTATCCGTCATCGCTTTAAGATGCAACAAAAAAGTCAGTTTACTTTAACATTTCAATCTTTTGGGTTTAAACACGGTGTTCCGCTAGATGCGGATATGGTAATCGATGTCCGTTTTTTGCCGAATCCATTTTATGAACCAGATTTACGAGATAAGACAGGAAATCAAAAAGAAGTATATAACTATGTAATGGATAAACCGGAAACACAGGATTTTATTGTACGTTTAAAGAATTATACGGATTTTGTCTTTGAAAGTTACGATCAACAAAATAAAAACCATATGATCGTTGCTGTAGGATGCACCGGTGGACAACATCGTTCTGTATCAATTTGTAATTGGCTGTACGATACATATAAGGATACTTATCGCTGTTTTAAATCGCATCGGGATATAGGAGTGGATGAAGAATGAAAAATATTGTAGTTATTGGTGGAGGTACAGGTCTTTCAAGTATGCTTATGGGTATGAAAAGTATCCAAAATGTCAACATTACCGCTATTGTGACAGTGGCCGATGATGGAGGAAGCACTGGTCGTATCCGAGATATCTACAATGTGCCGGCTGTTGGAGATATTCGCCATGTGCTTTGTGCAATGGCACAAGATGATGAAAATCATTTGTTTAGCGATTTGATGAATTATCGCTTTGAAGGTGATAAAGATATCGGAGGACACAATCTGGGAAATCTGATTTTTCTGGCATTGATGAATTTGACAGGTTCTTTTATTGGAGCAATCCAGGCTATCAGTAAAGTTTTGAAAGTCAAGGGTACCATTGTTCCTAGTACCCTTGATATCGTAACATTGTATGCGATGATGAAAGATGGAACTTTGGTTCGAGGAGAAAAAAATATCCCAACTTTAGATAACAGTATCGATCATGTTTTTTACCAGAAAAAAGTAACACCGTATCTGCCAGCCATTCAAGCCATTGAAAAAGCAGATATCCTGATCTATGGAATTGGTTCATTATACACATCGATCATGCCAAATTTGATCATCGATGAGATAGCCGATGCCATACATAGAACGACATGCCCGCATATTTATTTTTGTAATGCGATGTCACAACCTGGAGAAACAGATGGTTACAGCATGGAAGATCATATTCGGGCGATAGAAAGACATTCATTTAAAGATCCGGTAGATCTAGTAGTGGTCGATCAAAGTTATATTCCACAATCTATTTTGGATAAATATGCAAAGATGCATTCTTTTCCAATTCAGGTACAAGAAGAAGATCATTCTTATAAAATCTTGAAGCGAAATATGATTTATTTTGATGAAAAAGGACGAATTCGTCATGATCCCAAAGCTGTTCGTGAAGTTGTAGAAGAGATTTTAAAAGCGCTTTAAGTTTCAATTTAGAAGACAATTATGATTCTCATGATATAATAACTAGCACAAAAGGAGGTCTTGTATGTCATTTACAAGTGAGGTAAAAAAACAAATCTGTGATGATGTATTGGATACCTTGGCCGCTAAAGCGCAGCTATGTGCCTTATTACAGATGCGCGCCTCTTTACATATGAATTGGCAGGGGATGTATTTATCGTTTCAAACGGAAAATGCAACGATTGCCAAGCATGTATTTCAAAGAATGAAAGAATTATATCAGGTAGATCCAAGGCTTTCTGTGCTCAGAAAGATGCAGTTAAAAAAGAATAATGTATATCGTATTCAAGTATATGATAAAGCGCAGACGATTTTATCCGATTTGAAAATATTGACCGAAAGTGGTTTGCATTTTGCACCTCCGATTCAATACACGCGCTCAGAAAAAAATGCCAGAGCTTATCTGCAAGGGTGTTTTTTAGCAGGTGGAAGCATCAATGATCCAAAGACGACAAATTATCATTGTGAGATCAGCACCCATGAAGAACAAATGGCACAAAGCATACAAAAGATGATGCAGCGGTTTTATTTGCCGGCCAAAACGATACGTCGAAAAAATGCTTATATTGTCTATTTAAAAGCAGGGGATAAAATTGCAGACTTTTTAAAACTTTGTAATGCATCACAGGCTTTATTCGATTTTGAAGATTCGCGTATACAACGTGATTTTTACAATAATTTAAAACGATTGGATAATTGTGAATTGGCGAATGAAATGAAAGCGTTAAAAGCAGGTAAAAAACAATTGGATTATATTTATGCATTGGAGAAAAATGAAAATAAAGTAGAGATTTCTTCCAAGATACGACATGTGATGGAAATACGAAAAAAGTTTCCGGAAGCCAGTATGAATGAATTGTGTGAACAATGTTATCTGGCATATGGAGAAATTATTTCCAAATCAGGCATGAAACATCGATTAGGAAAAATTAAAGAAATGGCAAAACCTTTTTTGGAGGATTCAGATGCGTAAACTATGTATGATATTTATGGGTTTGTTATTGTTGACAGGCTGTTCTGGCCCTTCTTTACAAAGACAGACTTTTACAGTTGAATTAGGTCAGGATATTTATGCGAATGCTGCCTTATATATCAAAGATGCACAAAATTATCCAACCGATGACTGGGAAGTAGAGGCTAAGAGTTCAGGCATCGTAAAGACACAAAATCGGTTTACTTCGGAAAATATGGATTATTTGGTTGTCGGGCAGTATGATTTTGTGATTCATGCAGGGAATCGGGATATTGATTTCTCTATCTCTGTCAAAGATACACAGCCACCGACTATATTGTCTTGTCCTTCGGAAATCAGTGTTTCAACAGGACAAAGCGTGGATTGGTCTGCTTATATAAAAGCAAGTGATTTAAGTGGAGTTTCATTTTCAACGGCCTCGGAATTTAACCCTTCATCAGCAGGCGAGCAAGATGTATCGGTACGAATATCGGATCGTTTTGGAAATGCGGTGACACGAGAAATCCATGTCAATGTAACATAAGGAGATATAGATGCAATTAGAAGTGATTTTAGGATTGGGAATTCCTTTTTTAGGAACGATGTTGGGAGCGGCAGTCGTTTTCTTTTTAAAAAAAGGAGTTCCTTTACTGGTTGAAAAATTTATGCTTGGCTTTGCGGCTGGTGTAATGATCGCAGCCAGTGTATTTAGTTTATTGTTGCCGGCTATGGAAGAAGTAGAACGTCTACATCAAAACAGTTGGCTGGTTACGGCTGTAGGTTTTTTACTGGGAATTTTCTTTTTACTGATATTGGATGAAATAATACCTCATATTCATGTGGATTCGGATCAGGAAGAGGGAATACATACCTCATGGAAAAAAACAACAAAGTTATTCTTTGCGATGACGCTTCATAACATTCCAGAAGGAATGTCTTTAGGGATTGTCTTTGCGGGATTGTATACAGCTGATACCACATTGACCATTGAAGGAGCTTTAGCGCTTTCGATGGGAATCGCGATCCAAAACTTTCCGGAAGGAGCCGTTCTATCATTACCTTTGCATTCACAGGGCATGTCTAGAATGAAATCTTTTATTTTGGGTACGGCTTCTGGAATCGTTGAGCCTATAGGCGCTTTTTTAACTATTTTATTTTCTTCGGTTTTACAACCGATCTTGCCTTGGTTATTAGCTTTTGCGGCAGGCGCTATGGTATATGTCTGCGTGGAAGAATTGATTCCACAATCACAACAAGGAAAACATACAAATATCGCCACCATTGCCTTTGCTCTTGGATTTGCCTGTATGATGATCTTAGATACAGCTTTGGGGTAAGATATGAAACTTACAAAAGCAGACCGGATCTTGATCGTGATTTTGATGCTTGTCTCTTTTTTAAGCCTTTTTTTCTTGATGCAGCAGACTACCCAGGCTAATAAAGCCGATGTTTATGTGAAAGAAGAAAAAGTCTTATCTATCGATTTAAATCAAGATGGTCATTACAGTGTGGATGGTACGAATGGTAAAGTAGAAATTGAAGTAAAAGATCATGCCATTCGGGTAACGCAGGAAAACAGTCCACATCATCTTTGTTCCAGGCAGGGTTTTGTTTTGGATTCAAATGTGCCGATTGTTTGCCTGCCCAATGAAACTGTAATTCAAATCGAAGGTGACACAAAGGAAGATACGGTGATACAATGAAAACAGAAAAAATTGTAGAATTATCTTTTTTATGTGCTATTGGAATCGTTTTACAGATACTGGAAAGTTTTTTGCCCACTTCCTGGATCATTCCCGGATTCAAGATCGGCTTTGCCAATATCACAGCTTTATTTGTATTAAAGATGTATGGAATTCGTTCAATGTGTTTAGTTAGTGCCTTACGTGTTTTTATGGCAAGTCTTTTACAGGGAACTTTATTTTCTGTTTCTTTTTGGCTTTCGGCAAGCGGTGCTTGTTTAGCTTTGATTGCCATGAGCATAGGGTATAAAAGCGGATTGTTTTCAATTTTTGGCATCAGTATTCTAGGCGCAGCTTTTCATAGTATCGGTCAAGTTTTGATGGTTACATGGATATATCAACAGTTTTTTATGCAGTTGTTTTTGCCAATCTTACTGGCATTGTCTATTGTAAGTGGCTTGTGCATTGGTCTTTTAAGCCAGCTTATAATGAATCGTTGGAAAGGAAGAAGTGTATGATGTTTGTTTATAAACCACAAGGTGTATGTTCTCGTGAATTCCATTTTGAAATTCAAGATGGCGTGATCCAGTCTTTTGAAGCTATTGGAGGATGCAATGGAAATTTAAAAGGTATAGGACGTCTGTTAAAGGGAAGGGAAGTAAAGGAAGTTATGCAAAATCTGGAAGGTGTAACTTGTGGAACAAAGCCTACATCGTGTCCCGATCAGATTTCTAAAGCTTTGCAGGCTTATGTAAAAGAAAATGGCTGATTATTTTTTAGGGGCTTTAAAAGCACTGGAAAGACGTTCTAAAGATAATGTATTGATCTTTTCGGATGTTTTAACAGAACGTTTAGATGCTTTGGTAGAATCGATGATTTATCAAAGAGTTTCAGACAACGACTATTTAAAGACATTGGAGTTGTATTATAAAAAATATCAAAGGTTTGAAAATCATAAAGGAATGTATTTTTGTATCCTTCGTATGCAGCATTTGATGCAGTTAAAAAAAGAGCATAAAAGGCCAGAAAATTGGCGTTATCTTGAATTAACAACGAATGTAGATCATGAAGTACAAGAGTTTTTAAAAGAGCATAAGTCTTATTATCAAAATGCTGTTTATGAATATAAACGTGTATTTTTGATGATTTTATTAGCCTTTACCGTTGCGATTTTAGTTGTAAGCGTGTTGATCTTTCAAATTCCTTTTTGGCTTGGATGGCTTTTATCGGTTTGTTTCTATGGAGGAATGTGGTTCTTTGGTAAAGAAAAAGGAATCGGTTTTTTAATGGAAAAGCAGATTCAAAAACTTTATCCGGATTTAGATGTACTTTGTCAAAGACTGGATCGTTCTGTTATGAGAAAAAAGAATACAAACAAATTTTTCTAAAAGATTTGTTAACATCTTCACAAAGTATAAAAAAATGCTAAAATATCTTTAGGAGTGATGAGACATGGCTACTAAAAAAGTACCAAAAGCGACCTTACAAAGATACCCGCTATATTTAAAAGCATTACGTCGCTTGAAAAAGAATGGTGTCCAAAGAATCATGTCCAAAGAATTATCAACGTTTGTAGATATCGAGTCAACTACGATTCGTAGAGATTTCTCATTTTTAGGTAATTTAGGGAAACAAGGATATGGTTATGATGTAGATCGTTTGATAGAGATCTTTAATGCGGAACTCGGTGTGGATTTTGATGAGAAAATTATCTTGGTGGGAGCCGGTAACTTAGGTCGTGCCTTGATGAATTATAATAAATGGGATCATGTTGTAGGTGAAATTGCCTGTGCTTTTGATATGGATGAGGCTAAAGCAGGGATACAGTTTGGTGTAAGAATCTATCCTATGTCACAATTGGAGGAAAAAATTCCCGAAGGCTGCCATATAGCCATCTTGACGATCTCACATAAAATACAGGAAACCGTGGATCGTCTGGTTGCTTGTGGAATTACTGGTCTTGTGGATTTTACACATGAACATTTTCTAGTGCCAAAAGGGGTTGCCGTAAAAGTTGTAGATGTGGTATCATCAATTCAAGAGTTGGTATTTATTACCAATTCCATGGATACAAAGGCTAAGAAACAGTAGTGGCTGTAGGTGATGCGTGAAAAGAGAGTCCTGTCAGGTGAAAAGGGACCGATAGCTTATGAGCACAACAACTGCGGAGCTGGACTGGAGAAATAGTAGTAGACAGTCTCGCTGGAGTGCGTTAATCTCAAGAGGGCTTTTTTGAAACAGGATGGTACCGCGGTTTTATATCGTTCCTAAGGGGGAGCGATTTTTTTTATTTTACAGGAGGATAAAAAAGATGTTAGTCAAAAAGTTAAAAGAAGATTTTCTGAGTTTAGATGGACAAAACATTACTTTACAAGGATGGGTTAGAACAAATCGAAATTCTAAAGCTTTAGGATTTATTGAATTAAATGATGGTTCTTGTTTTAGTAATGTGCAAGTTGTATATTATCAGGAAAGTACAAAAAATTATGATACGATCAGTAAGATCACACTAGGCTCTGCCATTGAAGTACAAGGAAAATTAGTGTGTACCCCAGATTCTAAACAGCCTTTTGAAATTCAGGCCGAAACTATAGAAGTACTTGGATTAAGCGACCATGATTATCCGTTACAAAAAAAGCGTCACAGTTTTGAATATATGCGCGAGATTCCTCATGTACGTCCTCGTGCCAATACTTATTATGCGATCTTCCGTTTACGCAGTGTTTTATCAATGGCTATCCATACTTTTTTTCAAGACAGAGGATTTGTATATGTCCATACGCCAATCATTACAGGTAATGATGCAGAAGGTGCAGGAGAATGTTTTACAGTCACGACAAGAGAAGATAATAAATATGAAGAAGATTTCTTTGGCAAACATGCCCAGCTTACTGTTTCTGGACAACTTCATGTAGAGCCTTTTGCCTTGACTTATCGCAATGTATATACTTTTGGGCCAACATTCCGTGCCGAAAATTCGAATACGACAAGACATGCCAGTGAATTTTGGATGATCGAACCGGAATTAGCTTTTGCCGATCTAAGCGATAATATGGATTGTATTGAAGAAATGATTAAATATTGTATCAATTATTGTTTGGAACATGCGCCGGAAGAAATGGCATTTTTTGAAAAAATGATCGACAAAGATTGTATCAAACGAATCAAAGCAGTAGCGGCATCCAACTTTAAGCGTATGACATATACAGAAGCTATTGCCCATTTAGAAAAAGCTAAAGACGAATTTGAAAATAAAGATATATATTGGGGCATGGATCTGCAAAGTGAACATGAACGTTATATTTGTGAAAAAGTAGTTAATGGCCCTGTTTTCTTAATTGATTATCCAAAAGAAATAAAAGCATTCTACATGCGTGTCAATGAAGATCAAAAAACAGTGGCAGCCTGTGATTTACTAGTTCCTTATGTAGGAGAATTAGTAGGAGGATCACAGCGTGAAGAACGTTATGATGTATTGGTTGAAAAGTTAAAAGAACTAGGAATTTCACAAGAACCTTTACAATGGTATTTAGATCTTCGCCGTTTTGGAGGATGTAAACACAGTGGTTTTGGATTAGGTTTTGATCGTATGTTAATGTACTTAAGTGGTATACAAAATATTCGTGATGTAGAACCTTATCCACGTACGCCTAGAAATCTGGTTTTCTAAAGAGTCGAAAGACTCTTTTTTCATTGTCTAATAAAACCCCTGGATAGTTTCAGGACACAATCTTAAACTAGGCGCTCTTTTTATTTTTTGATATACTTAGAGCATGGCAAAAAGAAAACTACATTCACGCTTTAAACATCCTAGAGCTATTATAGCTATTGTGGTGGTCATATCTTTGATCTGTGCTGCTTTATTTTTGTATATGAGCCGACCTTCAGATATCGATCGTTTACAAATGAGCGTATTGGAAGAAATAGATTCCAAGGCTGTAAAGGAAAATGTAAAAAAAGGATTTAGCGAAACATTCGAAATTCAGGACTATGGTATTTATGGCGAGACTCTATCATTTTATAAGGGAGAATATGGACAAAAAAAATCAGATTCTTTGATTGGCTCCATGGTAGTTTTGCGAAATGTAGAGACAAAAAAAGAATTGAGCTTTGCGATTGGTGAAAGTATAGATTCCGGTATTCAGTTAGGAAGTCTGGATCCAGGATTATACGAAATCTATATTTATGAGAATTATGAAAAGAAACGAGTTTATTTTGAAGATGCTTTTGATAGTGAGACATTTAGCACGATGAGAAATGACAAGCATGTCAAAGATATTACTTTGCATGCATCAAAGGACTATCTATCAGATTTTGGCATCTCCTACAAGTTGAACTATGCTTTTTTAGAAGTAAATGAAAATATACCGCAAGTTAAGATTGCGGATGTTGTTTTGGATCCAGGTGGAAACATATACAATGAATTTAGTATGCAGGATGAACCAGGAATCATAACCGATTTAATTAATGAGCCACAGGAAACAACCAGTTTTGCCAAGCTTGTGCAAGAAGAGTTAGAATCCAGAGGGTTGAAAGTTTTGTTGACTCGAGACAGTGATGAATTTGCCAGTTATTATGGTTCTTCTTCACGAGTAGGTGTAGGATATAACGCAAAGGCAAAAGCATTTATCAGTTTTGAAGTTTATGAAGATGATGCATTACAGTATCCGTACATTTTGACATCAAATTATACAAAAGGATTATTGGCTAATGAAGTGGCATATGCGTTTCGTTCCAAAGATTTGAAAATGGCATCTATCACCAATAACAATGTACAAAACAGTGCAGTTGCCATCGACCCTGGGCAAAGTGTGGAAGGACAAGATCGAGTATATGATGCATATCCTCAATTAAGAGAAACCGGAGGAAAACAGACATTTGCCGGAGTGTTGGAGAATTCTTCAGCTAATCAAAGCTATAAAAATGATTTTGGTATGGAAAGTATGGTTTTCATGTTAGCTAATGGAAGTGATGAAGAAAGTGTTCGATATTATCAGGAAAATAAAGCGCAGATGGCAAAAACCATTGCTGATGCGATATGCGAATATTATGGAATAGGTGAGAACAGTGAAACTGCAAGTCAGTAATATTAAAAAAAGTTATGGTGCACAAGATGTTTTAGAAAAAGCATCATTAAGCATTCGTGATAAGGAAAAAATCGCATTAGTTGGAAAAAACGGATGTGGGAAAACGACATTGCTTAAAATTATTTGTGATAAAGAACAACCGGATCAAGGAAGTCGCGTTGTACAAAATGGAGTGCGAATCGGTTATTTGGCACAAATCACATTTTCAAATACAGAACACACAGTATATCAAGAGTTAAGCGATGCCTTTGCCAGAGTCAAAGAATTGGAAGTAAAACTTCATGAGCAGGCACACATTTTAGAAACAGATTCCAGCGAGAAGCAAATGGAGCGTTATGCTCGGCTACAAAGTGAGTTTGAAGCTTTAAATGGATATCAATACGAAGTAGAATTAAAGAATGTATTTTTCCATTTTGGTTTTGAAGAGGAAGATCTTTATAAAACATTGGACGAATTTAGTTCAGGGCAAAGAACACGTATCGCATTAGTCAAATTATTATTGTCAAAACCAGATGTCCTTTTACTGGATGAACCGACCAACCATTTGGATATTGAAAGCATTGAATGGTTGGAAAACTATGTAAAACATTATCCAAGTGCCATTGTCTTAGTGAGCCATGATCGAATGTTTTTAGATCATGTAGTTGATGAAATTATTGAAATTGAGTATGGTGTTACGACTCGTTATGTAGGTAATTATTCTCATTATGTTAAGGCAAAAGAAGAATTTATCAAAAAAAATCATGAAGCTTTTTTGCGTCAACAAGCCCAGATTCATCGTTTGGAAGAGTTGATTGAAAAATTTCGCTATAAGAAAAATAAAGCAGCTTTTGCCCAAAGCAAGATCAAGTATTTGGAAAGAATGGATCGTATACAAGATCGTAAGGCAGATACTTCGGCAATGCATGCCACATTTCAATGTGCCAGAAAGGGTGGGGAACAAGTCTTAGAAGTTGAAGATTTGACAATCGGTTATGAAAAACCTTTATCAACTGTGAACTTTTCTTTGATCAAGGGGCAGAGAATGGCTATAGTAGGTCCCAATGGAATTGGAAAAAGTACTTTGATCAAAACATTAATGCATAAAGTGCCAGCTTTATCAGGTACATTTCATTTCGGACATCAAATCGATGTCGGTTATTTTGATCAAGACAGTGCTCATAGAAAATCAGACAAGACTGTTATTGATACGTTATGGGATATATCTCCAGATCTTACACAGACACAAATTCGTAATACTCTGGCAAGTTTTCTATTTACACAGGAAGAAGTTTTTAAAGAAATCAACACGCTTTCTGGTGGTGAAAAGGTGCGTTTGGCCTTGGCAGAACTGATGTTGATGGAAGATAATCTACTATTATTAGATGAGCCGACCAACCATTTGGATATACCAACAAAAGAAGCTTTGGAAAAAGCATTAGAGAAATACGATGGAACTATTTTGTTTGTTTCACATGACCGTATGTTTTTATCTAAAATGGCTAACCGTGTACTGGAAATGGGAATGGAAAGTAAAGTCTATGATTGTACATATTCTGAATATGTTGAGAAAAAAGAAGCGGGAACATTGACAGAAGAGTTGCCGAAGACAGAAAAAACAGAAGCATCCGTACAAACTTTTAAAGATCGTAAAGTTTTAAAAAATCGTGTAGACAGACTTGAACAATTGTTGGAACAAGCGCAAGAAGATTTAGAAGCACTTCGAGAACTACGTTATGAGCCAGAATATTATCAGGATTATCAAAAGATGGAAGAACTGGATCAACAAATTGATGACAAGCATAATGAAATAGCTCATTATACGCAAGAATGGGAAGAAAAGATGGAATTATTGGAATCTATGTCATAAGGAACAAGCCCTTATCGTTTGATTGAAAACGTAAAAAGGGCTTGTTTTTTGATAGATTCTTTATTAAAAATTTCAAAATCCTTTGATGATCTACAAGTTAAGATGTAAGCTCTTTAAGATTTTGGGTTGTAATTCTTTTTGAACATGAAGAATAGAAAAAGCTTGTTGAATATCTGAAATTGTGCCCCTTTCCAATAAAGCAGAAATATTGTCAATTAGAGTATTTAGCTTTCCCGTTTCAATACCTTGTTCGATCCCTTGTTCAATACCCTGCTTGATACCTTGTTTCATTCCTTCTTCTATTCCATAATCTTTCCATGCCAGAAAAGCTCCCTGGGCAAATGTGCACATTTTTTCAACCTCCTTCTTTTCTTCTTTCTTTAATAGTATATCATACTTCTTTTCTAGGATTAATAGTATTTGTTCGAATTCTCTGTCTGATAGAAACAGTAAAGATAATAATTCCATGATATTTTTTGGTTCTTTTAAGATTTCTTCTGTGCTTTTTTCTTCTTTGGATTGAATACCGGGATATAAAAGCTGTACTTTTGAAATTCCATAAACTTCTGGATCAAATCGAAAATTTCCGCTTTTGATCTTTTCTTCGGTTGTATACTCCAACCAGCAGTTATCCTTCTTCTTTGCATGTCGCAAACAGATCCAAACCGATCGAACATCTAGAATATCATCGTAAGATTCATCTTGAAAACCTAGAGAATGGTTTAGTTGGCCGGCAATAAGTCGATAGGAATAATAAAGACTTCGACGTGGAAGACGATACTTGTAAGATTCTTCGCCTTGGGCTTCAATATGAATCAAAATGAATCGCTTTGGGTGCAAAGGATGCCTAAGAACATATAAAAGATCATAGATGATCCTGGCACCAGGCATGCGAAGATCTTCCGGATTCAGGGTGACGATCTTGGAATAAGAAGAGTCTGGCTGAATCAGAGAAATAATTTCTTGCAGGGAAAGATGTCTACATTCATCTAAGCATTGTTGAAGAAGAGCTGCCTGAACGGACTTAAAAGAGAGAATGATCTTTGACTGGGCATCAAAATAATGTTTATCCAATTCCAGAACATTACCTAATTCGTTTAAATTTGACATGATGAGAAAACCTCCTATTAATAGATACGAATTTAAATGACAAAACCGTAAAAATTTTTGAAAATTTTTTGGACATTCATAAAAATCAGGAAGTGAATATAGCTAGAATCCATGCGGTGACAGTTTACTTTTCTTGATGTATATTCTATAATTTAGTCGTTGAAAAAAAGGAGATCTAATATGAAAATTTCATCATTACAAAAGGCTAGATATGAATATTCGCCAAAACTTCCTGGAATGTTACGTCATGGAATTTCTGCCATCTGCGTCAAGGAAGGTGAAGAAACACAAAGCGTTGCCGATCAGGAAACAATCAAAGCATTATTCCCAAATACGTACGGAAAAAAAGAAATCACTTTTGAAAAAGGTGAAAACACATCAGAAGCTAAAAAACAAGTTGTTGGTGTTATCCTTTCTGGTGGACAGGCTCCAGGTGGACACAATGTTATTTGTGGATTGTATGATGCTTTAAAGGCAACAAATCCAGAAAATGAATTGTACGGATTTAAAAATGGTCCAAGTGGATTGATCGAAGATGATTATTTGATCTTTGATGATGAATATATCGATGAATACAGAAATACCGGAGGATTTGATATCATCGGTTCTGGACGTACTAAATTAGAAACGCAAGAACAGTTTGCCGTAGCTGCTGAAGTTTGTAAAAAACATGGTATTACCGCAATCGTTATTATCGGTGGTGATGACTCTAATACCAATGCAGCTGTATTGGCTGAATACTTTGCGGCAAATAACACGGGTGTACAAGTAATCGGTTGTCCAAAGACCATTGACGGAGACTTAAAAAATGAAGATATCGAATGTTCTTTTGGATTTGATACAGCTACAAAAACATATAGCGAACTAATTGGAAACATCGAACGTGATGCCAACTCTGCTAAGAAGTACTGGCATTTTATCAAAGTCATGGGACGTTCTGCTTCTCATGTAGCTTTGGAATGTGCATTGGAAACACAGCCTAATATTTGTCTGGTATCCGAAGAAGTTTCTGCCAAGAAGATGTCTTTGTCTCAGATTGCCGATTACATTGCGGATTCTGTTGAAAAACGTGCTACCAAAGGAATGAACTTTGGTGTAGCCATCATTCCAGAAGGTGTTGTAGAATTTGTTCCAGAATTCTCTAAATTAATTGCGGAAATCAATGAGCTTTTGGCAGGAAGTAAAGCGGATGAATTCAATGCTTTACCAACATGGAAAGAAAAATATGCTTTCATTGAAAACGGATTAACAAAAGAATCTATGGAAGTATTTGCCATTTTACCAGAAGGTATTCAACAACAATTATTCTTAGAACGTGATCCTCATGGAAACGTACAGGTTTCTTTGATTGAATCTGAAAAATTATTCTCTGCTTTAGTAGCTGATAAATTGGCAGAAAGAAAAGAAGCTGGTACTTATAAAGGAAAATTCAATGCATTACATCACTTCTTTGGTTATGAAGGACGTTGTGCATTCCCATCAAATTTTGATGCCGACTATTGTTATTCATTAGGATATAATGCATTTATGTTGATTCAATATGGATATACAGGATACTTATCTAAAATCTCTAACTTGTCAAAACCAGCTAATGAATGGGTTGCTGGTGGTATGCCAATCACTAAGATGATGAACATCGAAAGACGTCATGGAGAAGATAAACCAGTTATTAAAAAGGCATTGGTTGAATTAGATGGAAAACCATTCAAATATTTCGAAGCACATCGTGAAGAATGGGCTGAAAACACATGTTATGTATATCCAGGCGCTATTCAGTATTATGGACCAGCTGATGTATGTGACATCACAACAAAAACTTTGGCTTTAGAACAAGGTGAATAAGTTTTACATAATTAAAAAGAAGACTACGATGACAATGCCATTGTAGTCTTTTTTTGTATATAGATCTGTTAAAAATAGGGACACAATTATCTTTGTCTTTTCCCTTTAGGCATAAAAAGTAAAAGAATAAGCAGAAAAAAGAGAACTGCACTAGTACTATAAGCAGCTTCTATTTTTAAATGATCTAGTCTTTATAGTTTTTAAGGATAGCTCGAATTACTTCAAATAAATAAGGTTTGTATTCCTGAAAAGGAAGTGGTTTTTGATATAGAATGGAGTTGTAACAAGTACTGCCTACGGTTTCAATAATGATAAACAAAATAATATCTGGTCTTTTAAAAGTATATCCACTTTTCTTTGCCAATAAAGTAAATTGCTCTAACATACCGATTTCTTCATTGTCCATGGTTGTCTGTAATTGTTCATGAAAAATACCCCAGGAAAGATTTCGTTCAATGAACTTTAAAATGGCAGGATTATCCTCCAGGCTGAGTAAAACCTGATTAATGATAAAAATGATCGCATCTTCAAAATTTTGTATATCATTTTGTTCCAATTTTTCTCTGGCTTCTTGGAATAATCGAGCGGCTTCTTTTTGAATCAAAACATCTCGTATTTGATACTTGTCTTTAAAATATAAATAAAAGGTACCTTTGGCAACATTTGCTTTTTTAACGATATCCTGAACCGTTACGGAATGGATATCTTTTTTTGTGAATAAGTCAAAAGCACTGTTTAATAAGGCTTTTTCTTTATTTTTTTTGTTTTCTATCACTTTAGATTTCATAGTATCACCTCTTATAGTATAGACAAAAATGTTCATTTGGTCAATTTTTATTTCTTAATATAAAGGATATATTAAAAAATGTTTTAAATAATTGACTAATAGTCAACTTTATACTATACTCTTTTCCATATTGAGAAAGGATAGAGGATATGGACAGGATTTCTAAATTTATAGTTAGATACAGAAATAAGATCTTGCTTGTTGCTGTACTTCTTTTGATTCCTAGTGTAATTGGATATTTAAACACGGGAATCAATTATGATATTCTTTCCTACTTGCCAAAAGAAGCAGAATCCATGAAAGGGCAGGAAGTCTTAGACAAGGATTTTAATCTGGCCAGTGTAGGAATGATGGTCACTAATGATCTTTCTGATAAAGAGGTTGTTTCACTCAAAGAAAAGATTGAAAAGATCGATGGTGTAAAACAAGTATTTTGGCGAGATGATGTTCTAGATATCACATTTCCTAAAGAGATGATTCCAGAGGCACTTCAAAAACAGTTGTATTCCAAAGATTCCACTTTGATGATCGTTACTTTTCAGGAAGATACGGCATCTCCTAAAACGATGGATGCGATTGCCCAAATCAAAGAAGTCTCAAATAAAGACTGTTATTTAGCGGGTATGAGCGCCATTGCCCAGGATACTAAAGATTTGGCAAATTCAGAAACGGTTAAATATGGCGCGATTGCCATATTGTTGAGCTTGGTGGTTTTATATTTAGGTTTGGAATCTTCTGTAGCTCCGTTGATTTTTATGTTGGGGATGGCTTTTCCTATCATTTATAATTTTGGAACGAATATTTTCTTAGGAAAAATTTCATATATTACACAAGCTTTGGCGATGATTTTACAGTTAGCGGTGACAATGGATTATTCAATTTTTTTGTTACATCGTTATCAGGAAGAAAAGAAAAAAGTCGAGAATACATCAAATGATATGGCAATGGCTAAAGCCATACAAGCTACATTTACTTCTATCACATCTAGTTCTGTAACAACGATTGCCGGATTTTTAACACTATGTTTTATGCAGCTTAGATTAGGCGGGGATATCGGAATCGTTATGGCTAAGGGTGTTGTGCTCGGTGTCATTTGTACGATATTTGTGCTTCCAAGCTTATTGATGATTTTTGATCGCCAGATTGAAAAATATACCCATAAAACTTTGATTCATGAATTAAAAAAAGTACCTGATTTTGTGGTTCGCCATGCCAAGTTGTTATTGTTGATCGGTATTTGTGTATTTATTCCTATGGGATATGCTCAAGGTCATGTCAAACAGTATTATGACTTAACAAGTACCTTGCCATCCGATCTTTCCAGCATGAAAGGTACAGAAGAATTAAAAGATAAGTTTAATATGAATACAACACATTTTATTTTGGTCAATGATTCTTTACCGACAAAAGATATACAAGAAATATCTGATAAAATAGAGCATCTTGATGGAATTGAAAATGTATTAGCCTATGAAGATTTTGTTGGAGGCGGTGTTCCCGGAATGTTTGAGCCACAGGCAATCAAAGATATTTTTGAAAACGGTGGCTATAAAATGTTGATTGCCAATAGTGATTATCATGCGGCAACGGATGAAGAAAATAAGCAGTTAGATGAAATTCATGAGATATTGGATCAATACGATAAAAAAGCTTTGGTGACAGGAGAAGGTATGTTATCAAAAGATTTGATCACAACGACCAATGAAGATTTTAAAGTAGTCAATGTTTTATCAATTTTGGCAATTTTTGTGATCATCTTAATCACTTTTAAATCCATCGCATTGCCATTTATCCTGGTATTGGCTATAGAATTGGCAATAACGATCAATATGGGAATTCCATATCTTACACATACGACATTGCCGTTTATCGCTGGTATTGTCATTGGAACCATTCAATTAGGAGCTTGTGTGGATTATGCGATTTTAATGACAACTCGTTTTAAAGAAGAACTCAGTTTAAAGAAAAGTGAAAGAGAGGCAATACGCATAGCTATTCAAAAGACTTCTCCATCTATTATCACAAGTGGTTGTTCATTTTTTGCCGCTTGTATTGGAGTTTCTCTGATTTCTCGAATGGATTTGATTTCTAGTCTTTGTGAACTATTGGCAAGAGGTGCGATTATCTCCGTTATCAGTATTATCTTTATTTTACCAAGCATGCTTTTGCTGGGACATAAACTCATTGAAAAAACGACAAAAAAATGGCCGGTAGCTAAGGAGGATCAATATGAATAAAAATATCAAAATTATGGGAAGTCTAGTTTTGAGTGCAGTATTGGCACAATCTCTTCTTCCTTTTAATGTATATGCATTGGAAGATGAAAATCCAACTCAGAAAACGGAAACTGTATATGCGGTTTTAAATGCAGATGGATCCGTATCGGATACGATCGTCTCAAGTTGGCTTCACGATGATGATGGCATCCATAATGTAAAAGAAACATTAGATGAAACGGATGTAGAAAATGTCAAAAATGACGAAGAACCAAAAGTTGTTGGCAATGTGTATACATGGAACAGTAAAAGTAATGATGTATATTATCAAGGAAAAACGGATAAAAAACTTCCGATTCAAGTAAAGATAACATATGAATTAGATGGAAAGATCGTCAGTGCCAAAGAAGTCGCAGGACAAAGCGGACATTTGAAATTGACGATTCACTTTGAGAATATGGAATCTAAGACAGTCTATTCCAACGGTAAAAAAATAACAGTTCATCCTAGCTTCTTGGCAGGAGGCTTATTAACGCTGGATACAAACCATTATAAAAATGTATCGTGTGCGAATGGAAAAATCGTAAATGATGGAACAAATGAAGTATTAGCTTTTGCCAATGTACCAGGATTAGCAGCTACTTTGCAGGAAGCCGGGTTAAATAAGGTAGTGGATCAGCTGCATATTAGTGATGACTCTGTTATTGAAGCCGATGTAAAAGATTTTGATTTGGGATCGATCATGATTGCCATGACCAATGAGATTTCTTTGGATGAATTAGCTGATCAGTTATCCATTGGCGATTTGACAACAGGAATTGATCAATTAGTATCAGCTTCTGATCAGTTATTAGATGGCTCTAAACAATTGTATGAAGGAACAACACAACTTAAAGTAGGAGCTAAACCATTGACTTCTGCAACAACACAGATCCAACAATTAGCAGATGCTTCAACACAACTGCATACAGGAACAAGCTATCTATTAGATGGAATCAAAGCGTATACACAAGGTGTAACACAATTAGATCAAGGGAATCAACAACTTAATGCTTTGCCATCTGGCATAAAACAAACCGTGCAAGGAAGTGCTTCTTTATCTAAAGGGGCTATGAAATTACAAGAAGGTCTTGCTCAATTAGAAAAACAAGTAAATGGGTTAGATAAGAATACTTTGTCAAAACTTAGCCAGGCAATGAATTCGACTAAACAAGAATTAGCTGCCTTACAATCACAACTTCTGGTTTCTAAAGAAACCATGTCTTCTTTGGAGAATAGTTTACAAACAGTAAATCAGGCGATGACAGGTTTGGATACATTCCAAACGCAATTTGAAGCCCTGATAGGCTCGATCAATCAAAGCGTAGAAACAAATCAGGCAAAGATTCAAGAATTTAATACGCAATTAGAAACCGCCAAAGAGACACAAATCCAGGCTTTGCGATCTTCTATTGAAGCATTACAAACGAGTAAATCAGCCATTTTACAAGAAGATACAACCGGTGCAGCTTCAAAGATCGATGAACAAATTGCCCAATTACAGACACAGCTGCAAGTTGTACAAAACATTGATATTCAAGGGTATACATTAGAAACATTGGATAGTCAAAAAACACAATTACAAAGTTTGATCATGCAAACGAAAGAGTCTTTATCTGGATTATCGCAAGTAATGGAAAAATCAAAATCGGATATGCAAAAGTTACAGAATTCTTTACAGACAGCCAACCAGTCTTTTGCCACTTTAGAACAGATCATGGCTGGCGTACATCAAAATATGAGCGATGAAGATTTTGTACAACTGATCACAAAACTGCAGGATGGAGTTGGACAACTCAAAGCAGGAGCCGATCAACTTCAGACTGGCTCTGTTGCCTTAGAGTCTGGACTTCAACAGATTCAAAACGAGTCTAAAAACGCAATCGATCAGTTAAATGCCGGCTCTCAAGAAATTGTATCTAAAAACGAAACGTTAATTTCTGGTGCTTCTATGTTGGATGAAGGAACCGAACAATTAGAAAATCAGAAGTCGAAACTGATGGAAATGAGTGATGGACTAGTACAACTTCAGAGCGCATTGGATACATTGGAAGATGGTGCCAGACAACTTTATGCTGGTCAAAGTCAATTTAACGAACAAGGTATGAATCAATTAAAAGAAACAGCGGATTTAACAACTGCAGAATTTAATACCTTACAAACTGTTTTTGATCAGATCGATGCATTAAACAAAGAGAATAAATCGTTTGCGGGCACACCACAAAATTCAGAGAATATCGTTCGTTTTGTATTTCGCACAAAAGATATAGAATCAAAAGAAAAATAAAAATAATCAGCAAGGAAAAAAGTGATCCTTGCTGATTTTTGGTTTTTTATTTTTGATTTTTCATATGAGGTTCTAGGAATTTCATCATCAATGGAACTAAAACGAGTCCTAGAATAAGCGTTGGAATCATATATGTTGCCTGATAAGTGATAGATCCCCAAAGTGGTGTTTCCCATACAACGACACCGCTGATAGTAGAACAAATAAAGCGAATGGCATTTGTTACGAATACACCAGAATAGAAATAACCAATGTTAGGGAATAAACTGGCCAAACCATAAGCGGCAAAGGCAAACAGATAATCCAATAAAAATCCAATAAGTGTTGGTGTGTACATTGGTCCGGTAATAAATTGTGCAAATACAGATACTACCGCAACAAATAATCCTTTTTTCCAACCAAGATGATAGCTGGCCATCAATAAAGCTAAAGTAGATACACCTAGGCTTCCACCTTGTGGCATTTGTAGAATTGGCATAGTATTAATAAAAGTATCTAATACCATAAAGAGGGCTACATAAAAAGCCATCAACACGACATCTCTGACAGATAAATTCTTTCCCATAAAAAAACACCTCCATTTGAGGCGTAAGGAATTCAAAAAAGCTTTGAAGACTCCCTACGCTAGAATTACCTAGATCAGGTCATAAGGGACCGTATCACTACATCTCAGCCTAAATAGGCGCCCCTGTCTTGACTTGTATATTATAATCGAAACTTACAAGATTTCAAAGACTTTTGTTTTATGCTACGGCATCTGTTGTTATAGTATAATCAGAAAAAGTAAAGGAGATGTTTTGTATGCATCAAAAAACAATATTTCGAAAAGCACAAAGAGAAGATGTTCCTTTGATTTTACAGTTTATTAAAGAGTTGGCAGAGTATGAAGGCATGTTAGATGAAGTAGTAGCAGACACGGATACATTAGAAACGTGGATTTTTGATCGTCAAAAAGCTGAAGTGATTTTCGCATTAGAAAATGGTAAAGAAATTGGCTTTGCCTTGTTTTTTCATAATTTTTCTACTTTTTTAGGAAAAGCCGGAATTTATTTAGAAGACTTATATGTGAAACCAGAATATCGTAAAAAAGGATATGGTAAAGCTATACTTTGCGAATTGGCACGAATTGCTGTGGAACGAGGCTGTGGACGTTTGGAATGGTGGTGCCTGGATTGGAATAAACCAAGCATTGATTTTTATCTTTCTTTGGGAGCTAAGCCTATGTCCGATTGGACAGTGTATCGTATTAGTGGGCCAACTTTAGAAAAGATGGCAAACTCTAAATAAAGGAATGAAAATATAAATTTTATGAATGATGCAAAGTCTGTTTTGTGAATTGTAAAAATAAAAGACGATCTGTTTTTACACATGAGCAATTTCTTTATGAAAAAACGAATATAGATGTAAGCCTATAAGGTGGATATACTTTGTAAGAAATGATAGAATACACAACGTAAAAGAAAAGAGGATTTGTATGAAATTTCAAAAATCAAAAGTTGTTGTTATAGGTGTTGGAAATGTAGGAGCGACTACGGCATATAGTATTATTAATCAAGGACTTTGTGAAGAAGTTGTTTTGATCGATGTCAATAAAGAAAAAGCCGTGGGAGAAGCTTTAGATATGCAACAAGCGGTTCATTTTATGAATCGTAATATGGTGGTTCGTGCTGGAGAATATACAGATTGTAAAGATGCAGATATTGTAATTATTACGGCCAGTGCGCCTATGCCAAAAGATTCTAATGATCGTTTAGAAATGTTGAAGCCAAGCATTCATATTATGAAAAGCATTGTTTCATCAGTGATGGAAAATGGATTTAAGGGAATTTTTATCGTGGTATCCAATCCGGTAGATATCATGACGTATCTTGTATGGAAATTTTCAGGACTTCCTTCCAGTCAAGTAGTAGGCAGTGGAACAGCTTTGGATACAGCTCGTTTGTGCTGCAGTTTAGCTTCTATGTATGATCTGGATTCAAAAAGTGTGCATGCTTACATTTTAGGAGAGCATGGGGATAGTGAGATGGTAGCCTGGTCATCTTCTACAATTGGAGGTAAACTGTTATCGGATGTGTTAAGCGATAATGTGGAACGTACGCAAAATGAAACGGAAGAAAGTCTTTTAGAACAAACAAAACAAGCGGGTTGGGAAATTTTCAACCGCAAAGGAAATACATGTTATGGTATTGCGGCCTCGACTACAGCTATTGTTAAGTCCATATTATTTAATGAAAATCGAATTTTGCCGGTCAGTGTATTAGTTAATGGTATTTATGGTATTGAAAATGTATATTTATCTGTACCTACTATATTAAATGGATCCGGTGCTAAGGAAACAGTTGAGATTCGCTTGGATGATAACGAAAAGAAAGCATTGTTGAAATCGGCAGCTCTTTTGAAGTCTATTTATCCAGATTTGGATGTGTAGAATTTAAATTGTTTGCGAAATAGTCCAAAATGGATTAGAATAGTTTCATGAAAATTAATAGCGAAACCATTATATTAGACAGTGATCCAAGAATTCGTACAAAAAGCGAAAAAGTGGAATTACCTTTATCGGCGCAAGATCGTCAGTTGTTAGAAGATATGTTGACATATGTTCGTAATTCACAAGATGATGAAATTGCACAAGCACAAGGTCTGCAGCCAGCTGTTGGCATTGCGGCCATACAATTAGGAATTCCTAAACAGTTAATCGCGGTTGTCGTACCAGAAGAAGATGGTGTTCATGAAGCTGCTTTAGCTAATCCGAGAATTGTTTCTGAATCTGTGCAAAATGGCTATTTGGAAAATGGGGAAGGTTGTTTATCTGTCAAAGAGGAGCATCCAGGCCATGTGTTCCGCCATGCCCGTATCAAAGTGCGAGGATACGATTTGATTCAGGATAAAAATGTTACGATAAGTGCAGAAGGATATTTTGCGATTGCCTTGCAGCATGAAATAGATCATCTATCCGGTATTTTGTTCTATGATCGAATTGATGAAGACGATCCATGGAAAGAAGACCCAGAAGCAGAAGTTATCTAATACTCTGCTTTTTTAATTGTTAAGGTATATCGGTTTTGTTATAATTTAGGAAAGATTAACATAGGTTTATTGTATAGAAAAGAGGAATTTATGCCAAAACAATCTAACAACAGTTTTGGTCATGCTCAATCAAAGAAAACATATCATACAAAGAATCGTGTTGAAAAAAACGATACATTGATTTATGCCTTAGGTGGACTGGGCGAAGTTGGAAAGAACATGTATTGTTATGAACATGAAAATGAAATTTGTATCGTTGACTGTGGTGTGTTATTTCCTGGAGATGATCTTTTAGGTGTTGATTATGTCATTCCAGATTATCATCATTTGATTCGCATGAACAAAAAAAGAAAATTTTTAGTCATTACCCATGGTCATGAAGATCATATCGGAGGAATCCCTTTCTTGTTGAAGCAAGTCAATATTGATGCGATTTATGCACCAAGATTTGCCAAAGCTTTGATACAGAAAAAATTATCAGAACATAAAGGATTAGAGCGTACTAAGATCATTGAAATCAATGATGAATCCAGAATTCATACAAAGTATTTTACATTGGGATTTTTTAATACAATTCACTCCATTCCTGATTCTTTAGGCGTTTTGATCACAACGCCAAATGGCTCTATTGTACATACCGGAGATTTTAAGTTTGATTTGACCCCGGTAGGAACGAATGCGGATTACCAGAAAATGGCGTATATTGGAGTTTTAAAACCGGATCTTTTGATGTCGGATTCAACAAATTCTGGCGTAGAAGACTTTTCTATCTCAGAAAAGAAAGTAGCCAATGAAATTTTGGACATTATGCGTAAAACGAAGCAACGATTGATTGTTGCGACTTTTGCTTCTAACGTGCATCGTGTTTCACAGATATTAGAAGCTGCTATTAAATGTGGGCGCAAGGTGATCGTTTTTGGCCGAAGCATGGAAAATGTCGTCGATATCGGTCGTAAAATGGGTACGATCAAAGTAAAAAACAGTGATTTTTTAAGTCCTGATGAATTAGCGCATACCCCAGATGATAAAGTGTGCATTATTTGTACCGGATCACAAGGAGAACCATTGGCTGCCTTAAGTCGTATTAGTAATGGAACACATCGTTACATTCATATTAAGCCAGGCGATACGATCGTGTTTAGTTCCAATCCGATTCCTGGTAATGCATCCAGTGTCAATAAGGTGATCGATAATTTGTTTAGAAGCGGTGCAACCGTTTTGACAAAATCAATTTTGAATAATCTGCATACTACAGGACATGCTTCAAAAGAAGAACAAAAACTGATGTTGCAGTTGATCAAACCACGTTATTTTATGCCTATTCATGGTGAATACAAGATGTTGATGCAACATCGTCAGACTGCTATGGAAGTTGGCGTTCCTAAAGAAAAGATTTTTGTCTGTGCCAATGGAGATATTCTGATTTTGCGAAATCATGAGGTGCTTCAAAGCGATTGGCGCTATCAAGGTGATGATATTTATGTTGATGGAAATGATATTTCCGGTTTATCAACAGCGGTATTAAAGGATCGTCGTATATTAGCGGACAATGGTTTGGTGTCAGTTATCATTGCCATTGATTCGAAAACAAATAAGATTTTGATGCGGCCAGTCATTGTGAGCCGAGGATTTGTCTTTATCAAAGATTCGCAGGGATTGATCAAAGAAGCAGAATTTATCGTACATAATTCTTTACAGGAGAAGATGAAAGAAAAGACGACATTCTCGGAAATCAAAAACTGTGTTCGATCTACTCTGGAACCTTATTTGTATAAGAAAACACATCGAAATCCGATCGTAATTCCGGTTATCATCAACTCACGTCAAACAATGGAAGAAATCCAACAGAAGCGTTTGGCTAAACAACGGATTCGTAAAAAAGAGGAAGAATGACAAAAATTGTGATTTAAGAGGGCAAAAGCTCTCTTTTTTTGAATGGTATCGTATCATTTTGACGAAATTTTATGGATTCATCTATTTAGAAAAAAATCTTATCAAAACTATTTCATTAGGCCACATTTCAATATTCTTCATGCATTTATCAGATTTTATCTGTTATAAGGAATAAGTTGAAAGAAAATATTAAAAGATTGTGATTTGTGTAGATCAAAATGGAAGACAAAAATGTCTTAAATCGATTCTTCTATCTTGAAAACAAAGAGAGATTAGCTACGAGACGTTTTTCTTTGTATTTGTATAGGTTTATAAAAATCTCTTTTTTGATATGGAAAAAGTAGCTAATCGTAAAGACTAACCACTTTATGTAATACTGTAATGAAATTGTTAAGCTAGAATTTTATCACTCAACGATTTTATAACCTGCTTGCTTGAGAACTTCCAATGCTCTTTGATAATTTTCCTTTTTTATCAAAATATAATCTGTATTATAGGTGGAAATTGCAAAAATCGAAATACTGTTCATTGCTAGAATTTCTGAAATTTTAGAAAGTATCCCGACTAAAGAAAAGTCTAAAATACCTTGAATACGAAATCCTTTCCATCCATCATCGCGTTGAATAACATTTGATGGAACATCACTAGTTATGCATACTAAAGAGTTTTCTTCATCTGTTTTTCCAGTGAAAATATATTCTGCGTTTATGTTTACAAGAGAATAATCTTTCACTTTACATACTGAAAAATCTTGATTTATCTTTTTTATTTCCATAGCATTATCCTCCATAAATTCTAATTTATTTAAATAGTATACTTCTATTCAGTATCACCTACAATGAAAATATGTTTAACGGATTATTTTTTCATTTCATTCTGGCAAAGTAAGGTTTTGCAGATTTAAGTGTGCTTTTTATATTAATTTTTATGTAGTTTGTTTCGCAACATGGAGTTTATCTTGGATTTGTACCAGGCTTTAAAAACCATAAATTTTATATTGTAAAGAATAAAGAACAGTTCAAACTTATCCGATTTTTTCAGCATAGAAATTTGTTTTAATGAACTTTGCATTTTCATTTTATAGGCATATTCAAGTCCTTTTAGTAGATCTATGGTAGAATGGATACTGGTGATAACATGACAAAACTTCAAAAACGACTTTTAGTTGTAATCAGTATTTTGACAGCTTTTATGGTTTTTGTCGCATCCAGTCTGTTTATGGCCTTTATGATCAATCCAGATCAGCTTTATGTACATTATCAAAGCGTTGAAGATACAAAGATATCCCAGGATGTTGGAGTGGTTTCCATGGTGTACTTTACGGATCTTCAATATGGCGAGTTTGAAAGCGATGCTCGTATGGAAAAATTGATAGATACGATTCGAGATTTAGATCCCAATATTGTGGTATTTGGTGGAGACTTGTATGATGATAGTTATACACCAAGCGAAGAATCCAACCAAAAACTAATTCAATATTTCAATCAAATCGAAGCACCTTTGGGTAAATTTTGTGTTCTTGGAGAAAAAGATCAAGATGAAGTAAGGGCACAGGCTGTACAATATATATTAAATAACAGCAGTTTTGAAATTTTATCCAATACATCGGTGCATCTTTTAAATTGTATTCGATTAACAGGATTGTCCACGACACCGGATTATTCGGTGTTAAGTGCCAATGCCTCTCAAGAATACAATATTGTAGTCAGTCATTATCCGGATGTTTTATTGGATCAAAGTTTGCAGTCCGCCTCGATATCACTGGCTTTGGCCGGTCATTCCCATGGTACTCAATTAACGTATCCATGGATAGGAGGTTATCGAAGCGTAGATGGTGCGACTTCTTTGAATCGGGCACAATCTGTAAATTTGCCATTTCAAACTATTTTATCAGCTGGTGTAGGATGTACAAAGGTCAATGCGCGATTAAATGCCGATCCAGAAATTCATTATTTCCTATTTTCATATAAGAACTGATGGTCTTTGGTTGTGCTTTATATTGTGATAAAATAAGCCAGTCAGGGGGATCTATGTTTAAAAGAAAAGTAAAAAAAGTGCAAAAACAAAAAGAAAAAAAGAATCGAAAACGGCAATGGGGGCTGTTTTTTGATAAAATACGTCACTTTTTTTCTTTAACGCCTAAAAGTGACAGAGTTGTAACACTAGCGGTATTTTTGTTGGTTCTATGTGGAACGATCATGATTATTTCTACCAATGTTGGAGGAACCACATCGAATGCCAATATCGTTTTGACGACAACGATTCGACAAGTGATTTATTTAGTGATTTCGTTTTTCTTTATGTGGGCTGCCAATCATATTTTTAACTTTAAATGGTTTGATAAGGCAGAAAACATGATTCTTGTGTTTGCGTTTATATTTATGTTGATGCCACTTGCGTTTTCGGCTTCCGGTGGTTCGCATGCCTGGATTCGATTACCAGGCGGGGTAACGATTCAGCCTGCAGAATTCGCAAAACCTTTATTGATCTTGATATTCGCATCTTCTATGTATCGGGCTAGAAAAGATGTGAATATGATCAAACATTGGCAGTTGTTGTTTCGTAAACCATTTATATGTTGGGGATTATTGATGGTAGGAATCGTTCTTCAGCATGATTATGGTACAGGTTTTATTATTTCCTTTATCTTTTTTATCTGTTTGATGATTCCGGCTTATCCGCAAATAGAAACTTTCCAAAGAAGACTTCGCTGGATCATAGGTACCATTTTTATAGCAGCGCTTTTCTTATTTTGGATTACCGATATTGGAACTTCCATTTTACAACATACTCCATTAGCTCATATTGCGACTCGTATTGAAAATGCCAAAAACCCGTATACCGATGTTTATGGCAGTGGATATCAGCCGGCAAACGCCTTATACGGAATTGGAAGCGGTGGCCTTTTTGGTCGCGGCATTGGAGGTTCGTTGCGTAAATATGGTTATTTGACACAGGCGGATAATGACTATATCTTAGCGGTAATTATTGAAGAAACTGGTATTTTTGGCTTAGGTATCTTATCTTTGTTGTATGGGTTATTGATCTACCGTTTTTTCTATTATGCGTTTAAGACCAATGAGTTTACGTATAAAACGGTTTTAGTGGGATCCAGTGCTTATTTGTTTATTCATTTTGTATTGAATGTGGGTGGTGTATCCGGATTGATTCCTTCAACAGGGGTTCCTCTTTTATTTATAAGCAGTGGAGGATCTTCTTTAATGGCAGCCTTTATTACGATCGGTCTTTGTCAACAATGTATTTCTCAAATTCGATTAAAGGAGATGAAACGAAATGCGTATCGTATCCGGTAAATTTGGTTCACGAAAATTAATCAGTGTTGATGGAATGATGACAAGGCCTACATCTGATAAAGTCAAAGGTGCTGTTTTTTCAAGCCTGGGTAATCAATTTTCAGGCGGTAACATGTTAGATTGTTATAGTGGTACAGGAAATATGGCCTTAGAAGCTATTTCACGCGGAATGGATCATGCCGTCTGTGTCGAAATAAACCGAAAAGCTGTTCAGGTTATTCGTACCAATGTCAAAAATTTAGGTGTGTGGGATCAGGTACAGATCGTTTCAGGAAATATTTTTTCTGTTCTTTCGCAACTACAAATGCAATTTGATCTCGTTTATATTGATCCACCTTATAAAAAGGAAGAAAACATCAAGTTGTTAGAAGCTTTGGAATCATATGATCTAGTCAATGAAAAAGGACAGGTCGTTATTGAAAGTTTGGCTATACAAACGTGGCCAGATCAAGTAAAAAGTTTAATTAAATATAAAGAAAAGACGTATCGTGATACAAAAATCACGTATTACAGAAAGGAAGAAAAATAATGGCGAAAGCTTGTTTTTGTGGCACATTTGATCCTTTGACAAAAGGACATGTGGATATCATTGAAAGAGCATCCAATATCTTTGATGAAGTGATTGTGATGATTTCTGTAAATAGTGAAAAAGTAGAACAGTTTTCAAAGGAACAAAGAATGCGTTGGATCAAACAGGCAACGAGTCATTTAAAAAATGTGCGTTGTGCCATACAGACAGGTTTGGTTGTTGATGCTTGTAAAAAGGAAGGGGCCCATGTTTTGATTCGCGGCTTACGCAATGCAGTGGATTTCCAATACGAACAGAATATGGAAGCTATGAACCATCAAATGGCACCGGAGATCGAAACGATATTTTTGATGAGTCATCCCTCACATATGTATTGTTCAAGTTCCAATGTTCGAGAATTGCTTCGCTACGGGCAAGATATATCGCATATGGTTCCAGAATGTGTCTGGCAAGATTTAAAGAAGGTGAAATGATGAAAGAATTTACAGAATGGATGAAGGAAAATGGATTTACTGTCAACGATCCGCAAATTTACCAGGAAGCTTGCACACATTCCAGTTTTGCCAATGAACATCATAAAAAAGGTAAAGACAATGAACGTTTAGAGTTTATGGGAGATGCAGTCTTACAGATATGGAGTGCCGATCAATTGTTTCATATGCAGCCTGTTATGCGTGAAGGACAGATGACAACATTGCGTGCGCAGACGGTTTGTGAAGCGACTTTGGCAAAGTTGAATAAGAAGCTTGGCTGGTATGAATATTTAAAACTTGGTGTAGGTGAAGAAAAAAATGGTGGGCGTCATCGCGCAAGTATTTTGGCTGATCAATTTGAAGCTTGTTTAGGAGCTATTTATATAGATCAGGGGTATAGTGTCTGTGATGTGATCTTAAAAGAGCATATGTCTCCTTTATTTAAGGCAGAAAAAAGTGAAGATGTAAAAGATTATAAAACACATTTACAAGAAGTGATCCAAGCCGATACACGTAAAACGATCCAATATCGATGTTTAGAAGAGATCGGCCCAAGCAATGCGCCAACATTTACAATGGGTGTATATCTGGATGATATTTTATTAGGAACGGGTACGAGTTCAACCAAGAAAAAGGCAGAACAGCTGGCAGCTAAAGATGCGTTTACCAAAATGGTCAGATAAGGAGTGATCCGATGGTTTGGGAAAGCATAGGTAATTTTTTACCGGAAGAATTCAAAGAATATTTTGCACATGCTCTTTTTGAAAAAGGGCCTGTTTTTCATGTGAAAAAAGAACAATTGGAAATGACATTATTACTAGAGCATGTACTTCCGTTTGATGTATATTCCAGGCTGTTACATACATTAAAGGTAAAGACGCATGTACATGTGGATTTGATCATTCATGCCAAAGATACACAAGTGGATATGGTCAATTTAGATCAGTATGTCAGTTATTTTGTGGAAAAAGATACACAGTTCAAAGATTTTCGTTTTCTTCATCCTTTTATAGAAGAGGATATGGTATATTTTTCGACAAAAGATGAAACAAGACTTGCGAAAATGAATCGTAAATTACCATCATTGATTGAAAATCTTCAAAATGTAGGTATTCAAATGGAAATGATGTGTAAAAAAATTGAAGATGACAAGGTAATTGAAACACAACATATCGATTTACCAGAAACAAATATTCCTAAAGAAGAACCGGTTCGTAAGATATATCGAAAAGAAGAATCTATTTCTTGTTCTATTGGAGAACTACAAGTCGGTATGCGTTCGGTTGTTATAGAGGGTCATATATTCTCTGTGGACAATCGTATCATGAAATCGGGAAAAACACTGCAGATGTTATATGTTTCGGATTATCAAGATGCAATCGTTTGTAAGCGATTTGAAAATGCACGCTGTTCCATTGATGAAATCAATCGGGCTAAAAAAGGCATGACTGTCAGATTAAAAGGTGAAGTTGTATATGACAGTTTTTCTAAATGTGATTCTTTTATGATTCAAAGTCTTGAGGAAATCCAACCGGCCAAACGAAAAGATAAAGCTTTAGAAAAACGTACAGAATGGCACGTTCATTCTAATTTTTCAGAAATGGATGGGGTATGTTCCATCGAAGAATACATTCAGACAGCTTATGATTGGGGAATGGATGCGATAGGTATATGTGATCATCAAGTAGTACAGGCATTTCCTATGGCACAGCATAAAGTGACGGCTTTAAATAAACAAGATCCAGATCGAAATTTTAAAATGTTGTATGGATGTGAAATGAGCATGGTCGATCCTGACTATAAAATTATTTTCAATAATGATCATCGAAAATTGGAAGATGCCACTTTTGTTGTGTTTGACTTAGAAACAACAGGTCTTTCCAATCGGTTAGATGAGATCATTGAATTTGGTGCGGTTAAGATGAAATATCGTGAAGTTATCGATCGAAAACAAATGTTTATTGATCCTAAACGCACGATCCCGGCAAGCATTACTTCTTTAACGCATATTGCCCAACATGATGTTGAAGGACAAAAAACGATTGAACAAGCTATTGATGAATTGTTAGAGTTTATTGGAGATTCTATTTTAGTAGCGCATAACGCTGCTTTTGACGTTGGATTTATGAATGCAGCTTGTCAAAAATGTGGTAAGGAGCGCTTAAAGAATCCGGTTATAGATACTTGGCCTTTGGCACAAGCCATGATTCCAGATGCCAAACGTTACAATTTGGGAAGCGTATGTCGCCATTATGGTGTCAGTTATGATGGAGAAGGTGCCCATCGTGCCGATTATGATGCGCAAGTATTATCGCAAGTGTTATGTCATATGTTAAATCAGTTTGACAGTGATGTTACATTGGATGATTTGGCTGGATTAAAGAATGAAAATAGTTATACAAAGGTCAGAAATTATCATACGACCGTCTACGCCAAAAATAAGGAAGGCTTAAAGGAATTGTTTGAATTGATCACATTAAGCCATACCAAATATCTTTCTACAGAAACAGCGGCAGGAGAGCCAAGAATTCCGCGGTTTGAATTGGAGGCCAAAAGAAAGAACGGAAATCTTTTAATTGGGTCTAGTTGTCAAAATGGCGAAATCTTTGATTTGGCTCATACAAGAGATGCACAAATGTTGGAAGATGCCATGGATTTTTATGACTATATCGAGCTGCAGCCATTGGATTGTTACAGCAACCTTTTACAGATGCGCCGTCGAGGAAAAGCCATTCAAAGTGTTGAGGATCTAAAAAAGATCATTGGTTTTATTTTAGATGCAGCGCATAAAAAGAATAAATTGGTGATTGCTTCCAGCGATGCGCACTATGTACATCCGCATCAAAAACGTGTTCGAGACATTTATATCAATGCCAAAGCAATAGGAAATGCCAGACACCCTTTGTATTTGTATGATCAACAACAGCGCAAGGCTACCAGTGCTCCTAACCAGCATTTTTTGACAACGGATGAAATGTTACAGGCATTTTCCTGGCTGCCAGAGCAACAGGCTTATGAGATCGTTGTGACAAATACGAATAAATTAAAGAAGATGACAGAGGCAATCTATCCCATCAAAGATAAATTGTATCCACCGGATATTGAAGGATCGGATCAAAAACTAAGAGATATTTGTTTTGAAACAGCACATAAGATCTATGGTGAACAATTGCCAGAAATCGTTGAAAAGCGATTGAATCGAGAATTAGACAGTATTATCGGTCATGGATATTACGTAGTTTATTATATTTCGCATTTGCTTGTTAAAAAGAGCAATGAAGATGGCTATCTTGTAGGAAGTAGAGGTTCGGTCGGTTCTAGTTTTGTAGCGACCATGAGCAATATTACCGAAGTTAACCCTTTACAACCGCATTATGTGTGTCCGAAATGTCATCATTATGAATTTATTGAAAGTGAAGAAGTCAAATCCGGTTTTGATTTACCAGATAAACCATGTCCTGAATGCGGCACCATTATGCGTGGGGATGGACAAGATATTCCATTTGAAACGTTCTTAGGATTTGAGGGTGATAAAGTTCCGGATATCGATTTGAACTTTTCAGGTGATTATCAGGCAAATGCACATGCGTTCACAAAAGAGATTTTTGGAGAAGATCATGTCTTTCGAGCTGGAACGGTTGGAACTGTCCAAGAAAAGACTGCTTATGGATATATCAAAGGATATGAAGAAGAAATGGGTATAGAACCATTTAGTGAGGCAAAACGAATTGATCTTGCCAAAGAATGTGAAGGTGTGAAACGAACAACGGGCCAGCATCCAGGCGGTATTGTCGTAGTTCCGTTGGATATGGATGTACATGATTTTACACCGGTTCAATATCCCGCAAACAACCCTCATGCGGAATGGAAGACGACACACTTCGATTTCCATCAGATTCATGATAATATCCTGAAGTTTGATATATTAGGGCATGTCGATCCAACAGCCATGAAAATGTTGGAAAGAATTACAGGAAAAGATGTTCGAACGATACCGATGAATGATGAAGCTACAATGGCTATATTTTCCGGTCTTGATTCGTTAAACATTGATACAACCCGTTATAACGAAGTAACAGGAGCAGCAGGCATTCCTGAGTTTGGAACGAAATTTGTTCGCGGTATATTGGAAAAGACAAAACCGACTACCTTTGCGGAGTTAGTCAGTATTTCTGGATTGAGTCATGGAACCGATGTATGGCTTGGCAATGCCGAAGAGCTGATCAATAATGGAACTTGTGTTTTAAGCGAAGTTATTGGTTGTCGTGATGATATCATGGTAGATTTGATTCAGATGGGATTAGAGCCTAAACAAGCGTTTACGATCATGGAAAGCGTGCGTAAAGGAAAAGGCTTAAAAGATGAATGGATCGAATCTATGAAGGCCAATAATGTACCGGATTGGTATATTGATTCTTGTTTAAAGATCAAGTACATGTTCCCTAAGGCACATGCGGTTGCTTATGTTATGATGGCAGTTCGTATCGCTTGGTTTAAAGTACATATGCCTAGAGCTTATTATTGTATGTTCTTTAGTATTCGTTGCGATGCTTATGATATTTCAACAATGATTGCCGGAGAAGAGGCAATACGACAGCGGATGACAGACATTCGAAGGGCTAAAGAAGATAAAACACAAAAAGTCAGTGATAAAGAACTTGCGATTTACGATACTTTGGAATTGGCTTTGGAAATGGCTTGTCGAGGATATCATTTTTCTAATGTTTCGATCAATCGCTCGGCTGCCAATGAATTTATCATGGATCCAGATGATGATAAAAGTATCATTCCGCCATTTACCAGCTTAGATGGTTTGGGAGATAACGTAGGAAAATCTATAGTTAAAGCCCGAGAAGAAAGACCTTTTTTATCAAAGGAAGATGTATTAAAACGAACGCAGCTTTCTAAATCGTTATTGGATCGTTTAGATATGATGCATGCCTTGGAAGGCTTGGATGATGAAAATCAAATGACTTTATTTTAAAAAAAGCATTGTTTTGCATGACGCTAAACAATGCTTTTTATTATGAATTAGATAATTTTTTATACACGTCCAATAGCATATTGGAAGGCATCTTCTTCGACTTTGCTTGGATCGTATTCTTCTAAAATCTTTCCATAACGTTCACGATAGTCATTATCCACTTCAGCTTGTGGAATGACTTTACAAGCTTCATTGAAGAAATGTTTTGAATCACGTCCCATGGCTTTTCCGCGTTTTGTGTGTTTATCTAAAGCTAAATCAATGATTTCTGGAACTTCACCCATTGCGGCTGTTTTAATGACGATATTTTTTAAGAAGTCGCTGGAGCGATCTTTTTGACAAGAGCATAAAATTCGGATCGCATGAATGAAATACATAGGCTGATCTGGATCATCGTAGGCATATTCTTTACGCATCTGATTTAATACGTACATATGTCTTGCGGCATCCAGATTTCCAAATCCAACATCTTCTACAGAAATAGTCATCAAACGACTCCATAATTTTTCCAATAGAACAGGGCTTGTCGTGTATAGTTCATACGCATAGCGACATGCCAGTTCTGTCATAGAACGACGAATCGATTTTTGTAGACCTGAGATGACTTCATCAGCCATCAAACCGTGTTTTGTTTTTGCTTCTGCCCATAGGCTATAATCTTTACTCATGAAAGTACCTCCTCGTATCGTTTTTGATTTACGAAATTTATTATAATCAGGTGCTTTTTTTTGTTCAACTAAACAATTTCCCATGGCTTAGGAAAGTTGATAGGGGGCACTTTTTTTAATTTCCTAAGGAAAAAGGAAATAAAATATTTGTTTTCCCACAAAAATCACATAAAATAGAGAGTGCCATGACATAGTGGACTTAGTAAAGAGAGGAGAAACAAAATGCAAGCAATTCAAAATGCGCTGCAGAAGTGGTTGTTTCCCATTGCACAAAAATTGGAACAACAAAGACATCTGCAGTCAGTGAAAGACGGTGTGGTTGCGATCATCCCGATCATCATTATCGGATCCTTCTGTATGATTCCGGTAGGATTAGGAAACCTTTTCGGGGGAGGTTTCGGTGAATGGGTCAATGATCACATTCTCATTTTTAACTTTCCAACTTATTTTACGACTAACCTAATGTCATTATTTTCGGCCTTCTTCATTGCGGAATCTTTGGCAAAACGCTACAATATGAAGTCTCCTAGTATGTTAGGAATTATGGCCATGTTAGTTCAAGTAGTATTATGTGTAAAGGTCGATCCTGATAACAGTATGATATTTGATATTACTTCTTTAGGATCTGAAGGCCTTTTCGTAAGTATTATCTGGGGATTATTGGTAGTAGAAATTACTCGTTTATTTGAAAAGAATAATTGGACGATTCGTATGCCTGATAGTGTTCCACCAATGGTATCCGAAAGTTTTCTTTCTTTGATTCCATTTGCGGTAAACGTTATTTTAGCTGTTGCGGTAGCTTTGTTGTGCCAAACTTATGCAGGAACAACATTCCCTAAAATTATTATCAGCTTATTGGCGCCAGCTATTTCTTCTATGGACTCCGTTTGGGCAGTTGCGATCATTATTTTCCTAACACAGTTATTGTGGGTTTTTGGTTTACATGGTGCAGCAATTACGCAAAGTGTCTGGGCACCTTTTGCGATTACTTATGCCGCTGAAAATGCTGCAGCTGTAGCAGCTGGGGCAACACCAGAACACATTTTTACTTATGGATTCTATTTTGGTTTCTTACAAGTATCTGGTTCCGGTATGACTTTGTTGTTGGTAATCATGATGTGCCGTTCTAAAGCCAAATCTTTAAGCTCTATCGGTAAAGTTGGTATCGTTCCTTCCTTTTTTGGTATCAATGAGCCAATTATCTTTGGTTTACCAATGATCATGAACCCTTATATGTTGGTACCATTTGTTTTAGGTCCTGTGGTTTGTGCTGTCATTTCTTATGAAGCCATGGCAACTGGTTTAGTATCTTTACCACTTGGTGAAGCACCAGGTTTCCTTCCTCCAGGATTCCAGGCTTTCTTATTGACAATGGATTGGAAAGCTGCAGTCTTGGCGATTTTCAACGTTGTTTTGATGGGAATCTTCTATTATCCGTTCTTTAAAGCTATGGAAGCGGATGAATTGAGAAAAGAACGTGAAATTGAAGCTCAAAAAGAAGCACAAAACGCATAAAGTATCAATAAAATGGAAATGAGGGATGCCCGGTGTTAAGTGACCGTCAAAAAAAAGTGATCAAGATGATCTTAAATTATAACCGAGGTATCTATGCCAATGAAATTGCCAAAAAGATGCAAGTCAGTACACGAACGATTCGCAACGATATTGTAGCTATCAATCTGGTATTGAAGAATGCACAATGCCAGATTCAATCGAGCAAGCGTTCTGGATACTTTATCATGCAGGAGAATATCAGCCGTGTCAAAGAATGTGTAAAAGTGATGGATTCATTTCATCATGAGCAGGTTGCCGAATCATCTAAACAAAGAAAATACTTTATCTTGGGAAAATTGATTCATCAGCCACAGATTGCATTAGCCGATATGGCCGATATGTTATATGTCTCTGAGCAGACGATTTATAAGGATCTAAACAGTATGATCCATTATTTAGAGCAGAAGTATCATTTCTGCTCTTTAACACTAGAAAATGGAAAGATATTGTTGAAAAGTGATGAAGTGGAGATTCGTACGCTTTTCTATCGGTTAGCCAAAGAAGAGATATATCGTTCAAATCAGTTGGTGGATATCCACTTGTATCAGATCGTTAAAGATGATGCGGATATGGAAGAGTTGAATGATATCACAGAATATATCAGCAGTTTTTGCAGAAGCAACTCTATCGTATTATCGGATCAAATGTTGTTTGTGATTTCGTGGATGGTTTTCTTTACCATGCTTCGTTCGGAACATGGGTATATGCTGACAAAAAAAGTAGAACTCTTTCAGCCTAATGAAGTATTGATACGCATGTTGACAAGCCTTTTGCAGGATCTTCGCTTTGATTTGACTATGACGGATTGTCACTTACTGCAAAATTATATTGAGACGTTGGGCTTTTACAGTAGTAAACAAAATATGGGATCGGGTTCAGAAATCAATGAGATCGTAGACGAATTCACTATACAGATGAAGTCAAAATACAACATGGATTTTACTCAAATTCCATCTTTGTTCAATAATTTCAAGATCCATTTACAATTTACCATCAAAAGATTGTTGATGGATTACCAACTGACCAATCCTTTATTGCAGGAAGTTAAAGTCAAATATGCCTTTGCCTATGAAATCACGATGTTGATCGTACCAATTATTCACGATCGATATGGACTTTATTTAAGCGAAGATGAAATTTCTTTTTTGACAATGTATGTCATGCCATTTTTAAGAGCCCAAAAGGCAAGAGTGCGTGCTATTTTGGTAAGTGGAACTTCCCAGAGCTTTGCCAATATGTTGCATGTTTGGCTGCATCAGGAATTTGGTTCACGTATTGAGATCATTTCACAGATTCCTTTATATCAGTTAAAAGAACAACTAAAACAAGATAAAGCGGATCTTGTGATTTCAGATATGCCAATTGAAACAAAGATAAAAGTTCCTGTGGTTGAAATTACACAGCTTCCCGGAGAGAGTGAAAGAAAACGTCTTGAAACTTTTATTGTGAAAACGATGACACTGACTTCCAGCGAAGTGATCTTCCATGAAGTTTTTGATCGAAAACGAATTCTCTTTTTTGATCAGGCTACTTCTTTTGTGCAAGTGATCGAAGCATGTGCTTTAAATCTTTATCAACAAAAGAATATTGAGGATCCCGATTTGTTTTCCACGATGACGATGCAAAGAGAACAGATTTATTCCACGCATATTCGCAACGGTGTCTACTTTTCACATCCATTGGAAAATCAGGCAAAAAAGACAGGCATCAGTGTGGCGATCATTCGTAATACATTGGTGCATGCGCAAAAACCAGTTCGCATTGTCTTTGTAGGGGCGCATGAGCCTCAAATCAATAAAGAAATGATTCATATCTATGATCTTATCAATAAGATCGCGGCTTCGGAAAAATTGGTGAATGTTTTAACCCAGATTCAAAATTCCGGAGAACTGATTGATTATTTGGAACGTATTGTTCAAGTCTTATAGAGAGTGAGGAAAAACATGAAAATCTTAGTTGTATGCAATGCCGGTATGTCAAGTTCTATCTTGGTAAAAAAGATTGGGGAATATGCCCAGAGTATCGGAGAAGAAGCACAGGTACAGGCTGTAAGTTCTGCTAGTGCTTCTGATGAAGCAGGAAAATGGGATGTATGTTTAGTTGCACCGCAAATTCGTTATGCGGTAAATGATATCAAAGCTAAAGTCGGTGTACCAACGGATTGTGTAGATATGCGTGTCTATGCGATGGCTGATGGTAAAGCGGCTTATGAACAAGCGAAAGCTTTAAAGGGGTAATTATGTTGGATCTGGAACGTCTTTCACAGATCGCCATGGAAATTATTGCTTATTCTGGCGTGGCTAAATCTACTTATATTGAAGCGGCTCGTTTGGCTAGAGAAGGTAACTTTGAACAAGCCACTGAACAGATCACGCAGGGTGATGAAGTTTTAAAAACAGCCCATGAAACACATTTGCAGCTTTTACAAAAAGAAGCTGCCGAAAACACACCGCAAGTTTCCATGTTGGTGTTGCATGCAGAAGATCAGTTCATGAGCTGTGAAACCATTAAGGTTTTAGTACTAGAAATTATAGAAATTTATAAAAAATTAGGAAAGGAAGAATAATATGGCATTTTCATATGATCCTTGGGCACAAATTACAACCCGAAATGGATATGCCTGTGATGAAGTCATCAGTTCTTTACAAAAATGCATTCGTCGAGGAAAAGAAGAAGAAGCTTGCATGTTTGCTTATGAACTGTATATCTCTTCACCACAGTTAGAAGAAAAGATGTGGCGCCGTCTTTTGACGATTTCAGTAGAAGATATTGGAATGGGAAATCCTATGGCTGCCGTTGTCGTGAATGCCTTATCACAAGCACGATTAAATTTTGATTACGGGGATAACGATCGTACTATTTATTTTATTCATGCGATTCGTTATATGTGTCAAAGTGAAAAAGACAGATCCAGCGATTTGTTAAAAAATATTTGTATCAAAAGTTTTGCGATGGGAAAATTACCAGAAATTCCAGATGTAGCTTTGGATAAACACACAAAGCGTGGTAAAGCCATGGGAAGAGATTCTTTCCATTTCTTAAATGAGGCAAGTATTGTGATACCACAGGCTGAAGTCGATAATGATTATAAGGATCGTTATGCGAAAATCTTGGAAGAATATGATCCTGAAGATGTAGCTCAAACGACATTTACATTTAACGGATGGCAATGGTAAATGGCAACGGTACATAATTCAGCAGATAAAGATCAAATTGCTTCTGTAGTATTAATGCCAGGAGATCCTTATCGCGCTCGCTATATTGCCCAAAAGTTTCTAACTGATGCCGTTTTGGTCAATGAGATTCGCGGTATGTTAGCTTATACCGGCAAATACAAAGGAAAAGAAGTTACGGTCATGGGCAGTGGTATGGGTTGTGGTTCTATGGGAATTTATTCACATGAGCTGTTTAACAAATACGATGTTGATTGCATTGTACGCGCTGGCTCATGCGGTGCCTATACTATGGATCTAGATTTAAAAGATATTTTTATTCCAGATTCTTGTTGGAGTCAATCTACATATGCCAATACATACAGTGGATATGAAAAAGACATCGTAGAACCAGATCCTGAGCTTTGGAAGGCGCTTTGTAAGCATGCGAAAGTATATAAGACAGGACGACTACATACAAGTGATTGTTTTTACTACAAGAAAAAAGAAGACAAAGATTTGATTTGTGATCAAAAACATTGCCTGGCTGTGGATATGGAAACTTTTGCCCTGTTGCATAATGCAGCGCAGGCTAATAAAAAAGCAGCTACGATCTTAACTGTCAGTGATCATCCGCTAAAAAAAGAAAAACTGACAGCACAGGAGCGAGAACAAAACTTTGATTCTATGATCCAGATTGCTTTGGATACTTTAGTCAGCTTTTAACTTGAATCTATGAACCTTTTCCGTAAAGATAGGAAAAAGATTATTTGAGGCCTTTCTGGTTTTCTTTTATAGTAATATCGTAAAAAGAAAAACCACAAAAGATACTGTAAAGAAAATCTTTGCGGTATCTTTTTTTGGGAAAGGAGATATTATGGATTTAAGGAAAACGTTGCTTGTGATTATAGGCTCTTTTATCATGGGAATTGGCATCAGCATGACAATTGCCGTAAATCTGGGAAGTGATCCTATGACTTTATTTTGGATAGGTACAGCCAATCATTTGCATATTACAGTGGGACAAGCCAATTTGTTAGTTTGTGGCGTACTTCTGGTTATTGTCTTTTTTTTGGATCGTAAACAGATTCATTTAGGAAGTATTTTAAATCCGATTGTGATCGCATTGACAACAGATGCTTTTGCCAGTTTAGATTTTGAAAGTCTTGATTTTGCCTTACGTATCGTTTTGATGATATTGGGTCTTTTGATTTTGGCTTTTGGAATTGCTTTTTATGCTTTGGCAGATTATGGAAAAGGAGCTTATGAAGCATTAGTGTTTACTTTATGTGATCGTTTTGGCATGGCTGTCGGTATTGTTCGAACCAGTGCAGATATATTCTTTGCGCTTTTAGGAATTTTATTAGGAGCCCCATTTGCGATTGGTACTTTGCTTGCAATCGTATGCATGGGAAGCGGAATACAGTTGTGTTTGAAATTACTGACAAGTCAGCCTGTGAAAAGAATTTTATTAAAAAAAGCGAAGTAGAGGAGGAATGTTTATGTCAACTGCACATAACGATGCAAATTTTGGCGATATTGCTAAGACGGTATTGATGCCCGGAGATCCGCTGCGTGCTAAATTTATTGCGGAAACATATTTGGAAAATGTTGTACAGTTTAACACCGTACGAAATATGTTTGGATTTACTGGAGATTATAAAGGAAAAAGAATATCCGTCATGGGCAGCGGCATGGGAATGCCAAGTATTGGGATTTATTCTTATGAGCTGTTTCATGACTATGGCGTAGAAAATATCATTCGTATTGGAAGTGCTGGTGCTTATACAAGTGATCTTCATATTTTTGATTTAGTTTTGGCAAACAGTTGCTGGAGCGAATCTACATATGCTATGGCACAAGCTGGTGTATCCGGAGATATTCAATACCCAAGTTCTAAACTGAATGAAACGATCAAAGAAGCAGCTGATAAATTAGACATAAAGATTCGTGAAGAACGCATTCATTCAAGCGATGTTTTCTATCATGAACCAAATGTTCCAGATCATAATGATTTTTATAAGGAACATGGCTGTGTTTGTGTAGAAATGGAAAGTTTTGCACTATTTCACAACGCGAAAATTTTAGGAAAGAATGCTGCTTGTATTTTAACGATCTCGGACTCTTTGGTGACAAATGAACATGCCAGTGCCAAACAACGACAGACTTCTTTTGCTCAGATGATGCTGGTGGCTCTAGAAGCAGCTACAATGAGGTAAACATGAAATATAAAAGAATATTTACGATCGTTGTGGATTCTTTTGGAATTGGGCATGCACCCGATGCAAAGGTATTTGATGATGAAGGGGCCAATACTTTTGGGCATATCCTAGAAAAAATGCCAAATTTACATATACCTAATATGATGAAATTAGGATTAGGCAATATCGGACTGCAAAAAGATACACAGACCATGGGATATGCTTTGCGCCTACAAGAAGCCAGCGCTGGAAAAGATACAATGACTGGTCATTGGGAAATGATGGGTTTACACATCACAACGCCTTTTCAGACATTTACAGAAACAGGATTTCCTAAAGAATTGTTAGATGAATTAAGCAAACGTTGCGATGGACGAAAAATTATTGGCAATAAAGCAGCCAGCGGTACAGAGATATTGGACGAATTAGCCCAACAGGAAATCGATCATGGTGATTTGATCGTGTATACTTCGGCCGATTCTGTTTTACAGATTTGTGGTAATGAAGAAACGATGGGCGTAGATACATTATATCGATATTGTCAGGCTGCCAGAGAACTGACAATGAAACCAGAATGGAAAGTAGGGCGTGTTATCGCCAGGCCTTATACAGGAAAGAAAAAAGGTGAATTTGTTCGTACCGCAAATCGTCATGATTATGCCTTAAAACCTTATGGCAAAACGGCTCTGGATGCCCTAAAAGAGGCTGGTTATGATGTTATCAGCATTGGAAAGATTCGCGATATCTTCGATGGAGAAGGTATTACACAGGCATATAAATCGCAAAGCAGCGTGCATGGCATGGAACAAACTAATGCGATCGCCAAAGAAGATTTTACTGGTTTATGTTTTGTGAATTTAGTAGATTTTGATGCGTTATGGGGACATAGAAGAAATCCGATTGGCTATGGAGAAGAGTTGGAGAAATTTGATGAAGCGCTAGGTACATTGTTAAAACAGCTGCGTGAAGATGATCTTGTCTTGGTGACAGCTGATCATGGTAATGATCCAACATATAAAGGAACCGATCATACTCGGGAAATGACTCCTTTATTGGCCTATTCTCCATCTATGACAGGATCTGGTGTTTTAGAAGATGCACAAACTTTTGCGGTAATCGGTGCAACGATTGCACAAAATTTTGGAGTTTCTATGCCAAAAGGAACAATTGGTTCCAGCATTTTAGAAAAGTTGAAATAGTTTATGTATCGGACCTTTTTAAAATTATAAAAAGGTCCTTTTTTGATATGAAAGAGATAAAAATGCGATAGATAAAGGGGTATTTTAAAATTGTGATAAATTTGTGAAATTGTCAAAAACCTTTACAAATTTCTTATTTTTGTGTATCATGCCAAATTGTGTGCAGAAAAATGTTCACGATTCATGAATGAAATGGAGGAAAAACTCTTGAAAAATACGAAATTTATCGCATTAGGTTTTGGACTTTTGTTCAGCTTTTGTGTACAAAGTCAAAATGTACTGGCACAAGAAAAAGATCTGAAGGAAGTTTGCCGAATCAACGATGAAAATTCTGTGATCGAGGCCGTTACAAACCCATATCTATTAGCACAAGATGATGTGAAATACAAAAAGACAGTAGATGATACTTTAGTCTATGGTAACGATCAGGTAGAAGTAAAAATTGAAGGTTTAAATCTAAACAAATCTGGTAAGCAGCCAGTGACGATCACGTATTCTTTAAAAGGCTCAAAAGCTATGTTTGAAAAGATGGGCGGTAAAGATTTAAATAACGTATCCAGCGACTTTACAGTTGAGACCACTTTGGATATACAAGATACGCAAGCTCCGCAAATCGTAGCACAGGATCGTTATGAGATCACACAGGGTGATGAATTTGATCTTTTAAAGGAAATGGATGTGCAAGATGATGCTGATGATGTTATGGTAGAAGTTGAAGGATCTATCGATCCAACTACAGCGGGCACTTATACAGCTAAGGTTATTGCAACAGATGCATCAGGAAATCAAGCATCAAAAGAAGTGCAGGTAGAAGTTCATAAAAAAGAAGATCCAAACTTTTATCAAAAAATCGCAGATGCGGCTTTGGCTCAAATCGGGGTAAATCAAGATTGTACGATGTTAGTGACAAATTCTTTGAAAGCTGTCGGTATTAACTTTCATGGATCACCTAGTGCTTATTTATCTTTAGGCGATTTGACAAATGATCCGGTACCTGGTGATATTTGTGTATATCAGGGACATGTCGCAATTTATATTGGAAATGGACAAGCCGTTCATGGAGGATGGAATGGTTACACTACAAAGGTATATTCTGTCAATTGCTCCAATCCATTGATTGGTTATGTGCATGTGCGTCAGTAATGCCAGACATAAAAGAATGGATGAAAATACACGAAGAAAGAGTAAGCTCTTTCTTTTTTTTTGTGCCTTATGGTAGAATGACAAAAAATGGAGGTGCACTATGAGAGATGCGACAATGTTTTCAATTATTGAAAAAGAAGAACAAAGACAAAAAAGAAATATAGAATTAATTGCCAGTGAAAATTTTGTTTCTAAAGAAGTACGAGAAGCACAAGGAAGTGTATTAACGAATAAATATGCGGAAGGCTATCCTGGTAAACGTTATTATGGTGGTTGTGTGCATGTAGATGAAGCTGAAGAATTGACAAGACAAAGAGCTTGTGAGCTATTTGGTGCGCAACATGTCAATGTACAGCCGCATTCAGGATCACAGGCCAATATGGCTGTCTATAATACATTATTAGAGCCAGGAGATGTCGTGATGGGAATGGATCTGGCAGCCGGAGGCCATTTAACACATGGTCATCCTATGAATTTTTCTGGTACGTTGTATCATTTTGTACCATATATGGTCGATAAAGAAAGCGAACAAATTGATTATGATGCATTAGAAAAACAGGCAATGGAGATCAAACCGAAATTGATCGTGGCTGGTGCCAGCGCTTATTCTCGTACGATTGATTTTGAACGTTTTGGAAAAATTGCCAAGGCTTGTGGTGCTTATTTAATGGTGGATATGGCGCATATTGCCGGACTTGTCGCAACGGGTTTACACCCAAGCCCGATTCCGTATGCGGATTTTGTGACAACTACAACGCATAAGACTTTGCGTGGTCCAAGAGGAGGCATGGTTTTCTGTAAGGAAGAATTTGCCAAGAAATTAGATTCTAAAGTATTTCCAGGCATGCAAGGTGGTCCATTAGAACATGTGATCGCGGCAAAAGGAATCTGTTTGTATGAAGCTATGCAGCCAGAATATAAAGAATATATGAAACAAGTGCTTAAAAATGTACAAGTTATGGTCAATGGTTTTCAAAAAGCTGGTTTTAGAGTTGTATCAGGTGGCAGCGATAATCATCTGTTGATGCTTGATGTGATGTCTAGTATTGGTATGACAGGAAAAGATGCGGAACGATTATTAGATTTGGCAGGCATAACGGTCAATAAAAATACGATTCCTTATGATACACAAAAACCATTTGTGACTAGCGGTATTCGTATTGGCTCTGCTGCCATGACAAGTCGTGGTTTTAAAGAAGCTGAATTTGAAAAGGTTACAAATTGGATCGTTGAAGTTTTAAAATCAAATCAGGAAGAAGTTTGTGCCCGTATCAAAGAAGAAGTACAAGCTTTAACCGCAAATTATCCACTGGAGGCACAGATTTGATCACCCTATTTTGCATAGGCAAGAATAAAGAAAAAGCGCTTGTACAATTGGAAAAAGAATATATCAAAAGAATTCAGGCTTTTTCCAAGATACAAGTTATTGAAGTAAAAGATGAATCCAATGTACATATGGAACGTGACAAGGAAGCGGCATTGATCAAAGAAAAAGAGGGAGATCGAGTTTTGGAAAAGATTCGTCCTCAAGATCTTGTGGTTTTGTTGGATCTGCATGGTAAGATGCCAGATTCTATTCAGTTTTCTAAACACATGCAAGAATGGTTTTTAAAATCATCAAATCTTGTTTTTGTGATTGCCGGTTCCTTAGGACCTAGTCCGGCATTGGTGCAGCGAGCGGATTATCGCTGGAAACTAAGTGATCTTACTTTTACACATCTAATGACAAGAATTTTGGTCTTAGAACAGATCTATCGCGCTTTTATGATTCAAAATGGACGCTCTTATCATAAGTAAGAGCGTTTTTATCAGGGAATTAAAAACAAAATCTAGGAAATCAAAAAATCAAGTGATATAATAAAAACGTTTAGTACAGTAGGAGGAATGGAAATGTCTAAAAGAACTGTAAAAGACCTTCAGGTTTCTGGTAAAAAGGTCATCGTACGTTGCGATTTTAACGTACCTAGAAAAGACGGTGTGATTACAGACGACAACCGTATCGTCATGGCTTTACCTACCATTAAATATTTAGTGGAAAATAACGCAAAGATCATTTTGATGTCTCACTTAGGTAAAGTAAAAACAGAAGAAGACAAAGCTAAAAATAACTTAGAGTGTGTAGCTGTTCGTTTACAAGAATTGCTGCCAGATACAAAAGTTTCTTTCTGTCCGGTAACTCGTGGTCCTGAATTGGAAGAAGCAATCAATAATTTGAAAGATGGAGAAATCGTTTTAATGCAGAACACTCGTTATGAAAAGGGTGAAAGCAAAAACGATCCTGAATTAGGTGCATATTGGGCAAGCCTTGGTGAAGTCTTTGTAGAAGATGCTTTTGGTTCAGTTCACCGTGCTCATGCATCAACAGTAGGAATTCCAACAAACATCAAAGAAAATGGTTTAGGATTCTTGGTTGAAAAAGAAGTAACAATGCTTGGAAAAGCAGTAGATGAACCAGCTCATCCATTTGTAGCTATCATTGGAGGATCTAAAGTTTCCAGCAAGATCGATGTTATCGATAACTTGTTGAAAAAAGCAGATAAAGTTATCATCGGTGGAGGTATGGCTTATACTTTCATGAAAGCACAAGGTGGAAGCATCGGTACATCTTTGGTAGAAGATGATAAATTAGATTTAGCTAAAGAATACTTAGAAAAAGCAGGAGATAAACTTGTATTGCCTGTAGATAATGTATGTGCAGATGCTTTCAGTGAAGAAGCAAACACACAAGTATGCAAATCTGGAGAAATTCCTGAAGGATGGATGGGATTGGATATTGGTCCAGCCTCTGTAGAATTGTTCAAGAAAACTTTAGATGGTGCTAAAACAGTTGTATGGAATGGTCCTATGGGCGTATTCGAAATGAAGAAATTTGCCAAAGGAACAGAATTGGTATGCCAAGCTATTTCTGAATTACCAGATGCCATTACTGTAATCGGTGGTGGAGATTCAGCTGCTGCCGCAAAACAATTAGGTTATGCTGATAAATTCTCTCATGTATCTACAGGTGGTGGAGCTTCTTTGGAATACATGGAAGGAAAAACATTACCAGGTATTGCGATCATTAGTGAGAAATAAGAAAAGAGGAAATGAAGATGAGAAAACCAATTATTGTTGGAAACTGGAAAATGAACAAAAACAATGCGGAAACAGAAGCTTTCTTTAAAGAAGTGGATGCCGCTGCTGCCAGTGAAAACGCTACATATGGAATTGGATGTCCATTTACAGATTTAAGAACAGCTGCTGACAATGCCAAAAACTTAATTGTTGCCGCTGAAAACTGCCATTTTGAAGATAGTGGTGCTTTTACAGGAGAAGTCAGTGTTCCAATGTTGGAAGAATTAGGTATCAAATACTGCATTATCGGACATAGCGAACGTCGTCAGATGTTTGGAGATACAGATGAAACTGTAAACAAGAAAGCAAAACGATTGATTGCGGCTGGTATGACACCAATTCTTTGTATCGGTGAAACAGAAGCACAATATGATGCCGGAGAAACGGAAAAAGTGATCCGTGATCAATTAACTGGCTCAATCGCTGATTTAGATGCCAAAGATGTAGCTAACATGGTTATCGCTTACGAGCCAATCTGGGCTATCGGAACAGGAAAATCAGCTACAAAAGAAGATGCACAAAACTGCTGTGCCATAGTTCGTGATCAAGTAAAAGTAATGTATGGTCAGGAAGCTGCTGATTCTGTACGTGTACAGTATGGTGGAAGTGTTAAACCAGGAAATATCGTTGAATACATGGCTTGTCCAGATATTGACGGTGCTTTGATCGGTGGTGCCAGTTTGAAGGCTGATTCTTTCATGGAAATCATCGAAAAAACAAAGTAATTGTTAAAAAGTATAACAGATTCTTTAAAAAGAGGGTTGATAGCCCTCTTTTTTTATGTTAAATTTATGGTAACTATTGGATTAACTAAGGGGGTTATTCTATGAATTATATTGAAGAGCATGGTAAAAAAGTGGCAGCTGTTCTTTGTGTTGCAAGCTGTTTCCCAGTTGTGGCAGCTGTATATGCGATGGAAACAGAACCAGGCTGGCACGGAGACCGTTACATTAATACAGATGCAACCGTAGCCATTGGATGGCAGGAAATCGAAGGAAAGAGTTATTACTTTGATGAAAGCGGTGAAGTTGATAAGGAAACGACACAACAAGCTACAGTAGCCACTGTTTCTCAGGATGTATCACAGGCTGTTCAACAAAATGTTTCAACAGTAACAAAAGAAGTTGTTACAGAAGAAGTTAAAGCTGTAGATGCACAAAAGGAAGCAGAAGAAAAAGCGGCTCAGGAAGCTTTGTCACAACAACAAGCAGCGCAAGAAAGTGTTACGATTGTGGAAGATACAACAGCTGATGTATCTCAACCTTCTTATACAGAAGATACAACTGTACAAACTCCTTCTCAGGATGTTACAACACCGGTAGTTGATGAAACACCTACTACTCCAGAAGTAGAAACACCATCTCAGCCGGTTACACCACCAGCTCAGGATACTACTACAACACCTCCAGCTGTGGAAGAAACGCCAAGTACTCCGGAAGTAGAAACACCATCTCAACCGGTAACACCTCCGGCTCAGGAAGAAACAACAACTCCTGGAACTGGAAATGATACTAGTGCATATGCGGATTTAAACGCTCGTATTGCAGCAGCTGCACAGACATTAGTAGGAGTAACAGATGGACAACAATGTACACAGGTCGTACAACAGGCTTTGGCATTGGCTGGTGTAAGTGATGCTATGCAGTTATGGCCAGATCAGTACATTATGTATGGATATTATACAGATACGCCACAGGCTGGTAACCTGGTTTACTATAATAACGGTGGTCGTGGTGTAGATCACATTGCCATTTATATTGGAAATGGACTTTGCGTGCATGGTAACTTCTGGACATCCGATGGTACCAGCAAGACAATTATTTCCAGCGTTTACAATGGCGGTGGAGGAACTCCTCAATTTATTCAAGTAACCCGATAATTGTTTAGAACCTGACTTTTAAAGTCAGGTCTTTTTTTGTATAATGGATTCTGTTAAGTTAGGGTGATATCATGCGTATAGGACAATCAATAGATATACATCAACTCAAAGCAGGACGGCCATTGATTTTAGGCGGTGTTGTAATTGACCATGAAAAAGGATTGGATGGTCATTCAGATGCAGACGTTTTGACTCATGCGATCATGGAAAGCATTCTAGGTGCTTTAAGTCTGGGCGATTTAGGTAAACATTTTCCAGATACAGATCCAAAATATAAAGGTGCCGATAGTTTACAATTATGTGCCCATGTATATGAGCTGATGGTTCAAAAAGGATATAAAATTGGCAATGTGGATGCGACAGTTCTTATGGAAAAGCCAAAATTAGCACCTTATATTGAAAAAATGCGAGATAATATTGCCAAAGTGCTTCAATGTTCTATAGAGCAGATTTCCATCAAGGCCACAAGGGGAGAAAAAATGGGCTTTGTCGGACATGAAGAAGGAGCCGTTGCTTTAGCGGTCTGTCTTTTGGAGGAAATAAAATGAGAGTTGTCATTCAAAGAGCAAAATATGCGAAATGTACGATTGATCAGAAAGTCAGTGGTCAAATTCGTCAGGGCTTTTGTATTTTTGTAGGATTTACACACACGGATACAAAAGAAATTGTGGATAAAGTCGTTAAGAAAATATGTGGTTTACGGATATTTTCAGATGATCAAGGTAAGATGAATTTATCGATTCGAGATATTCAAGGTTCCGTTTTGTCAATTTCTCAATTTACTTTATATGCAGCTTGTAAGAAAGGAAATCGACCTGGTTTTACAGATGCGGCCAAACCAGATCTGGCCATTCCTTTATACGATTATTTTAATCAAGCCTTACAAGCCAGTGGTTTAGATGTGCAAACCGGTGTGTTTGGTGCCGATATGCAGATTGAGTTATGTAATGATGGTCCTGTTACCATTGTATTAGATAGTGAGGAACTGTAATGGAAATCATATATGGAAGCGAATTATCAAAAAAAATAAAAGAAAATTTAAAACAGGAAATTGAAGATCTTAACCAAAAAGGAAAAAGACTTCCTGTGTTAACTGTCATTTTAGTAGGAGATAACCCAGCTAGTCAAAGTTATGTCAAAAGTAAGGCAAATGCCTGTGCTTCAGTCGGAATGGAAAATAGAACGATTTGTATGCCAGGTTCGACAACGCAACAACAGTTGTTGGATGAAGTAAAAAGACAAAATGAAGATCCGATGGTCGATGGCATTTTAGTGCAATTGCCTTTGCCTGAGCATTTGGATGAAGTTAGTGTTATTGATGCGATCTTGCCAGATAAAGATGTGGATGGACTGCATCCAGTCAATGCCGGTAAACTGTTGACAGGAAGAGATGGCTTTGTGCCTTGTACTCCTTTAGGTGTCATGGAAATGTTAAATTCCATCGGCTATACGGATTTAAGTGGATTGCATGCGGTTGTGGTTGGAAGAAGTAATCTGGTTGGAAAACCTGTATCTTTGCTTCTTCAAAAACAAAACGCAACTGTGACAATGGCTCATTCACGTACATCGAATTTAAAAGAGGTATGTCAACAAGCTGATATATTGATCGTTGCGATTGGACAACCGAAAAAAATTGATGCCAGTTATGTAAAAGAAGGGGCTGTTGTAATCGATGTAGGAATCAATCGTATGGAAGATGGTAAATTATGCGGTGATGTAGATTTTGAGTCGGTTAAAGAAAAAGCCAAGGCAATAACACCTGTACCTAAAGGTGTAGGGCCTATGACTGTATGTATGTTGTTGAAGAATACATGGAAAGCGTATAAGGAGCATGAGTTGATCTATGGATGAAAAAGTATATGATTTAAATGATATTATCGAAATGAAAAAAGAGCACCCATGTCATAAATCGAAACAGTGGAAGATCATACGCATGGGAGCGGATATTCGAATCAAGTGTTTAGGGTGTGGAGCCAGTGTGCTTATGCCTCGCAGTAAATTTGAAAAGAAATTAAAGCGAGTTGTATCGAAAGGAAGTGAAGAATAATGCCATTAACTGCCGGAATTGTTGGTTTACCAAATGTCGGCAAATCAACTTTATTTAATGCCATTACAAAAAGTCAGGTGGAAGCAGCCAATTATCCGTTTGCGACGATTCAGCCAAATGTTGGAGTCGTAGAGGTACCCGATAAAAGAGTGGATCGACTGGTGGAAATTTTTCATCCGAAAAAAACCATTTATACCACTTTTGAGTTTACCGATATTGCAGGTCTGGTGAAAGGGGCTTCTAAAGGGGAAGGATTAGGAAACCAGTTTTTATCCAATATACGATTAACTGATGCGATCTGTCAGGTAGTTCGTTGTTTTGATGATCCGAACATCACGCATGTGGAAAACTCCATTGATCCAATCCGTGATATCGAAATTATTAACTTGGAATTAACGCTAGCTGATTTACAAACGATCGAAAATCGTATTGCGAAAGTAGAGCGTAAAGCTAAAACAACTTCAGATAAAGAAGCTAAAATGGAAATGGAGCTTTTAGAAAAGCTAAAACCTTGTCTAGAACAGGGGAAACCGGTTCGTTCATTAGAGTTAACAGAAGAAGAACAGGTGTTGATGAAAATGTATAACTTATTAACGGCAAAACCTGTTATTTATGTCTGTAATTTGGATGAAGAAGGTGCTATGGATCCAGAAAGCAATGCGTATTATCAAAAAGTAAAAGAATATGCCGTAAAGGAAAATAGCGAAGTGGTAAGTCTTTGTGCCAAAATGGAAGAAGAGTTAAGTGGTTTGGAACCGGAAGAAAGAGCTGCGTTTTTAGAAGAGCTGGGGATTTCAGATAGTGGATTAGATACTTTGATTCAAAAAGCGTATCATATTTTAAATCTTTGTACGTTCTTGACAGCTGGAGAAGATGAATGTCGAGCCTGGACCTTTAAAAAGGGTATGAAAGCACCTGATTGTGCTGGTGTGATTCATACGGACTTCAAAAAGGGCTTTATTCGTGCTGAAGTGTATGCTTTTAGTGATATGGATGCTTTAGGCAGCGAACATGCGATCAAAGAAGCTGGAAAGCTTAGATTGGAAGGAAAGGACTATGTTGTGCAAGATGGCGATGTCATGCACTTCCGGTTTAATGTCTAAATATGTCTTTGTTAAATCTGAACTTTGAAAATATTTTGTCTTTAGTGATTGCGGTGGTACTGGCAATGTCTATTCATGAAATGGCGCATGGCTTGGTATCGTATTGGTTGGGGGATCCAACGGCTAAGATACAGGGACGTATTTCGTTGAACCCGTTTGCGCATATTGATTGGTTAGGCGTCTTGTGTTTATTGTTGTTTGGTTTTGGATGGGCCAAACCAGTTCCTATTGATGCTCGTTATTATAAAGATCGAAAAACGGGAATTATTTGGACAAGTTTTGCCGGACCGTTTGCCAACTTTTTGTTAGCGTTTGTTTGTATATTCCTATACTTTGTCGTGCTTCGTTTTATGCCGGAATTTGCCTTAAGCACGGTTGGAAATTTTATTACGTTACTATTATCAAAATCGGCTATGTTGAACGTTGGGTTTGGTCTTTTTAACTTGATTCCGGTTCCGCCATTAGATGGTTCAAAGATCTTATTTGCGTTTTTACCGGATGACCAGTATTATCGTTTTATCGAAGGCTCTCCATTTTTGATGTTGATTTTGATCTTCTTGATTTACATGAATGTATTAAGTGCACCATTGGCGATGCTGCAAAGTAATATCCTTCAATTTTTTATTAATATATCAACAATGTTACTGGGATTTTGATCCCAGTTTTTTTAATTCTTAGTTTTTCTAAGAGAATTCTTCTTATTTCATAGGACGGTTAAATTTATAGCCTGATGTAACATATAGGTATTGTTTTAATCAGGATCTATTAAAAAGGAAATGATATAAATCTTTTTAGATATACTAAAAAAGTATGTTTTATGATTTGACAAAATAATCGGTATGTAAAATATAGATGAAAATAATTTTCATTCATTTCTTACAATTTTCAAATTATTTTCACAAACTGCTTGAAAATGTGTGAGAATGTGTTTAGAATATATACATATTCAAAGATGTTGTTTAGGAGGAAAAGATATGAAGGGAAGAGTTTTTAAAGTTTTTACATCCTCAGCTTTAGCCGTAGGATTGTTAGCCGGATGTAGTTCTGGCGGAGGTGCCGGTGCAGGAAAAACATTGGCAGATGGCGATACGGTAACAATTGGATTAAACTTTGAGCTTAGTGGTAGTACAGCTAGCTATGGTACAGCTGAATACAATGGAGCCAAACTTGCCATTGATCAGTATAATGCTAATGATGATTCTAAATATAAAATTGAAATTGCAGAACAGGATAACAAGGGTGATAACGCTGAAAGTACAACAGCAGCTACACGTTTGATCACAGAAGATGGAGCTTCTGTAATTATCGGTCCAGCAACCAGTGGTACATCTATTGCCACATATCAGGTCGCAAGTGATAATTCGGTACCAGTAATTTCACCATCAGCTACACAGATCGATGCAACAACAAACGATAATGGTGAAACTTATCCTTATGCCTTCCGTGTTTGTTTTGAAGACTCTTATCAAGGCGCTGCTATGGCACAATATGCTTATGACACTTTAGGTGCTAGAAAAGCGGCTATCATCAATGAAGTTAGTGATTATGGTCAGGGACTTGCATCGACTTTCAAAGATGTATTTACTGAAAAAGGTGGAGAAGTAGTTGCGGAACAAAGTTATAACTCAGGCGATCAGGATTTCGCATCTATTTTAACAGATATGAAGTCAAAAGATTTTGATGTTTTGTATATTGCCGGATATTACCAGGAAGCTGGCTTAATTATCAAACAAGCTCGTGATATGGGTATCGATACACCAATTGTTGGTGCTGATGGATTTGAATCTGAAGTATTGGCTCAATTAGCTGGTGCTGAAAATTTAAGTAATACTTACTATACAACATGCTATACAACATTGAATGCTAGTGATGAATTGACAAACTTTATCGATTCTTATACGGAAGAATATGGTGAAGCACCAAATATGTTCTCTGCATTAGCTTATGATGCTACTAATCTTGCTTTACAAGCATTAGAAGAAGCGGGAGCTACAGGTGAAGAATTAAAGAATACATTAGAGGGTATTGAATTCTCTGGAATTACCGGATCGTTCACATTCGATGATACGCATTCTCCAATTAAGACAGTTATGATCGTTGAACTGGAAAATGGTGTACAAACATCAGCTACTGAAATTGAAGTAGAACAGTAATCCAGATGTATCAGGGGAAGCAAGCTTCCCCTTTTTTCTAGTAGAAGGAGAGAAACTATGAGCCAGTTTTTACAACAAATTATCAACGGTCTGTCTTTGGGATCAATTTATGCTTTGATTGCTCTTGGATATACCATGGTTTATGGAATCATTAAACTGATCAACTTTGCCCATGGAGATATTTATATGTTAGGAGCGTATGTGGCCTTCATCACTACAACCTATTTTGGTTTTAGTTTTTTCCCGGCAATGATTGCCAGTATGGTGGTTTGTGGAATTTTAGGTGTTTTGATTGAACGTATTGCTTATAAACCGTTACGTCATGCGACTCGTATTGCCGCTTTGATCACGGCTATTGGTGTCAGTTATGTTTTGGAATATACGACACAATATATTATGGGAAGTGAAGTAAAAACGTATCCAGCTCTTTTAAGCAAAGCTTCATTTTCTTTAGGACCCGTTACGATTTCGATGCAGCAGGTTTATATCTTTACGATAACTATAGTATTGATGATCGCTTTACAGCTGATTATTAAAAAGACGAAAATGGGACGTGCTATGCGTGCTGTCAGTGTAGATGAAGATGCTGCTAAATTAATGGGAATCAATGTAGATACTACGATTTCATTTACTTTCCTTTTAGGAAGTTCATTAGCTGGTGTTGCCGGAATTCTTGTTGGTATTTATTATAATTCTATCGATCCGTTAATGGGTATGATTCCTGGTTTAAAAGCTTTCATTGCGGCTGTTTTTGGCGGTATCGGAAGTGTGCCAGGAGCTATGATCGGTGGTCTATTTATAGGTGTTGCGGAAACCATGGTTGTGGCATATGGTAGTTCGCTATATCGTGATGCGATCGTGTATTTGATTTTGATCTTGATTTTGATTATCAAACCAGATGGTCTATTAGGAAAGAATCAGAGAGAGAAGGTGTAGTCAATGCCTAAACAATTATTAAATAAAGAAAATATTGCTTGGTTAGTCAGTGCCGTTGTGATCTTTCTGGTTTGTAGTTTTTTAATGAATGCAGGGATCATTAACTCTTATTATCAAATCACCTTATACAATATTTGCATTAATATCATCTTGGCTGTTTCTTTAAATCTTGTCATTGGAATTTGTGGGCAGTTTTCTTTGGGACATGCTGGTTTTATGTGTATAGGTGCTTATAGTGCCGGTATCGTGACAAAGATGATGCCTAATTTAGGCGGTTTGTTCTTGGGATTATTGGTTGGTTTTGTGATTTCTTCTATTGTAGCTTTGATCGTTTCAATTCCAACTTTGCGTCTAAAAGGTGATTATTTGGCCATCGCCACTTTGGGATTTGCCGAAATTATTCGTATTATCGTGCAGAATATGAAAATCACCAATGGTGCAGCAGGTTTAAGTGGAATTCCACGTTTGACTACCTGGCCATTATTGATCATTGGTGTAGTGATTGCCTTAGTTGTAGTTTGTAATTTTACTCGCAGTGCTCCAGGACGTGCATGTTTATCGATTCGAGAAGATGAAATTGCTTCGGAGGCTATGGGAATCAATACAACAAAATACAAAGTAATCGCGTTTGTAATAGGTGCAATTTTGGCAAGTATGGCTGGTGCTCTATTTGCTTGTAACTTCTATGTCATAAACCCATCACAGTTTACTTTCAACCGTTCTATTGATATCTTGGTTATGGTTGTATTTGGAGGCATGGGTTCTATGACATCCAGCGTTATTGCGGCGGCTGTTATTGGTATTTTAAATATGTTCTTACAGAATTTCTCGGACATTCGAATGATTATCTATGGTTTGGCTTTAGTCATCATTATGATCTTTAAACCTTCCGGACTGTTAGGAACCAAGGAGTTTTCCTTTAAAAAACTGTTTAGTAAAAGAAAGGGGAATCACTAATGGAACCTATTCTGCAAGTTAAAAGTTTGACCAAAAACTTTGGAGGGCTTTGTGCTGTGTCCAATGTTTCTATGGAAATCAAACCGGGCGAACTGATTGGACTGATTGGCCCCAATGGTGCAGGAAAAACAACATTATTTAATTTGTTGACAGGTGTTTATGAACCTAGTAGTGGGTTGATTGAATTTAATGAAGATGGCAAGAAAGTACAGCTAGGTGGTTTAAAGCCATATAAAATTACGGCTTATGGAATTGCCAGAACATTTCAAAATATTCGTTTGTTCAAAACGATGACTGTATTGGAAAATGTTAAAGTGGCAATGCATAAAAATATTCGCTATGGTACCATTGCAGCTATTTTCCGTCTTCCTTCCTATTATAGTGAAGAACAATGGGTACATGAAAAAGCTTGTGAACTTTTAAAAGAAGTTGGCCTTTATAGTAAACGAAATGAGCAGGCTACAAACCTTCCATATGGTGAACAGCGTCGTTTAGAGATTGCACGTGCTTTGGCGATTCAACCTAAAATTTTGTTTTTAGATGAACCGGCAGCTGGTATGAACCCTCAAGAAACGGCTGAACTGACAGATTTGATCTATCGAATTCGTGATAAATATAATTTAACGATTATTTTAATTGAACATGATATGTCTTTGGTTATGAAGATTTGTGAAAGAATTTATGTATTGGATTATGGGAAATTGATTGCCAATGGAAATCCTGAAGAAATTCGCAATAACGAATTTGTTATCAAGGCGTATTTAGGGGAGGAAATCTAATATGGCGATGTTGGAAGTAAAAGACCTCCATGTACATTATGGTGTAATTGAAGCTTTAAAGGGCATCAATCTGGAAGTGAATGAAGGTGAGATCGTTTCTTTGATTGGAGCCAATGGTGCAGGAAAAACAACGATGCTACAAAGTATCAGTGGCATTAAAAAGAAAACCAGTGGTGATATTTTATTTTTAGGCGAATCGATCTTTAAAAAGAATCCTAAGTCTATAGTACAACAAGGATTGACACAAGTGCCGGAAGGACGTCGAATTTTTACAGGTCTGAGTGTTTATGAAAACTTAATGATGGGTGCTTTTTTACGAAAAGATAAAAAGGGAATTCAAGAAGATTTAGATAAAGTCTACACACAGTTTCCTATTTTAAAAGAACGTGTTAATCAGGATGCTTCCACCTTGTCTGGTGGAGAACAACAAATGTTGGCTATGGGACGTGCTTTGATGGCTAAACCTAAACTGTTGTTGTTGGATGAGCCAAGTATGGGGCTGGCTCCAATTTTAGTCAAAGAGATCTTTTCTATTATTGAAGAAATCAACAAACAAGGTACGACCGTACTTTTAGTTGAGCAAAATGCCAAAATGGCTCTTTCTATTGCGCATCGAGCTTATGTGTTAGAAACTGGAAAAGTTGTATTAAGCGGAACAGGTAAAGAATTAATTGAAAGTTCAGAAATCCAGAAAGCCTATTTAGGAGGATAATAAAATGTTTAAAGTCAAAGATTATATGACAAAAGATGTCATCTGTACGGAAAAAGATGCTACGATTTCAGAAGTGTTAGAGCTTATGAAAGAACATGGAATTCATCGTTTACCCGTTGTAGAAAACCAGAAATTAGTTGGTTTGATTACAGAAGGGATGATCGCAACATCACATTCAGCAGCTACTTCTTTAAGTATTTATGAATTGAATTATTTGTTGTCTAAAACAACGGTTGGTACGGTTATGATCAAAAATGTAATCTCTATGAACGAAGATGAATTGATGGAATCTTGTGCGGAAACGATGCGTACACACGATATTGGATGTATTCCTGTTACAGATGCCAAAAATAATGTTGTAGGCATTGTCACACAAAATGATGTGTTTGGTTGTTTCTTGAATGTTTTAGGTTGGGAAGATAAAGGGACTCGAATCACGATTGCCGTTAAAGATGAATTGGGGGCTATCGGTAAGCTATCGGATATTTTCGTAGAACAAAATGTAAATATCTCTCATATTGGTGTTTATTCTTTTAAAGATGGTATTGCCAATATGGTAGTCCGTTGTGATGCGGAAGATCCAAAAAACTTGATTCAGGCGCTTGAAAAACATGGTTATCAAGTATTGGAAACTTTTAAGAACTAGCAATGATGCTGGTTCTTTTTAAGTCCCAAAAGAAAAAGGATTTGATTTTTAAATCATAGAATAAAAAATATGAGTGCTGCAACGAAAAATAGATTAACTGGTATAAAAATATCGGAATCAAAAGATATTTTATCTTTGTGGCACGATGTTTGACAGATTTTGTAGAAACCATTAAAATGGCATAGAAGAGGTGAGGACTATGGAATTAGGCGAATCTTTGGAAGATTACTTAGAATCTATTCTGGTATTAAGTGAAAAAATCGATCATGTTCGCAGTGTGGATGTGGCAAGCTATCTCGGGTTCTCTAAGCCAAGTGTTTCTCATGCAGTAAAGCTGCTGGAAAAAGACGGATATCTCCATTTAGATGAAAATAAATTTCTGTATTTAACAGAAGACGGGAATCGTATCGCAACCGAAACGTATCGTAGACACCGTTTTTTTAGAGAGATGTTGGAAGAAATCGGTGTTCCCAAGACAATAGCGGAAAATGATGCCTGTCGTATGGAACATGTGATTTCACAAGAAACCTTTGATGCAATCCAAAAATATTATGAAAACAAGAGATAAGTCATGAAAACGTGGCTTATTTTTTTATTGAAATGCATATTTTGTTATTCCTTTATTTAGTTACTTGAATAGAGAAATATGGATATTATATACTGTATCCATGAAAAAAATTGAGATATTAGCCCCTGTTGGCAGCGTGGAAGTTTTAGAAGCTGCCATACAGGCAGGATGTGATGCGATATATTGTGCTCTTCCATCTTTTGGAGCTCGCGCTTATGCGAATAACTTTACTTGGGAGCAAATGAAAGAAGTTATAGACCGTTGTCATAGTTTAAACATAAAAGTACATGTGACCATGAATACTTTATTGTTTGAACAAGAGATCGAACAAGCTTATCACCAGGCAAAACGTCTTCACAAAATGGGTGTAGATGCCTTGATTGTACAAGATTTGGGTTTGATCCATCTTCTACATGAAAGATTGCCACAACTTGTTGTACATGCTTCTACACAACTTTCTGTAACACAAGTTGAACAAATCGAACAATTAAAAAGTTTAGGCGTCAAACGTGTTGTATTGGCAAGAGAATGTAGTTTAGAGCAGGTAAAAGCCGCCATTTCGACAGGAATGGAAGTGGAAGTTTTTGTTCATGGAGCTATCTGTATTTGTTATAGCGGGCAATGTCTTTTCAGTTCTATTGAATATGATAGAAGCGGAAACCGCGGCATGTGTGCCCAGCCTTGTCGTATGCCGTATAAGTTATATCAAGATGGCAAACCGGTGCAGGAAAAAGAACAGTATTTTTTAAGTCCTAAAGATCTATCGCTCATTGAACAAGTAAAAGAACTGGAAGATCTAGGTGTTTGCTCAATCAAGATCGAAGGTCGTATGAAATCGAAAGAGTATGTGTATGAGTGTGTGCATCAGGTGTATGATGTGCTGCATGGAAAAACCTTGGGTAAAAAAGATCAGAAAGATTTACAGGTAACCTTTAATCGTGGATTTACTAAAGGACATCTTTATGATCAAAGAGGCAATGCTCTAATGAATACAAAAACCAGCAATCATCAGGGTGTTTTAATTGGTCATGTGATTGCACAGAAGAAAAATCGTGTACGAGTAAAGTTACAGGATTCTTTACATCAAAATGATGGCATTCGTTTTGTATGGAAAACAGGATCCATCGGTTTTCGACTCAATTATTTGTATGATGCACAAGGAAAATTGATTTCTAAGGCAAAAGCGGATCAAATTGTAGAGATCAATATGAAAAATCGTCTTCCTTTACAAACTAAGGTGTTAAAGACCATTGATACAGATCTGCAAAAAGAAATAGATCATACAATTGATAAGAAACAGCGAAAATTAGCGGTATCCTGTCATTTGGAGTGTGCCGGTCCGGGCCATCCATTAAAATGCACATTGTCTCAACAGGATTGTTCAGTGACTTGGATCAGTGAGGAATTAGCGGATGTTGCCAAAAATAGGCCTTGTGATCAAGAGGTTTTACAACGCCAGTTTTCCAAGACAAAAGACAGTTTTTTAGAAATTCAATCCTTTACTTTTGCATTGGATGCACCTTTCTTTTTTCCATTGGGTGTACTAAATCATATTCGTAATCAAGCCATCGAGGCTTTCTATAAAGAAAAAACCAAAACAAATCCAATTGTGGAAAAAGCGTATACTGTGCAAATAGAACCTCAAAAAATTGAAGGAAAACACTGGATACAAAATAAAATCAGTTCATCGATGCCAGGCTTGGCAGATTTACGATACAATGTTACCAACTCTTATGCGATCGCCTGTCTTTTAAAATTGGGATTTTCCATCGTGGAAATTTCATTAGAGTGTAAAGATAAAGATATACAGGATATGCTTGCAGAGTTTAAAAAACGATATGGTTTTGATGCGCCGGTCATGGTTTATATTTACGGAAAAAGAAGATTGATGATCATGAATCATTGTGTAATCAATACGGCTTTAAAAGATGGACAAAGAAAAAATTGTGCTTTGTGTCATGTGCATTCTTTTTATTTAAAGGGTAAAGATCAAAAGGAGTATTTGTTGGAAGGCGATGCGAAATGTCATATGTGTATTTTTGAAAAAGAAGCATGGAACTCGTTGGATAAAATTACATATTATAAAGATCTTGGCATACAGAATTTTCACTTGTTCTTCTTATGGGAAGATGAAATAAAAAAAGCACAAATTCTAGAGGAATTTCAGTGCAGAGTACAAGAGTAGATATTGAATCTAAAGCGCTAAAGTGGTATTATTTTTGTAGCTTAAGGCAAAGGAGGAACTTGATATATGCCTATTATTGTTGATGTATATGCTCGTGAAGTATTAGACTCTCGTGGTAACCCAACAGTAGAAGTAGAAGTAACTACTGAATCCGGTGCTTATGGACGTGCCATGGTTCCAAGTGGAGCAAGTACTGGAGAAAGAGAAGCATTAGAATTACGTGATGGAGATAAAACTCGTTATTTAGGAAAAGGAACAACAAAAGCTGTAAATAATGTTAACAACATTATTGCACCAAAAGTAATCGGTATGGATTGCCGTGATCAGGTTTTAATTGATAAAACAATGTTGGATTTGGATGGAACTCCATTCAAGAAAAACTTAGGTGCCAACGCTACATTAGGTGTATCTATGGCTTGTGCTTTGGCTGCTGCTGATTTCTATGGTATGCCTTTGTATAACTATTTTGGCGGATTCAACGCTAAAACTATGCCAGTACCTATGTGTAACGTTATCAACGGTGGTAGTCATGCAGACTCTACAGTTGACTTCCAGGAATTCATGATCATGCCTGTTGGTGCTACTTCTGAAAAAGAAGCTATCCGTATGGCTGCTGAAACATTCCATGCATTGAAAAAAGTATTAAAAGACAAAGGATATAACACTAACGTAGGTGATGAAGGTGGATTCGCTCCTAGCTGTAAAGATGGAAACGAAGAACCTCTAGAATTATTAGTAGAAGCTATGCAGGCTGCTGGTTATAAACCAGGTGAAGATATGTGTATTGCGATGGACGTAGCTGCCAGTGAATTCCATAACCATGAAACTGGATTGTATGAACTTTCTAAATCAGGTCAAGGAACTAAGACAAGTGATGAAATGATCGATATGTATGCTGAATGGATCGAAAAATATCCAATCATCTCTATCGAAGACGGACTTGGAGAACGTGACTGGGACGGATGGAAGAAATTAACAGACCGTTTAGGTGACAAAGTTCAGCTGGTTGGTGATGACTTGTTTGTTACAAACCCTTCTATCTTACAAGAAGGTATTGAAAAAGGTATCGCTAATGCCATCTTAATCAAAGTTAACCAGATTGGTACTTTAACTGAAACTTTCGATGCTATGGAATTAGCTAAGAAACATAACTACACTTGCGTAGTATCTCACCGTTCAGGAGAAACAGAAGACTCTACAATCGCTGATATCGCTGTTGGATTCAACGCTGGACAGATCAAGACTGGTTCATTGTCTCGTACAGATCGTATCGCTAAATACAACCGTTTGATGCGCATCGAAGATGAATTGAATCAACGTGGAGCTACTTCTATTGCTCAGTACAAAGGAAAGAAATCTTTCTACAACTTATATAAGTAAGATCATGGCCTCATAAAGAGGCCTTTTCTTTTTGCCTGTTTTCCGTCATAATAATAGAAACAAGGAGAATTTTTATGCAACAGGCAACTTTAGAACAATGGAGAGATTTATATAAAGAAGCAGACGCTTTAAAAGAAAAGAAACCATGGAAGATATTTGCGGATATTGATTTGATTGCAGTGCAATTAGAAGGAAAAAGAGAACCGTATTTCTGCAGTATCATGGGTAAACAAGGAAATTGTCCGGGAATTACGATTTATTATGGAATGGATGGATATTCGGATTTAAACATGATTATGGATTCATACCAATATAACGCTCCGACAACTTATATCATGGGTGATATTACGTGCATGACTTGCTACTATGGGGATAAAAATGAAATGGAACCAGAACAAAGAAAGCGGATCCAAGATTTGAATTTAAAATATGATGGCCCCAATGATTGGACGTATTTTTATTCTTTTGAACCTCGTTATGTACCAGTAAATTTTAATCGTGAAGAAGTGATTCAATGTACAAAAGTCATGCAGATCTTAAATAAAGCTGTGGATATGGTAATAGAAGATGATACATATCTTCCAAACTTTGAAAAAGGACTTTTAATGGCAAGTTGGGACCCGGTTGAGGATGATGAAGAACCATCTTTATGTTTGTATCCATTACCTTTACCAAATCCAATTCCTCGTTTTCTGACTGTCAAGGTCAAGGATGATGTTATAGAAGAATTTAAATCGTATGAAAGATCTGATATGGAACTTGTCATAGATTTAAATTATCTGTTTACTCCGATTGACGATCCGGATTACGATCGCCCCATCAATCCATTATTGCTTCTGGCCTATGATTTAAAAGAAGATCAGATTTTGGCAGGCGATGTATTGCCTATAGAACAAGATGAAATGGAAAGCGTGGTATCAATTTTCTTTCACATGATAGAAGAGTTTGGTATACCTAAAAAGCTGTATGCACGAAACCCACGCATTCTTATTGGAATGGAATATCTTTGTGAACAACTGCAGATTGAACTTGTCAATGATCCTTTACAAGAACTGGATGATATTTATCAAAATATTCAAAATACGATTTAAAAGTATCGCATTGACACAAGTGTGTTTTAGAGCCTAAAAAGGAGTCATTTAAATCGGCTCTTTTTTTGTTGTTAAAGAGTGTAAGAGTCAATAATTGGAATGTAAAAGAGTATACTAAAAATATTAAGAAGAGTAGGATGATTATAAGAAAAAAGGTGAAGATAATGCATGTAGAATTACTAAAGAATCGTTTTATGCAAAATATGCATCGTCATGCTTTTGTTGAATGGAGTCAGGTAGAATCTTTTTTGACAGAAGAGATATTAGAGGCTGTCTCCTATATGGAAAAGACAAAGGGTGAACCAGATGTTGTTTCTTTTGAAGATCAGCTTTGTATTTGTGATTTTTCAAAAGAAAGTCCTCAAAGAAGAAGTTTATGTTATGACAAAGAAGCTAGAGAAAATAGAAAACAAAATGCTCCTGTTTCCAGTGTTTTAGAAGATGCACAAAAAAATAGTCTTCTTTTATTAACCGAAGCAGAATATTTGAAGATGCAGTCTTTAGAGGATTTAGATTTGAAAACTTCAAGTTGGATCCAAACAGAAGTTTCTGTTCGTAAACAAGGTGGTGCCCTGTTTGGCAACAAACGATACGGACGTACTTTTATTTACTGTAATGGAGCGGATTCGTATTATTCAAGTCGAGGATATCGTGCTAAAATTGTATTAGGGAAGTTATAAATTTATGAATAATCAATATGATGATCCAAGCTTTTTTCAAGCTTATAACGAAATGCCAAGAAGTCAAAAAGGACTTATGGCAGCTGGTGAATGGCCACAATTTGTATCTATGTTGCCAGATTTAAAAGATAAAACGATTTTAGATTTAGGATGCGGTTATGGATGGCATTGTATTTATGCAGCTAAACAAAATGCTAGACATGTTGTTGGCATAGATGCAAGTCATCGTATGATAGATCAAGCTATCAAAATGCATTCGCATCCCAATATTGTCTATCAAGTATGTGATTTGACAAAATATGTATATCCGATTGAGCAATTTGATGTTGTGATATCAAATTTGGTCTTACATTATATTGAAGACTTGGATGTCATTTATCAAAACATCTATCGTACTTTAAAATCATCAGGTATATTTGTGATGAATATTGAACATCCTACATTTACGGCGGGTATCCATGAAGATTGGATTTATGATAAACAAGGTAATGCCTTATATTGGCCTGTGGATCAATATTATTATCCAGGGCAAAGGAAAACTTTATTTTTGGGTAAAACTGTTTACAAACAACATCATACATTGACACAAATAGTTAATGGTCTTTTAAAACAAGGTTTTATACTTGAGACATTACAAGAAGTGATGCCGCCTAAAGAATGGCTGGTACAAAAGGAAATGAAAGATGAAATGCGTCGACCGATGATGCTTTTGATACGCGTTAAAAAGTAGAGCGAAAAGCCATTTTCATTGAATGGCTTTTTTTGTATAATGGCTTGCGAGAGGTATGGAAAATGAAACGATTGATTGTTTGTGATTTAGATGGATCTTTAATGCCGCCCAGCAGTGGTTTGTTTGTATCAAAAGCTGTTCAAGAAAAACTGATTGCCTTACAAAAATTAGGGAATATGGTGATCTTAAACAGTGCCCGTGTTTTTCAGGGTGTTTATCCTTTAGCTAAGCAGATTGGAATGGATACATTTGGAGGGTATTTGATTTCTTCTAATGGTTCTCATGTTTATGATATGCAAACTAAAAAAGTGATGGATCAAATAAATATGGATAAAGATCAGGTTTTATGGTTGTGGAAACAAATGGAAACACTGAAAATAGGTATTGGTTTTACACAGCCAGATGCCGTGATCTGTAATCAAATGCGTACAGGATTTGAATTGGATCAGAAAAACTGTGATATTGATTATATTACGACCATGCATCCGAAACGTTATTTAAAAGAGGGTGTAGTCAAGTGTTCCATTGCGGCAACACCAAAAGAATTTGAAAACAGTATTGATCGTATTGAAAAAGAAATAGAAAGACATACAGATTTTCAAGTGATTCGAAGTACACCGACTTTGTATGATGTATTACACAAAGATGTATCTAAGCAAAAAGCTTTGGAAAATTTGTTGATGTATTTACACGCTGATTGGAGTCAAGTGAGCGCTATAGGGGATGGATACAGTGATGTAGAAAGTATACGACTTGCCGCTCTAGGCTGTACGCTTGAAAATGCTAAAGAAGAATGTAAAGAAGTAGCGGATCTAATCGTGCCTTCTTGTTTTGAAGATGGATGTTTAGTCTGGCTGGATCATCTTTTGGAGGAATCTTATGAAAGTTGTTGATATGCATTGTGATACGATTTTGGAGTTGTTAAATCATCCTGAAAAAGGATTGTTTCAAAATGATCTAAGTATTGATATTCAAAAGATGAAAAAAGGTAAGTATCTGCTTCAAAATTTTGCTTTATTTACAGATCAGAAAGCTTTGTCGATTCCGGAACGACAAACGATGCGCTTAATGGATGTTTTCTGGCAGGAAATGGAAAAGAACAAAGATTGGATCGTACCGGTATTGAGTTATGAAGATATCGAAAAAAATGAAAAAGATGGTAAGCTATCAGCTTTGTTGACATTAGAAGATGGTGGAATCGTTTTTCAGGATCTTTCCATGCTTAGAAATTACTATCGTTTGGGTGTTCGCATGATAGCATTGACATGGAATTATCCCAATGGAATCGGTTATCCTAATTTTTCCATGGATGATTTTACAGACTATAAACAGGCCAGCCCTTTACAACAAATTGATACGGTACATGGTTTAACTGACTTTGGTATTCAATATATTCAGGAAATGGAACGTTTAGGTATGATTATTGATGTCAGTCATTTAAATGATGCAGGGTTTTATGATGTTTTAAAATATACGACAAAACCATTTGTTGCTTCGCACTCAAATGCCAGAGGAGTTTGTCCGGTAGCGCGAAATCTCAGTGATGAAATGATTCAGGCTTTGCATGATAGAGGCGGCGTTATGGGAATCAATTTCTGCGGTGATTTTTTGGAAGAGCATGCATCGCCAAACGGTCCAAGTCGAGTGGATGCGATGGTTCGTCATATTCGCTATATTAAAGAAATTGCCGGTATTGACTGTATTGGATTAGGAACAGATTTTGATGGGATCCAATCAAAACTGGAAATACCGGATGCTTCTTATATGCATATATTGGAACAGGCGCTCTATGAGAATGGTTTTACACAAGAAGAAGTTGAAAAGATATTTTATAAAAATGTATTGCGTGTTTATAAAGAGATACTTAAATAATATTTTTTCATAATGCTTGAGTTAGAATATAGTTTTGGTTACAATGATAGCCTGCAAGGAGAAAAATATATGAAGAGTTTTATGAAAGAGTTTCGTGAGTTTATCAATCGTGGAAACGTATTGGATATGGCGGTTGGTATCATCATCGGTGGTGCGTTTACAACGATTGTAACAAGTTTATCAAATGATATTATTTCCCCTATACTTGGGTTATTTGGCGGATTGGATTTTAGTCAATATACACTTAAGTTTGGAGATGTTGCGATCAAGTATGGAAGTTTTATTACAGCTGTCATCAATTTCTTGATCATGGCTTTGATCGTATTCTGTATTGTTAAGGCAATGAACAAGGCGACTTCTAAACTAAAAAAAGAAGAGGAAGTGCAGGAAGCCGCTTCCACAAAGGTTTGTCCTTATTGTAAAAGTGAAATAAATATTGATGCGACTCGTTGTCCGCATTGTACATCGCAATTAGAAGCATAAAAAATGTGTACCTGATTTTTGATCGGGTACACATTTTTTTATAACACCATGTTGCCTACAAAGGCAAGAATGGACATCAATATGATCATGACAGCGCCATAAGGTAATATCATGGATAACAATTTGGAGTCTTGTCCTTTGGAGTCGACACTGCTTAATGCGATGGCAAGACTTTGAGGACTTAACATCTTACCGACCGCAACACCCAGTGAGTTTAAAGCTACGATCCAAAGATCGTTGGCATGTAAAGCTTCTGCAGCTTCTAGCTGAACTTGACCAAACAAGACACCAGAATTTGTTCCTGATCCGGTAACAAACGTTCCTAATGCACCAAACCAAGGAGCAAAGAATGGGTAGAAAGAACCAGTGATCGCAATGACAAAGGAAGAAATATCACTGATCATGCCTGCATATCCCATGATCTTGGCTACCGCCAATACCGATAACATGGTAATTATCGTTTCTTTCATTTGTTTGATGGTATCGATCAATACGATTCCAAAGTCTTTGATGCCTGCTTTTTGAATCAAACCACCAATCAAAGCAGAAATAAAGATCCATACCCCTGGAGTGTTGATCCATGCAAATGTGATAACAGTTGGATTTTCTCCTGTATAAATCGTTGTTTGTGTAGAAAATACACTTAATGCTTCGTTGATCGGCATCACCATTTTACTTGTTAAAAGTAAGAATATAAAAATCAGAATAAATGGACACCAGGCAACCAAAGCTTTAGAAAGTGTTATATTTTCTTGTTTGGCAATCTGCATTTCATATTGTGGATCGCTTTTCTTTTTGGATGCGAAAAGAATTGTAAGTGCCAAAGAGCATACACTACCTACGACCACAGCCAGTTCAGCGCCTACAAAATAACTGACGGCAAGCTGAGGAAGAATGAATCCCAAAGAGCTGGCTAAAGTAACAGGCAACATACCTTTTAATGCTTTAGGTCCTTTTCCGGTTGCCATAACGATTAAAAATGGAGCGGCAATCACAAAAGGTGCCAGCTGAAGGCTTGTCATAAATGAAAGGGATGTATTTTCCAAGCCGACTAAATTCGCAAGGGTCACTGTTGGGATACCAATGGAACCAAAAGGTGTGGGAACACCATTGGCAATCAAACAAACCAAACAGCTAAACAATGGATTGAATCCAAGACCGACAAGCATGCTGGCAGGAATTGCAATAGCGGTTCCAAAACCGGCCATACCTTCCATGAATCCTCCAAAACACCAGGCGATCAACAAAACGATAATGCGTTTGTCGCTGCTGACAGAGGCTATCATCTGTTTGATGATTTCCATAGCACCTGTTTTTAATGTCAGGTTATAAGTAAATACGGCGGCAATGATTACAAGAATAATTGGCCAAAGGGCCATCGCAAAGCCTTCCAATGCAGCACTTGCCATGTCGTTGATCGGCATTTGCCATTTTGTGATGGCAAGAATGGCACTGATGACAAGTGAGCCAATAGCGGCCTTAAAAGTAGGCCATTTAAAAACGGTTAAAGCCACGACTAACCATAATATGGGAAGAAGGGCTAATAGAAAATTCAAGAATTCCAAAATTTCACCTCTCCTATCAATATCAAATCAAACCGTTTCAATTATACGTGAAACTGCGGGGAAATCTAGTGAAAAACTTGAAAAAAAGCAAGAAAAAAAGTTGAAGGTTCAACAGTATTGTAAATAAGTATATTTCTATAAAAAATAGTTGGCAAAAATGACGTGAATGATGTATCATGGTGGTACAAAGTAGCATAAAGTGTCTAGATGTGGGGGTGATGGCACGTGTTCATGGGGGAGTATGCACATAATATCGATCGTAAGGGGCGATTGATTATGCCTGCAAAATTTCGAGAAGATCTTGGTGAACACGTTGTCGTTAACCGTGGTTTGGATGGCTGCTTGTATGTATATACTGCCAAGCAATGGGAAACAGTATATCAAAAGCTATCAGCGCTGCCATCAACAAATAAGGACGCGCGTATGTTTCAGCGTATGATGTTGTCAAAGGCAGCGGAGGTAGATCTGGACAGTCAAGGACGAATTTTGATACCTCGTACCTTGATTGAACTGGCAGGATTGGAAAAAGAGTGCTTGATTGTAGGTATGGCTAATCATTTAGAAATTTGGTCAAAAGAGCGTTGGATGCAGTTGGAAGAAGAACAGTCTGGTTCTTTTGAAGAAGCGGCAGAAGCTTTGAATGGATTTATGGAGTAGTATGGAACATCAAAGCGTATTGTTGAAAGAGACAATTGAGATGCTCGATGTAAAAAAGGATGGCATATATGTAGATTGTACACTGGGCAGAGGGGGCCATAGTGAGCAGATTCTAAAGCGCTGTCCTCAGGGATTTTTGTATTGTTTGGATTGTGATCAAGAAGCAATTGATGAAAGTACAAAGCGATTGTTGCGAGTATCTAATAATTTTAAATGCATTCATACATCTTTTGAAAACTTAAAAGAAGTTCTTGCCAGAGAGGGTATATTTGGTGTCGATGGCATCGTGATGGATCTGGGCGTATCCAGCCCGCAATTTGATGATCCGTCTCGAGGGTTCAGCTATCGATTTGATGCACGGTTGGATATGCGAATGGATCAAAGCCAGGAGATGGATGCCTGGAAAGTGATCAATACGTATGACCAGAAAGACTTGTTTAGAATTTTTAAGGAGTATGGTCAGGATCCCAATGCATATCGTATTGCATCGCAAATTGTCAAAACTCGTCAGCAACATCCGATTGATACGACTTTTCAGTTAGTGGATGTGATTAAAAGTTGTTTACCGGCAAAGGTTTTAAATAAAAAGGGACATCCGGCAAAACAAATTTTTCAAGCCGTTCGTATTGAAGTCAATCGTGAGCTTTTACAGCTTGAAACGGTACTTCAGGATGCGATCCATCTGTTGAATCCAGGCGGAAGATTGGCTGTGATCACGTTTCATTCATTGGAAGATACGATTGTTAAGCGTATGTTTCGGGATGTAGCGGTTCAAAAAAAGGCAGATCGAAGACTGCCGCAATTAGGGATAGAAAAATTAGAATATGAGTTGATTTCAAAGAAACCGGTAACGGCATCAAAGCAGGAACTGGAAGAAAATTTCAGATCGCATAGTGCCAAGCTTAGGGGATTGAAAAAATTGGGGGCAAACTAAAATGGTGCAGAAAAATACGATAAAGAAGCATAATAAAAAACGAAAAAAATTGCGCCAGCTTCGTCCGGAGAAGTTATTGATCTTGGCGTTTGCTCTTTCATGTGTCTTCTATTGCTTTTCCAAAATCGGCTTGAATTCATACAATATTACGTTATCTGTAGAAGAACAAAAACTTGCTAGCCAGGTAGCTGATAAACAAGACGAAGTACATTCGTTAAAGACGGATATTTCGGCTTTACAAGATAAAAATAAGATGTTAGGCTTAGCTGGCGATGACCTGAGTGAAAACCAGGACAATGTTTATGTGATCAATAACTAGTTGAACAGGATGGATGTTAATGGCCATAAAACGTAAAGTCAGAAGAAAGTTGGATAAGCGAACACAACGTTTAAGTGTGCGTCGAAGCAATCGCCAACTTTATAAAATGATTCAAGTGATGAGTATCATAGGAACATTAGTGATTGCTAATGTTCTTTTCACTATGGTCACAAAAACGCATATTTGGTCACAAGAAAATGTTTTGAATTCTAAAATTTCCTCTTCCATTGTGGATACGGAAGTTGAAGCTAAAAGAGGTACGATCTATGATCGAAATCATCAAGTAATTGCTCAGGAAGTGGATGCTTGGACAATTGTAGCTTATCTGGATGAAAGTGTTGTAGACGAAGACGGAAATCCGGATTATGTAAAAGATGCGAAAAAAACCGCAAAAAAACTTTGTGAAGTTTTAGAGGATGCCAAAGAATCCAATGTGGAAAAGATCTTGGAAAAAGCTATGGATCAGGGTCTGACGCAAACCGAACTTGGAACAGGGACCAAACGTTTGGATGAAGAAACCATGGAAAAAGTTAAGGATCTAGATCTTCCAGGCATTGATTTTATTGAAACGACCAATCGATATTATCCAACGACTCCTTATTCGAGTACGATGGTTGGATTTGCAGCTTATGATGAAGATGAACAAAAAATAGTTGGTAAGATGGGGCTGGAGCAGACTATGAACGATATTCTTTCCGGAGAAGATGGTCATGTGCAATATCAACAGACTGTCGATGGAAGTATACTTCCGGGTACAACTACAGTATATAAAGAAGCCGTTGATGGTGATAATGTGGTTTTGACATTGGATAGTTCTTTACAATCGGTTGTTGAAAAGGCTATGCAGGAAACGATAGATAATAACAGGGCAACAAGTGCTTGGGCCGTTGTAATGGAAGTGGAAACAGGAAAGATACTTGCCTGGGCCAGTTATCCGACTTTTGATCAAAATGAACATAAAGAAATTCCTTCGTATACGGATGCAGTAAGTTCCATGGTTTATGAACCGGGATCTGTTATGAAACCATTTACGTATGCCACGGCAATTGATACCGGAACTTTTCCTTATAATACAATGTATCGTGCCGGAAGTTTTGAATATGGATATGATGCAGAGAATAATAAGATCAATCGTGTAAGTGGAGTAAATACCGGATATCCAACGATTTATGATGCACAAGGAAATGATTATGGAACCCTGACATTTGAAGATGGTTTGGCATTATCGAGTAATGTTGGTATTTGTGAGCTTTTGGCAAACTATATGAATTATGATTCATTAGGAAAATATTTAGATCGTTTTGGGTTCTTCCAGGAAACAGGCATTCCTTATATTAGCGAGCAGACCGGCTCAAAGAATATCGATGTGCCTATGGATTATCTGCGTACAGGATTTGGGCAGTCAAGTTCCATTACGATTTTACAGTTGATGCAGGCCTATTCTGCCATTTTTAATGATGGTGTTATGGTTCGCCCTTATGTGATTGATTCTATTGAAGATGCCAAAACAGGAGAAGTGAAGAAACAATATTCGACTAAAGCAAAAGGCACACCGATTTCTAAAGAAACCGCAAATAAAGTGACAGAGATGATGAAACACGTTTTAGATAAGGGAATGTCCGGTGAGCGGTTTGCGATCGATGGTGTAAGCATGGTAGCTAAAACAGGTACCGGAGAAATTTATAATGTAGAAAAGGGAAAATACGATACTGTCAATTATACATCCAGTGTTATGGCAGCTGCACCGGCAGAAGATCCTAAGATCATGGTGTATTGGGGCATGATCGGACCAAACTATGAAGCGTATAGCGCTCAACAATTTCAGGATATCATGAAAGCCGCTTTGATCACGTATGGAGTAAGCAGTGAAAACAAGGAGAATGATGAAACGCAAGAAGAGGAAAAATGGGAAACGTATACCATGCCAAATCTTGTAAATCATTCAGTAAGTTATGCGGGATCTAAAACAGAAAACTGGAAATGCCAGATGGTTTATATCGGTGGTGGATCTACGATTCTTTCTCAATATCCAAAAGCAGGCTCTACTATCAGTAGTCAGGATCGTGTCTTTTTGTTGACCGATGGTCATACGATCACAATGCCGGATATGACTGGCTGGACACGAAAAGATATTACGGCTTTTTGGGAGCTTACCGGCATTCAGATTCAGACCGATGGCTATGGAGTCGTTACTTCGCAAAGTGTCGAACCAGATACGCCAATATCGTCAGATACAGCAATTTCTGTAACAATGGAGTAAATAGTACTAAACTTCTAAAAAGAAATTTGATATAATTAATCATGATTTAAAAACAGATAAAAGGAGAATGCGAATGCGTAAGAAAAAAGTGTATGCGACTTTAGAAATCGCAGATCAGGAAATACGCCTAATCGTTCTGGAGATCTTTGAAGGCAGAAACAATGTATTGCGCGTAGAACGCGTGAACTGTTCCGGTGTTCAAAATCAAAAGATCATAGATGAATCTGCAGTCGTTAAAGCAATACAGGAAGTCTGCAAAAATGCCCAGAGTGCATTAGGTTTTCGCATAGAAAGAGTGCTTTTGGCCATTCCAAGTATCAATGTACAACGCTGTTCTCAAAAGATACATGTGCAGATTCCGGATGGAACGAAAACGATTCGATTGTTCCATATTCAACAGGGATTTAATAAAGCTGTAGAAAAGCAGCTGAGTGAAGAAGTCGTTTTTGTCAATGTCAATCAAGTATCGTATATTGTCAATGGAGAACAGACAACAAAAATGCCGATTGGCAAAGAATGTGATGATTTCTATATGGAAGTGGATTTGTTGTATGCGGATAAGGAAACGATGTATGCTTATGCACGTTGTGTAGAACAATCCAATCTTCAGATCTTGGATGTATGTATTGATGCGTATGCCATTGCGCAGGAAACAGGTGCTTTGATTGCCGATCCTTCCCGCCCAATCGTTGTGGTGGATCTGGAACAGGATCATTGTACATTGGCTTTATTCCAGCATGGTCGTTTATTAAATACGACGACATTGGAACATGGTTATAAGGCATTTACTGAAGAATTGCAGAAGAAGTATCATTTGAGTGATGCGATTTGTTATCGCTTGTTGCAAAACATTTTCACAGATGACCAAAAAGAAGCCAGTGATGTGATTTGTTATATTGAACAAAAAGAAGATATGCGTGTGGAAATCACGTTGAAAGAATTGGCAGAAAGTTGCCTTTCTAAAATACGTCTTTGGATCTCGGATATCAATGAAGCCTGTGCGCCTATTGCCAGTCAATCTATGCGTTATGTCTTAACAGGACAAGGTGCCAATATTCGAGTTCTTTCCATGATGCCTTCGGCTTTTAATGCCTCGGCAACGGTTTTTGAAGAACAGACCATAGGAGCCAGAGATGGTGCTTTTGTATGTGGCTTGGGTATGGCCTATGCTTGGCAATATGTAAATAAGATTCGTCACGACGATAAGATCAGTGTCAACAACAATGAACTAGAAGCCAGTATCGATTCTATCAATCAGCGTGCCAGAAGTGGTGTCGATGGTGGATTTACACAGAAATTGAAGAATGCGATTCTAACGGAAAAAGAATAAATGGAGGTAAATAGGATGACAGAATTCAATCAGGTAGCAACGATTCGTGTGCTCGGTGTCGGCGGTGGAGGCTCCAATGCCGTGAACCGCATGGTTGCCGATAACGTAAAAGGAGTAGATTTTTATATCTGCAATACAGATGTGCAGGTTATGAAAAATTCTCCATGTCAAAATAAAATCGTATTAGGTCGAGAGACTACAAAAGGATTAGGTGCTGGAGGAAATCCAGAATTTGGTCGTAAAGCCGCTGAAGAAAGTGAAAGTGAAATTCGTGAAGCTATCAAAGGAAGCGACATGGTTTTCATCACTGCCGGAATGGGTGGTGGAACCGGAACTGGTGCTGCACCATTAATTGCGAAGATTTCAAAAGAAGAAGGCGCTTTGACAGTTGCCGTTGTGACAAAACCTTTTACATTTGAAGGAAGAAGACGTTCTAACAATGCGGCTGAAGGCATTGAAGAATTAAAAAAACATGTAGATTCTTTGATTATTGTATCTAATGATAACTTATTAGAAGTTATCGGACGTAAACCAATTGAAGAAGCTTTCCAGGCTGCTGATAATGTATTACGTCAAGGTGTTCAAACGATTTCCGATTTGATTGCCGTTCCTGCTTTAGTAAACTTAGACTTTGCCGATGTTCGCAGTGTAATGCAGAATCAAGGTCGTGCTTTGATCGGTATCGGTATGGCTGAAGGAGAAGATAAAGCTGTAAATGCTGCTGAAAAAGCTATTCAATCACCATTATTGGAAGCTCAGATCAATGGTGCTACAAGTGCTATTATCAATATTACTGGCGGTGACAAAGTATCTTTGTTTGATGCACAAAATGCAGTTGCGGTTATTCAAGATGCAGCTGGTGGTGATGTAGATTGTATCTTTGGTATTGCGATCAATGAACAACTAGGGGATGCAATCATCGTAACTGTAATTGCTACTGGATTTGAAGAACCAAAGAAGATTGCCAAAAAACGTAGTGAATCGAAACAAAAAGAATCTTTGTTTACACAACCTTCTGTTCAGGCACCGGCTACAGCTGGTGTAGTAACTAGTGTTGAAGAAACAAATGGGGATGATACGATTCCTAATTTCTTCTTTAACCGCTAATGTTTGTCATTTATATTGATGACTCTTTCTTTGGAACATCTGATTTTTCCAGAAACATGCGCTATAAACTGCGAGTTCTTTTACAAGAATCTCCCATCAATCATGTCTGGATATCAAATGCCAAGACAAAGAGCGAAACGATAGCTGGATTCTTTAAGGAATTTGAAGATATTTCCTATAAAGAAAGCACAGTTCGTTTTAAACAGGATGAAAAAGAATGGATCCTTACAAATACATCTTTACAGTGTGAAGATGTGTGTATAAGACCTTTTTCGGGAACGTATTGTTTAGTCGATACAAAGACTTTGCAGTATGAGCGGATCTATCTGGATTTATTTCCACAGGAAGAGACAGACTTAGCCACAATTTTTTCAGAAGCCATACAAGAAGCTTTAGAAAAAATCAGTGGTATGAAAGAAAAAATGAAATCTTAGCTTGCCTTTTTGGCAAGCTTTTTTTTAAAATGTTTCTAGACGGGAGTGATAGAAATGGTAGAAATCAAGACATTGTTTTCATTAGATCATACATTGGCAAAAGAGTATTTAGAACAATTTACATACCCATGGCAAGCTTTAAAAGGCATTCATGACTATATTTTAAAATTAGGTCCCACTTTACAAGATTATCAAGAAATTCAGCCATCGGTTTGGGTTCATCCAACTGCTCAAATTGCACCTACTGCTTTTTTGGGAGCTCCTTGTATCATCGGCCCTAAAACAGAGGTTCGTCATGGTGCTTTTATTCGTGGCAATGCTTTAGTCGGTGAAGGGTGCGTTGTAGGAAATAGTGTAGAACTTAAAAATGTAATTTTGTTTGATGGTGTACAAACACCGCATTATAACTATGTGGGTGATTCGATTTTAGGATATAAATCACATATGGGTGCTGGCTCCATCACATCAAATGTAAAAAGTGATAAAAGTCTGGTAGTCATAAAAACAAAGGATGCACAATATCCAACTGAATTAAAAAAAGTTGGTGCTATGTTAGGGGATTATGTAGAAGTAGGATGTAATTCTGTATTAAATCCAGGAACAATTATTGGAAAACATTCACAAATCTATCCTGTTTCCTGTGTAAGAGGTGTGATTGAGGCTAATCATATTTTTAAAGATAAGGATCATATTGTAAGCAAGGCCTAATGGCCTTTTCTTTTTGCTTAGAGTATGGGAAAATAAAACAAGAGTTTGAAGGTGAGATCATGAGTGAAATCAAAACATTGACAAAAAAGACATGGGATGTATTAAAAAAAGAAGGAATTAAAGGGGTACAAAAGCGTACACAACATTTTATAGCTCAGAAAAAAGAAGCGAGTGTAAAAGGAGAAATATTTAAAGATGTGTTATTTATCAATGGTTGTTCTCGTGATCTTTTAGGACAGTCAGTACGGTATCGAGTGGATCATCAAAAAGAACAGCTGGAATGTTTTGGTATGACCTGCGATGAAGTATATTACAAAAATATTCAAATGGATCAAGTACGACTATATCGAAATTTTATTTTGTTTCGCTGTATTCATACAAAAGAACTGGAAGAATTTGTCAAGAAGGCTAAAGCGTGCAATAAAAGAGTGTATTATGATGTTGATGATTTGGTAATAGATACTTGTTACACTGATCAGATTCCATCGCTATCGACATTAACCCAACAAGAACGTTTGCGATACGATCAGGATGTGCTTTCACGAAAAAAGATGTTGATGCTTTGTGATGGTGCCATAACAACGACCACTCGCTTACAAAAGGAATTAAAAAAATATGTTCCTTTAGTTTTTATCAATCGTAACTGTGCCAGTTTGGAAATATGTTCCATCTCACAAAAAACAAAAAAGACAGAACATCAAAAGATAAAGATTGGATATTTTAGTGGCAGTATGACACATAATGATGATTTAAAAATGATCTTACCTGTATTAAAGATCATTTTAGATCAATATGACTCTGTGGAGTTGCATTTAGTCGGTGAATTAACATATCCAGAAGAACTACAACCATTTTCATCTCAAATAAAAGTACATCCTTTAATGGATCATAAGGAACTGCCGGCTAAAATTGCGGACATGGACATTAATTTAGCACCTCTTTGCGATACAATCTTTAATGAAGCAAAAAGTGAAATCAAATGGATGGAGGCAGCTTTAGTAAAGACTTGTACGATCGCAAGCCGCATTGGAGCTTTTAAAGAAGTAGTACAAGATGAAAAGACAGGTCTTCTGTGTTCGAATTTAAAAGAGTGGGAAACGGCTTTGATACGATTGATTGAAAACAAAGAAGAAAGAGAAAGAATAGCCAATCAGGCTTATGCGTATTGTATGGAGAATTACATCAGCATTTATAATGGAGATGGATTCATGCGATGGCTAGAAAAACATCAAAGTCGATCTATCATGTTTGCCATGACAAAAATTGAAATTAGTGGTGGTATCATGGTAGCTTTTCGACACATGATGGCTTTACGTAAAGCAGGAGTCGATGTTTCTGTTTTATCTTTGTATGATTCGATACACTGGACAACTTTTTTAACGGATGAATTTCCGGTTTTAGAGTTAAACAGTGCAAAACTACAAGGCCATATTGATCAGGGGGTTGCCACGATGTGGCCTACTGTACAATTGTTACAAATGGTGCCGGTGATTCAACAACGACTTTACCTGGTACAAAACTTTGAGACAGATTTTTATGATTTTTCAGATCCATTGAAAAAACAAGCGAATCAAAGTTATCGTCCACAAGTAGATTTTAAATTTATAACGATTTCTAAATGGTGCCAGTCCTGGTTAAAAAAACGATATGATCAGGATGCTTTATGGGCTTACAATGGTGTAGATACAAAGCAGTTTTATCCTAAAAAAAGAGAAATGAAGAATAAAATTCGAATTTTGATTGAAGGAGATTGTCAAGCCGCTCATAAAAATGTCGATGAAAGTTTTGAAATTGTAAAACGATTAGATCCAGAAAGATTTGAAATATGGTATATGTCGTATAACGCCACACCTAAATCGTGGTATCGCATCGATCGGTTTTTCCATCGAATTCCATATGAAGAAGTAGCGGATGTATATCGTCAATGCGATATTTTGTTGAAAACAAGTTTATTGGAAAGTTTTTCTTATCCGCCACTTGAAATGATGGCAACAGGAGGATTTGTAGTTGCGTTATATAATGATGGAAACCGTGAATATTTAAAAGACGGACAGAATGTTTTGGTTTATGAACAAGGCCATATTGACCAGGCTGTAGATTGTATAGAAAGAATTGTTCATGATGAAAAGCTAAGGGAACATTTATATCAAAATGGGATTTTATGTGCACAAAATAGGGATTGGAGTTGCATAAATCAACAAATTTTAAGTCTTTATGGTCTATAAATGTGGGATTTTTGTGTTATTTTCCCACCAAAAATTGACAGAATACCTATAAAATGCAAAAATAATTCCATGAGAAAAAATAATGTGCAGAATGCAGCGCGTAAGAGGACAGTAAAGAGACGAAAAATGTCACCTTTATTAAAACTCTTATGTTTTCTTTTGTCTGTTGTTTGTTTAGGGTTAGTTGCGTTTTTAGGTTTTCAACTTTTTAATCTGGATATGTTACCATTAACATTGTTGTTGCCAGTGTTATTTGTGGTTATCTTGATTACGCTGTTGATCATTGTCTTCTCTAATTTTAAATGTCGAAGAAATGTATCAAAGCTAGTTATGACCATTCTATTAGCTGTTCTGGCAACGACATATGGTTTAGGAAACTATTATGTTTATGGATTATCCAATTTATTTAATGAAGTAACAAATCTTACAGATAAAGTAGTAAACAAAGTCAATGTATATGCCCTGGCCGGTTCTAGTATGGCTTCGGCATCTGATTTGAACGGTAAGACATTAGGCATTGTGACAGGCCTGGATGAACAAGGGACAAAACGCTGTATTGAAGATTTAAATGAAAAAAATGTAGAGATTGAAACGGCAGAGTATAGTACGTTAAGCGATCTTTTGTATGGTCTTTTCAATGAACAGGTTGATGGTATCATTTTAAATGAAACTTATGAAAATGATATTCATGAACAAGGAGATTATACAAATTTTGGTGTTATGACCAAGCGTGTATACGAAACGGTTTATTATACGGATCGTTCTACTTCACAAAGTGAATCTTTAAATGCTGTTGATAGTATTACGACAACGCCATTTACCATTTTAATCAGTGGAAATGACTCTTATGGATCTCTTGCGCAAACAAGTCGTTCCGATGTCAATATGTTGGTTACGATCGATCCTTCAAGCCATCGTGTATTGATGACAAGCCTTCCGCGTGATTTATATGTGCCAATTGCTTGTCCGCAAGGTGTTGAAGATTGTCCGGATGATACATTGAACAAGTTGACACATACAGGACAATATGGTGTAGAAGCAACGGATGAAACAATCGAGAAGGCATTAGATATTACCGTTAATTATACCGTCCGTGTCAATTTTTCCAGTCTTGTCAATTTAGTGGATGCTGTAGGTGGTATTGATGTGTATGTAGAAGACGGATTGGAAGTAGATACATTCTATGCCAATGGCACTGAAGGAGTACAGGCAGGATGGAATCATCTAAATGGAGAAAGAGCTTTAGCTTTTGCTCGTGAAAGACATGCTTATGTCGATGGAGATGCACAACGAGTAAAAAATCAACAGATTGTTTTAGAAGCATTGATCAATAAAATTATCTCACCAAGTATGATAGTGAATTTTGGAAGCTTTATTGATGCTTTAGGCGGAGCTTTTGAAACAAATATGCCGGCTGATCAAATTCGAAGTTTTATACGTTATCAGTTTGCCATGATGCCAAAATGGCAATTTGAAAGTTTTACGATCTTAGGATTGGTTAGCACGGAGTATTGTACGATTCAAGGTGATTATGCTTCGGTAATGATTCCTTATGAAGAATATCTTCAAGTCGCAAAAGAGAAAATTGATGCGGTTTTATCTGGAAAATCCAGTGATACAGTGGATTCGCCAACCAGTGATACATCTCTTTTGACGCTTAAAGATTATAGTGAGTACCAAGATCAGTCATCGACATATGAAGACAATAGTACACCGGATACTTCTTATCAGGAACCTTCACAAGATTATACACAAAACTGGCAGGTATACGATACGCCACAATACGATGAGTCGGTTCCTTATCAAGATGAAATGACACAGTATGATACGAGTACTTATGATCCATATGCCGATATATCACAAGGATATTAAGGAGAGAGCCAATGAAAAAAGTAAAGGAAAAGAAAAGCAGAGGATTTCAAATCTTCGGAATTATTCTATCGGTTTTACTTGTTGTTGCTTTAGCGTTTACTGTTTTTGAAATATTTACGCTAAATGTGTTACCGACTAATTTGTTGGTTCCTGTGATATTGATTTTGATCATTCTTTCATTGATTGTGATCTTATTGTTGAATTTTGTCAGTCGTAAACTTGCAGGCAAGATTTTCTCATCTTTATTAGCGCTTGTGATGACAGGTGTACTAGGTTGGGGAAGTTATTATCTGTATACGACCGGCAATATGCTTTCAAATATCACATCGCATGATGGAGAAACTAAAAATACTGTTTCTGTGATTACGATGAAATCGAATTCGTATGAATCATTGGAAGATTTAGAAGATGCCAATATAGGTTATTTAAAAAAGATCGATAATTATGGTACAGAACAGTTTTTAAAGGATGCTTCAAAAGAGTTGGGGTATGATAAAAAAACTTCTATGTTGAATCTTGGTTTTGATAATGTGTATGCACAAGAGACAGAAACAGATCAAGATACGCAGGAAGATAAAGAAGAAAAGCCAACATTTGAAGATGAGTATTCTTACTTACCATTTAATCAAAAGGATTACCCTAGTATTCAGGCTTTGGCAAAAGCTTTGTATGACAAAGATGTTGATGCGATCATTTTGAATGAAACGTATCGTGCCAATTTGGAAGAATTGGAAGATTATGTAAATTTTGAATCGGAAACGAATGTTGTTTACCAAACCGTTTATTATACAGATAAAGAAAATGAAGCATTGGTCGTATCTGATATCACATCGGAACCATTTAATATTTTTATTTCTGGTAATGATACATATGGTGATGTGGGAGAACTTTCACGCTCTGATGTAAATATGATCGTGACTGTAAATCCATCTACCAGTACGGTTTTATTGACAAGTATACCACGAGATACTTATGTAGAATCAGCCTGTGATGCATCAGATGGTTGTCAACAAGGTGCTATGGATAAGATAACGCATTTAGGAATTCATGGTGTAAATGCCAGTAAAATGACTGCCGAAAACTTATTAGGCATTGATATCAACTATACATTCAGAGTTAATTTCTCCAGTGTCATGGACATTGTAGATGCTTTGGGAGGCATTGATATCTTTGTAGAAGAAGGTATGGCTGTTGATTCATTCTATGCCGATAACACTTTAGAAGGTGTGCAGGAAGGCTGGAATCATTTGGATGGTAAACGTGCATTATCTTTTGCCCGTGAACGATATGCTTATCAAGATGGAGATAACCAGCGTGTAAAGAATCAACAAAAAGTTCTCCAAGCTATTTTTGATAAGGCGACATCACCAGACATCATTGTGAAGTATGCCAGTTTGATGGAAGCTTTCAGTGGTGCATTTGAAACAAACATGAGCACCAGTGAAATCACATCCCTGATTCAATATCAGCTGCAATCCGATCCAAGTTGGACATTTGAAAGTTATCAAATTTCTGGTGCAGGCGATATGATGTATTGCGCAGAAGCAGGGCAAGATCTTTCTGTAACTGTGCCGGATATGCGAACGGTGCAAGTTGCTAGAGAGAAAATTCAGGCCGTTATGGATGGTGAATCTTCTGAAAGCGTTGATACTGAATGGCTGGATACTACAAGTCCTGTTTATAATTACTGGGGAAATTATGATCCAGATGCGGATTACAAAACAGGAGATTATTCACAGGCTCCACAAGATACATATACCCCATCAGACACAACAACTGAGTATTATGATACGCAAACCTATGTTCCAGAAACTAACTATCAAGAAACGTATCCTAATGCATATGATCAAACAACAGTGCCTGAACAAGATATACAACAGCCGACTGTTGAAGAAACACCGGTTACCGGATATTAAAAAAGAATTGGAGAGTTCATTCTCCAATTTTTTTATTTTGGCTATCTTTTTTTCTTGTGAGAAAAATGCCAACGACTGATCCAATCAATAAAATAGGTGCCATGCGAATAAACAGCCATTCAAAACTATGTAAAAAGAAGATCAAGATGGCTGTTTCAATGTTGTCTAAAGACCATGCGGTATAAAAACTGTTGGATGTATATAAGATCAGAAAACCTAAAAGAATAAATAAACTGCAAAAAATAAAAATGAAATGAAGCATCTTCTGACGGTTCTCTTTACGTTTAGCCAATTGTAAATTGATGATTTCTAACTTGTTGGCCAAGGATTGTATAGTTTGATCTTGAATTTTTGAATTTGTTTCTGCCAGTAAAAAAGAAACAGAGGTATCTAAACATTTGGATAAACAGATAAGCATATCGGCATCAGGAACAGATAGGCCATTTTCCCATTTTGAAACAGTTTGTCGAACAACATGGAGTTGGTCGGCTAATTCTTGTTGAGAAAGTCCTTTTGATCTTCTTAAGTTTTTAATATTTTCACTCAGCATAAAATCAGACCTCCTTGTTTTGTCTATATTATAAAAAATATAAGATAAAATGAACAAGCAACGCATAATAACATAGTGTAAACAATTCATATTATTAAAAAAAATTGAGAAATTTTAATAGTTTTTCAAAATTTAAACGTATCTAATACTAGATGCTTGTACAAGTATCCTAGTAAAGGATGGTGATGGTATGTCATCTAAGTTAAATTTGAAATATGATATGGCTTTTAAATCCGTCTTTGGTTCTGG
>CABVDD010000002.1 GCA_902497095.1 uncultured Faecalicoccus sp.
CGAAGAAGGCATCTATTCAAAAGAGTTATATTCTGATTTAACAAAACAATAAACAGGCAGCCTGGCTAAACAAATGTTTGGTCAGGCTTTTTTCTGTTATTGCTCTTTTAATAATGATATCAGTGTTTTATAAGTAGGCTTTTTTAATAATAGTTGAACATTTTGTGATGAATTCAATACTTCTATTAATCTACTATAAATGTCTTTAAATTGATTTCTTTTAGAGTGTTCTATTCCTAATAAAATAATAATATTTACATAGAAATACCCCCACTTCATAGGTTTATCATTAATAATTACATAAGCGCAGTTTTGATATGTACTACATTCGATTGCATGCGGTAAAGCAATTAAGTTATCAAAAGATGTAGGGGTCATATGTTCTCGCTCTAAAACAGCATCAACAAAGTTGGGAGGTGCCATTTTATGGCTTACCAATTTATTTGACATGTACTGAATTAATTGTTCAACATTGCTCTCGTAGTGATTGTGCTCAAAAAAATCAGGTTGGAAAAATGAATAAATTTTGTCGGTGTTTGCTAATTCTATAGTTCTTTTAAAATTTTCTAAAAATGAATTGATAGCTTTGATGTCGTTTTTATTAATTAATGGAGAAATGTTAATGGTACGTATATGTGTATTTAAGTTATAACCAGTTGCATTGATTATGAAATCAATGTTGTGTGTATAAACATTTTTAAGGTCAGATAATATTTCGATTGTAAAATAATTTTTAAAATATTCTTGTAACTTGCTTATTTGATAAATGTTAGGATAATAATAGGAATTGCTGATAAAACCTACATGATATAAGTTAGAAGGTTTTTGTTTCTTTTCAAAAATAGCACCAATATGCAAGGCTATAAAAGTAATTTCATCTTGGGTTAGTTTAACGTTGAAGTTGTTTTCAATTTCTTTTGATACAAAAACAGCAATATCATAAATTAAAGGATTTTGAATATAAATTTTATCAGAAAATGGATTATCTTGCTTATACCCAAGAAAATAACGTGATATTACATTTTCTAAATGTAAGGAAAAATAAAGAATAAAATCCGGATCATTAAGGTCTATACTATAATAATGATTTGTTTTTTCTATGATTTTCTTAGTGAAGTAAAGATACTCGTTTGTTTCATTTAACATTTGACTATCGTTATTCTTTGTTAGTGAAGCAGTGTGGCAATTTATTAATATTGTGAGCTGATCTAATTCTTTTTTAGTTAAATAGTGTATCAGATTTTTGTCTATCTTTCTCAAAATATCAATGACATAGTTGTTTTCTTTTGTTAAGACAGCAGAATCGAGGCTAAGTGAATTTGATTTATCTTTTTTTGTTTGCATTCGAAAAATTGTGTATATCAAATGAGTCAAAATATTGGTGATTGCATAGTCATTGATAACTAGGCTTTCCTTTTTTAATGTCTCTTTTACAATGTTTCTAATCTTTTCGTAGTTCAAATTAATTGAAGAGCATAAACTTGATAAGATATCTTTTGAATTAAAGGTGTCTGAATTCTCAATCATCAAACGTCTAAATTTTTTCTTATCTATATCTTTACCAATGATAGTGATTTTTTTGTTCTTTCTTAAAACTTGTAAATTATATTTTTGAACAATATTTTTGACGGTTCTTATATCTTTCTCAATTGTAGAATAACTAACATAAATGTAATCAGCTAAATCATATAGATCAATTGGATCTTCGGATAATACTAATTTCAAAGCAATATAATTTGCACGATCTTCTGCTGAAGCAAAATTAAAAGACTGCTTAACGTTAAATGATATCTTTTTCTTTAAAGTATATCCTTCTTTAGATGACAAAATAATAGTTTCATTCTGGTTAATTTCTTTGATATAAGTTCTAATAGATCGATCGGAAACATCTAGACAGGTGGCCAAATAGTTTGAAGTTAATGGCTTATTTGATGTATTTAGGATGTTTATCAACTCTTGTATCTTTTTCTTCATAGAATAATCTACTCCTTAAAAGTATAATATCACTCTAAAATTTGCATTGCTTTCATTTAATTTCCTAATATCGGAAATAATAGGAAAGAACTAATTTATGATTTTAATTATTCTATAAGTGAAGAAAGGAGAACATATATATGAAAATAATGTTTATTTGTGGAAATGGTGTCTCTAGCGGAATGATTGCAGCTAGAACTCGTAATGAGGGTGTATCAAGAGGGTATGATGTTACGACAGAAGCGTTTAGTTATGCACAACTTCCAGATAATATAGACAATTTTGATGTTGTATTAGTAGCGCCGCAAGTAAAATTTAATGAAAAGAAAATTGCTGAAATTTGCAAAAATCATCATCGCCCATATGCTGTTATTGATGCAATGAGTTTTGCAACGTTAGATGCTAAAAAATGCTTTGACACCGCTTTACAATGTATGAAAGAGAGGTAAGTGAATGTATACAAGATTACAAAATTGGTTAGCTGGTCCTTTTTCTGATAAGGTTCAAAAACTTGTACAGAATCCATATATGATGTCTTTGCAAAGTTGTTTTCAAACTATTTTACCGATGATTATTGTTGGATCATTGGCAAATCTGATTAATACTCTGAAGAATTTTATGTCATGGATTCCTGATATTTCTCTTATCAACACGTTTACATTTGGCTTGATTTCAATCTATATGGTATTTATTATTCCATATAATATTATGGAGAACAAAGGGTTAGGAAAAGTAAGACAAATTAGTGGATTTACTGGAATAGCTGTATTATTTTCTTTAACAAATCCTCAATTTGTTGAAGGTAATATTGTAATGAATAGTGGTTATATTGGAACTAGTGGTATGACAGTAGCTGTTGTGGTTGGGCTAGTTATTGGATTTATATTTTCTTTATACTTTAATCATAGCCCATTCAAAAATATTTCAAGTTTACCACCTATTGTTATCACATGGTTTGAAACATTGATACCAATTTTTGTGTTAGTAGGTTTATCAATTATCTTAGGGATGAATGTAAATCTATTTACAATTCTTGAAATTATTTGTCAACCAATAGTGAATCTAGGTAATACATGGATTGGTTTTGTATTGATTTATTTTATTATGTCATTATGTTATTGTCTTGGACTAAGTGCTTGGGCAATTTGGCCTATTGTCAGTGTACTTTATTTAAATAATATTGCAGCAAATGCAGAATTAGTTGCTCAAGGGCAACAAGCTCTTTATATAGCTACAGACGAAGTTGTGTTTATGGGATGGTGTTGTATTGGAGGAATGGGATGTACTTTAGCATTGAATGTAATGATGCTTCGATCAAAATCTAAAACAATTAGTGCTATTGGTAAAGCTGCAATTGTTCCATCTATCTTTAATATAAATGAACCAGTAATGTACGGATTACCCGTAGTTTGGAATCCAATTATGATGATTCCGTTTATGGTGATATCCATTGTGGTGCCAACAATCACATATTTTATTTTAAAAGTAGGTTTAGTAATTATTCCTTCAATTCCTATGATGATGAATTATATTCCACAACCTATATCGGCTTTTATTATTAATAATGATTGGAAGAGTATTATCTTATTAGTTATTATTTTCGTGGTGTCCTATTTGATTTATTTACCGTTTTTTAAAACATATGAAAAACAAGAAATATTAAAGGAAAAAGAAGAAATGCAAAAAGCTGAGGTTGATGTATGAGTCAAGAAGAGATTATTCAAATAGCAATGCAAGTTATTTTGCATGCTGGAAATGCAAGAAATATTATTCGAGAAGGAGCAAATCAAATTATAAATGGTCAGTTAGACAATGTTAGTGAAATGATTTCTTCTGCAAAAAAAGAGTTAATTGAGGCACACCAAATTCAAACGAAGATGTTACAGCAAGAAGCGAATCAACATAATGTAGATGTGACAGTATTATTTACTCATGCACAGGATGTTTTAATGACGACAGAAAGTGAATTGTTTTTTATAGAAACACTATGTGGTTTAGAAGGTAAGCGAGGTATTAGAGAATGAAAGATGTATTTAGAAAAGATTTCTTATGGGGAGGAGCTACAGCAGCAAATCAAATTGAAGGAGGATTTGATAAAAGAGGAAAAGCAAATACAGATTATTTGCAGTTCATTCCGTCTAATAAAAGAAGAGCAGATCAAGCTACTTTTTCACAGAGTTGGGAGTCTATACAAGAGTCTATAAAACATGAATCAGACTATAATTTTCCAAAAAGACGAGGGAATGATTTCTATAATCGATACAAAGAAGATATTGCATTAATGGCAGAAATGGGTTTTAAAGTCTATCGTATGTCAATCGCATGGGAAAGAATTTATCCAACAGGAATAGATGAAGAACCAAATGAGGAAGGTTTAAAGTTTTATGATACGGTATTTGATGAATGCCTTAAGTATAATATAGAACCAATGGTTACAATTCTTCATTATGATTATCCTCTTTTCATTTGCGAAAAATATAATGGATTTGAATCAAAAGAGACTATTGATTTTTATTTAAAATATGTTTCAACTATTGTGAACAGATATCAGAATAAGGTTAAATATTGGTTAACCTTTAACGAAATTAATATGACTTTGCAAAGTATTTCGACTTGCTCTGGAGCTATGCCTGATCATTCGAGATATGGGTACAATAAAGAGCAACTAATGTTTCAATGTATTCATAATATGTTGTTAGCTAGCGCCAAAGCAGTAAAATTGATTCATAATATCAACCCAAATTTAAAAGTAGGAAATATGATCTGGAAACAATTGTATTATCCTAAAACAATGAATCCTAAAGATACTTTACAGCAAAGATTTGATATGAATTTAAACTATTATTTCTTTGATATCATGTGTAAAGGGAATGTACCTTATTATTTAGATAGATATTTTTCAAGTCAGGGAATTGAAAAGGATTATACAGATGCAGATCTCAGAGACTTAATGGAAGGAACTGTCGATTTTATTTCAATTAGTTGGTATATGTCTAACGTTTCAGAATATCATGGAGAACCTTTTATTCCTACTGGCCTTTTACCAGATATGACTCGTAATAATCCATATTTAAAGGCAACGGATTGGGGATGGGCTGTTGATCCGATTGGGTTACGGATTGGTTTAAATCAAATATATGAAAGATATCATTTGCCAATCTTTATTGCAGAATTAGGTATCGGCCTACATGATAAAAAGAATGAGGATAATTCTATTCACGATCCAGGAAGGATTGAATTCTTTAGAGAGAATATTTTACAAATTAAGGAAGCTATTTTAGATGGTGTAGACATATTTGGATTAGCTGCATGGGGTTGGATTGATTTAATAAGTTCATCAACATCTGAAATGAGTAAACGTTATGGATTTGTTTATGTCGATGCTGACGATGAAGGAAATGGAACATATGACAGATACCGCAAAGATAGTTTTTATTGGTATAAGAAAGTTATTGCTACGAATGGGGAAGATTTATCTAATTCTTAGTTAAAAATAATTAAAGGTAGTTCTATAGACTTAAAATTAGTTAAGATGGGTGGATGATTCTCGGTTCGAATTGAGGCTCCGTATTTGTTATGGAGCCTTTTGTGCGACAGGCAGTCGCTATAGTTCAGATGTGTACAGGCATATCTGAACTTTCTTTCTAATTAGAAGTATAGCTTACGATACGTAGTATAAACGGAGTAAAAGAACTTTGAAAAGAAAGGTGTATGGTAGGTGAAAGTCCTACTCTGTTGAGTTCCAACGCAAGGCATAAAGTCTAAACTAGTGCATCTCTGTGAAGAAGTGTACGAAGGAGTTGTGGATAGCTGAGAGGCTCCCAAACGGTTTGGTAGGCCGAAATGTGATGTGAACTATATAGGCGGCAGGGATGTTTGACGACCATGAGAAAGAATGGGAAGTCTATATACTGTCTACTACAGTGAGTTGGGTGAGCAGACAGGAACATTCATGTGATGATAGTTGGCATGTCAAAAAGGATATAGTGATAACCCTGTGAGAACTTCATACTCGCAAAGGGTTTTATGATATAAGTGAAATACGAAGTTCATAAGACGTATGAAGAAGTCAGACAAGTTCATAGTAACGAAGTACATAGAGAGACCAAAGCTCTACGGAATGCGAAGGGACTTGACCTTATGCGACTTAACCCAATTTCACACAATGGGAACGGATACGCTACTGCGGTAAAAACGGACTGGAAGTGTGGCGAAAGTAAGAAAAGAGTTCTATGAATGGACCATTAAAACTTAAGTGGCATTCTTTATATGGGCAACTGTTAAGAGATAGGAAATTAACAGAAGCCTGGCAACAGGTGAAAGCCAATAAAGGAAGCGGAAGAATAGATGGGGAGACCATTGCGGATTTTGACAAACAGTCAGAAGAAAGGATCCTGGATATTCTAGAAAGACTTAAGACAAAGACATATACACCGGCACCTGTAAGAAGAGTGTATATACTCAAGAAGAGTGGCGGGAAAAGACCGCTCGGAATACCTGTGATAGAGGACAGAATTGTCCAACAAACCCTGGTGAACATACTCAGTCCAAAGTTTGAGAAAGGGATATTCCATAAATGCTCATGCGGACATCGGCCGAACTATGGGATGGAAAGAGTTATACAACTCATTCTCTGGAATATTGAAAAGGGGAGAAACTACATATTCGACTGTGACATCAAGGGATTCTTTGACGCTATACCACATAAACACCTCATACGGGTGTTGAACAAGTATGTGGCAGATGGCACTGTATTAGACCTCATATGGAAACGGCTGAAAGCAGGGTATATGAAAGAAGGAAGGTACCTGCGTACCGACAAAGGGGCGCCACAAGGTGGTGTCATATCTCCATTATTCGCGAACATCTACTTAAACGAGTTAGATTGGGAGCTACAGAAAGTGGAGGTTTATTTTGTAAGGTTTGCCGATGATTTTCTATTGTTCGCAGAGAGTGAAGAAGAAATCGAGAAAGCAGGAGAATTGGCTAAAAATGTCATCCATGAACTGGGACTGGAGATATCCATGAAGAAAACAAAGATTGTAGACTTCCACAAAGATGATTTCACGTTTGTAGGTTTTGATTTTATGGATTGAAGAAACAGAAAGAAAGACAATAAGCCATATTTTCTGGTACAACCAAGCGTAAGTCTTTAAAAGACTTTAAGATGAAAATTAAAGAGAAGACAAAGAAGAATTTAACCCTCCCAAAAGAAGAATGGATAAAAAGAGTCAACACGATCGTAACAGGCAAGGTGAACTATTACAAAGTCGTACAAAAGGCTATCGAGTTGAACAAACAGGCAGGGCAGGAAAGTCATTGTTTTGTCAAAGGGTGTATAAAAACACTGCACAACATAGGTTAAGACTAAGAATATGAATGATACATAAACATCCAAGTGTTAGAAAATCATTCGGGAAGATGTGGAAATGGAATACAGAATACTTCTGTCGAATCGGTCTGGTTCCTGCGGCATGGCATTATTACAAAGATATGTATCCAGAATATACGATAGAAAAGTATATCGAACTGAGGACGAAAGCTAATAAAGAGAAAAGGCAGAAGCATATAGAAAAGCTTAGGGAAAGAGGAAGAAAGTACTATATACAGGAAAGATTTAGAAAAATCGCAAGCACAGGATACGTGTTTGCGAAATAGAAATGGTTACTGAATAGATAGGCATATTGGTAAGCCGTATGCCTTAATAGGGCACGTACGGTTTGATAAAGGGCGATAGTTAAGAGCTATCGCCTACTTTCTTTTAATGTTCCTAGTTTGATTTTTTAATTGGTGTTATTTATCTTCTTTTGTTGTATTTATAATATTTCTTATTTTATATAATGTTTCATTAGCAGCTTTTTCATTATTGAACATAACGATGGTAAATAAAGAATCTATAATAGCTAATTGAGATATTCTGCTAGATAAAGATTCGGATCGAAAACCTGTTTCTTCTGAAACAGATATAAACATGATATCAGATAATTTTTTTAATTTCTGTGAAGGATAGCTGGTGATTATGATTATTTTAGCTTTATTTTTTTTCACTGTTTCAGCAATTTTGATTGTTTCTTTTGTTAGACCTGTATGAGTGATTATAATAGCACAATCTTTTTCATTTAAAAGAGATGCTTGCATAAGTTGTATATGATAATCCATACTGTATTGGACATGTATAGGGGATCGTAAAAACTTATGGTATGCATCAAAGCAGACAACATTACTTCCACCAACTCCAAAAAGTGATACATTATTAGAACTAAGCAGGATATTTCCTGCTTTTTTTAATGCCTTTTCATTTAATAAAGATTGTGTATCATTTAGAGATTTAATTGAAGATTCAAAGACTTTTATTGCCATTTCAAGACATGAATCATTAGCTTTAATATTTTCATGTACAGAAATTTCTGGATCATACTCTTCAAATAATAGATCATTTCTAAAATCACGAAAACTTTTGTATCCTAATTTTCTGGTAAATTGAAAAATTGTAGAATCAGCAAACCCTAGTTCAGACGCTATTTCACTGATTGTCATTTTAGATGCTTCTTTTGGATTAGAGAGAATGTAGTCGGCTATTAATTTTTCTTTTTTTGTAAAACTGCGATGATGTGTTTTAATTTTAATTTTTATAGAATCTTTTGTCATGATAATAACCTCTGTATTTATGTTTCATTCTTCTATATCTGTATAATATGTTTTATTCTTCTATAAATATAGTAACACACTAAAAATAAAAGCTAAGAAAAAGAGTTAAAATTTTGTAAAATACAAAAATAAAAAAATATTTTATTTTATATTTAAAATAAAAAAATATTGTTGTATACTTATATCAGAAAGAAACAAAGGATACAGAGATGGAGGTACTTATGAGAATTGGTCTTATTGGACTTGGGAAAATGGGATCCAATCTTGCATTAAATCTCAAAGATCATTATAGGGAGATTATTGGCTTTGATATGTCAGAAAAAATTCAAGATGATATGAAAAGTCAAGGGATCCAAGTAGCATCGACAATTACTGAGTTAATTGGAGCGCTAAGTAAACCTAGAGTAATCTGGTTAATGTTACCTTGTGGTACACCTACAGATGAAACGATTACTACATTATCTCAGAAATTGCAAAAAGGCGATATCGTCATAGATGGAGGTAATTCCAAATATATGGATTCAATTCATCATTCTGAAATTCTTCATGAAAAAGGAATTTATTTTTTAGATTGCGGAACTTCAGGGGGAGTGCGAGGAGCAAGATATGGTGCTTGTATGATGATTGGGGGAGACAAGGAGGCATATCAGTATTTGGAAGAGATTTTTAAAGATTTAACAGTAGATGGAGGTCTTTTGTATACCGGAAGGGCTGGTAGTGGTCATTTCATGAAGATGGTTCATAATGCTATTGAATATGGCATGATGGAGGCTATTGGTGAAGGATTTCAGCTTTTAAAAGAAAGTGAATTTGATTATGATTTATCAAAAGTTGCTTATAACTGGAATCATGGTTCAGTAATACGAAGTTGGTTAATGGAAATAGTGCAAGAACAACTTGAAAAGGATCATAACCTAGAAGATATCTTAGGAGTTGTACATACGAACGGCGAAGCTAAATGGGCAGTTGAAACAGCTCTGGAAAAGGAGGTTCCAATGCCAGCTATTGTTTTATCTTTAATGGTTCGTAACGCTTCTAAAGATCATGAGAAGTTTGCCTGTAAGATTGTGGCTGCAATGCGAAATGGTTTTGGTGGTCATGCACTTGAAACAAAGGAGTAATTAGAATGGAAATAAAAATATTAGTTTGTACTCATGGGCATTTTGGTGAAGAGTTAATAAAATCGGTAGAGATGATTGGAGGTCAGTTGAAAAATACAGTTGCAATACCTTTGTTAGAGAATATGTCCATGGATGATTATTATAATGCTGTAAAAAAGGAATTGGATGAAAATAAAGTTAACTTTTGTTTGACAGATCTTTTTGGCGGTACACCATGTAATACTTTATTGAATCTGTCTCGAGATTACAACATAGAAATCCTTTGTGGAGTAAATCTACCTGTATTACTTGAAACTTCTAATTGTAACTTTTCTTCAATTGAAGAAACAAAAAAACATTTAATGGAAATATATCAGACAAATGGATTTGATGTATTAGAAAAAATGAGGAGGTTAAATAATGTCGATTAAATTAGTAAGAATAGATTTTCGTTTAGTGCATGGTCAAATCGTGACCAAATGGATACATACAATTAAAGCAGATACAATTTTAGTTGTGAATGACAAATTAGCAAAAGATTCGTTTATGTTAAGTGTTTATCAAATGTCAGCTCCTCCGGGAACAAAAGTAAAAGTTGTGACTGTTGATGATTTTATTCAGCATTGGAAAGAGACAAGATATGAAGAGTTAAATTGCATGATTTTGATTAAAAACGTTGATGATGCATATCGCATTTTTAAAGGAGGTGTAGTATTTGATGCGATTCAAATCGGCGGTTTAGGTGGATCTGCTGGAAGAAAAGCAGTTTTTGGCCCTATTACTTTAGATAAAGTAGATGCAGAGAGACTTTCGGAAATTAACGATAGTGGTCAAAGAGTGTATTTTCATCAAGTTCCTGAAGACGGATCTGCAGAATTTGACACAGTGATGAAAAATGTCAAATTTGATGAATAGAGAATAAGGAGAAGATTATGACTGGAAACTTTTGGCTAGCCTTATTTTCAGCAGTCTTATATGCAGTTGCAATTCCAGGTTATGGGTTATCTTCGGCATATAAGTCTCCAGCAACTTTAGGGCTAATCTATGGAATCATTTTTGGTGATGTTGAACAAGGATTGATTATTGGTTGTAGTATACAATTATTATATCTTGGAGTTGTTGCTACAGGAAATAATATGCCTTCGGATTCTGCTATGGCTGGTATAATCGCAATTCCAATTGCATTATCCCAAGGATTAGATGCATCAATGGCTGTAACTATTGCAGTACCTTTTGGTGTTTTGGGAACATTCTTTAATAATATGAAACGTAGTATTAACATTTTGTTTTTGCATTATGCAGATAGAAAGGCAGAAGAAGGAAATGTTAAAGAAATAAATCGTTGTGCTGTTTTCTATCCATGGTTATTTATGTCTGCTTTACAAATTATTCCAATTTTTATTATAAGTTATTTAGGCCCTTCAGCAGCTCAATTCTTAATTGATTATTTACCTGAATGGGTAACAGGTGGTTTATCTGTTGCTGGAGGCGTTTTACCGGCAATTGGTTTTGCATTAATGATTACACAAATAGGAAGAAAAGAGATTTTGCCATACTTCTTTATTGCATATTTCATGGTACAGTATCTTGGATTGAATACTATGGCTATTTCAGTATTTGGTGTATGCTTGGCATTGATTTTGTTCTTCAACGGAAATAAGAAAGGGGTTGAATCAAATGAGTGAAAGAGTTTTGACAAAAAAAGACATCACAAAAGCTCGATACCGTTGGTTCATTACTCTGGAATTACCGAATTCTTTTGAACGTTTACAGGCTGTTTCTTTTACGTATACTATTAGTGCAGCGCTCCAGAAATTATATAAGAATGATGAAGATGGCTTAAAAGATGCTTTAAAAAGACATTTAGAGTTTTTTAATACAGAAGGTACGATTGGTAGTTTAATCGTCGGTATTGTTTTAGCATTAGAAGAGAAAAAGAAAGTAGAAGGAGATATTGATCCAGAAGTAATTACAAACTTAAAATTAGGATTAATGGGTCCTATTGCAAGTATTGGAGATTCTTTGATTCAAGGTACAGTTAAATCAATTATTCTTTCTTTAGCTGCTTCATTTGGTTTACAAGGCAATATAATTGGTGGACTGATTCCGTTCTTATTTCCACTAACAGTTTATTTTGTAGGACGTTATTTAGCAATTCTTGGATATAATTTAGGTACTGAAGCAGTTAATAAACTAATTGGTTCTGGTTTGATGAATAATATTATTAACGTTGCCTCTATTCTAGGAATATTTATGATGGGAGCTTTATCTGGATCTTATGTTAAGTTATCTACTCCTCTTGAATTTGCTGTAGGATCATCAGGTTCAACGATAGTTGTGCAAGATGTTTTGGATTCTTTACTTCCTGGATTATTACCTTTGCTCTGTATTTTTGGGATTGTTTGGTATTTTAAAAATAAAAAACAAAACTATCTGCTATTGGTTATAACTATCATGGTTATTGGCATGTTAGGTTGTTTGATTGGTATTTTTTAAAAATAATAGCAGGTCAAATGGCCTGCTATGTTTTGTGAAAAGGAGATAAAATGTTAGAAAACGAATACAAGCAAGAAATATCTGAATATGTAGATAATCGATTAGAAGATTTATGGAAATTATCCAATTATATATATGAACATGCTGAGATTGGATTCAAAGAATATAAAACATCAAAGAAAATCATCGATGTATTAAAACAAGAAGGCTTTGAAGTTGAACCAAAAGTAGGTGGATTGGATACATCTTTTGTAGCTACATATTCAAACAACTCAATGAAAAAACCACGGATTGATATTTTATGCGAATATGATGCTTTAGATTTAGGAGAAGCATTACCAGAAGGAAAAAGAATTGCTCATGCTTGTGGTCATAATATCATTGCTAGTACAGGTGTAGGAGCAGGAATAGCAATGAAATATTTATTAGAAAAATATCAACTTCCAGGCGAAATACGAGTTGTAGGTACTCCGGCTGAAGAGGGCGGAGGCGGAAAAATCATTATGCAAGAGCATGGAGTTTTTGATGAAACTGATGCTATGATACTTTTACACCCGACATCTGGTAAAAGTAAAATAGCAGGACGATGTAAATCAGGAAGAACATATCAAGTAACATACCATGGTAAACCGGCACATTCTGGTAATCATAGGGAGAAAGGTATCAATGCACATGATGCTGCTGTAATATGTTATACAAGTATAGGTTTATTGCGTTATCAAACAACAGATGACATTCAACTTTTTGTACATTTTACAGATGTGGGAAAAGAAAAAGGTGTTATTCCGAGTATTGCTAAACTAGAAATTCAGTTAAAAAGTTTTAATCCTAATACTGTTGAATTAATTGCTCCAAAAATTAAAAACTGTATAGAAGCTGGAGCTTTAGCAACTGGATGTTCGGTTGAATATGAAGAAAAAATTGGTTATTTGGGAAGAATCTACAATCATACGTTTGAAAAATATTTAAGAGCTAATTTTGAGTTATTAAACGAACCATTAAAAGAAGGAATGGTAGATGATAATGGTGGGGAAGATTTTGGCAATTTAATGCGAAAGGTTCCTGGAATTATGCCTTATCCTAGTTTGATTCCTGAAAAAAGAGTTGCGTTACATACCGAAGATTACTTAAAACTGGTGACAACACCTAGAGCAAAATATGTAGTAGGACTAGGTAGTAAAGTGATGGCAGACACTGTATTAGATTTATTGTTGCATCCAGAAATTATTGAAGAAGCGAAAATTGAAATGCAACATGAATTAGAAAAAGAAAAGATAGAATAGGTATTAGTATGTTAAATAATTTTCAGTCTAATTATTTTATGACATTGATTCTCATTTGTTTTGGGATCTATGTTTTAATTATAGTTGTTTCAAAAAGTATTATGAATCACAAATTAAATCAAATGATAATCTTATTACAAAATCATAGATTTTCTGAGTTTGATCAGATGATGGAAAAGAAAATAATTAAAATAGTTTTTAATCCATTTAATATTGATTTTATTAAATTAAATAGCTATTTAATTCGAGATGATTCAAAAAGAATTGATGATGCATTTGCTAATTTTGATTCAGTTCGACTTTCTTCAAAACAAAGGGATGAAATAGATTTAAAGGCTTTTAATTATTATCTTTTTATTGATGAGAAGAAAGCAAAAAAATATTATCAAAATATAGAAAATTCAAAAACAAATAAAATGAAAAAAGATGTGGAACGATTGTACGATATTTATATTTTGAAAAGTTCTCGTTATTTACAAACTCTTTTAGATGAGACAGAGAAGTTAGAAGATAAGTATAAAAGTGCCAATGAACTTTTAATTTCTGAAATTTACAAAAATCTAGGAGATACAGATAAACATAAGATGTATAAAGAATTGGCTGAAAGACATTTAAACCTATAAAAATAATTTATCCCATATTTTGAAAACAAATATGGGATTTATACATTAGCAGGGAGTGGCATATGAGTATTATATTTTTTGATAAGGATGGAGTGATAGTAGATTCGGAAGGTGCTTACTTAAAAAGAAATAAACAGTTTTTAAATTCCTTAGGGATCGAGGTTAAAGAATCAGAATTACTGAAGTTAGTTGGCAGTAATCCCAAGCGAGATGCAAATCTTTACAAAAAATGGATTAAAGGGAAATACAGTTGGAGCGGTTTTCAAGATTTAAGAAATGCTTTTTTTCAAACATTAGATCCTATTGATTTTCTTTCTTTAAAAATGCCACATTTAGAGGAGACATTATATGCATTGAAAAGTAAAGGACATCATTTGTCTATCGTTTCATCCTCATCATTAACAGGAATTCAGAACATAGTAAATATGTATCATATTAATTTATATTTTGACTATTTGATTAGTGGCGATTTATTTGAAGAAAGCAAGCCTAATCCAGCTATTTATAACTATGCGAAAGATAAATATGGTGTGGAAGAAAAGATGTATGCTGTAGAAGATTCAACATTAGGAATTATTGCAGCAAAGAAAGCTGGATTAATTGTAATTGCTAAAAGAGATTTGCGATATGGTTTTGATCAGACACAAGCAGATTATTTAATTAATGATTTGCATGAAATTGTGAATATAGTAATATGAATAATACAAACGTTTTAAGTAACTCTATCATTTTAGAACATATCTTAATTTTTAAGATTTTAATAATATCAAAAATCACATAAATTATTATACCGGGTCATTGGCCCGGTATATCTTAATATTCTAAGAGACTTATTCTTAATTACTTGTTGAAGATGGTAAGAATGGGCGAATAGAGTCGGCAAAATTATGTAGATTACGTGTTTGAATTAACACTGTTCCATTGCCATGAAATTCATTGACTAAACCTTCACCTGTTTTAAAGCCAAATGTTCCAGATGCAACATGGATATCGTATTCTAAGTTTGCATCCCATGCTACTACATGCTCATTATCAATTGTAATCGGATGATCTTCAGTAATATTTAAAGCTAATAAATCACCAAAAGCTGATACTAATATATCTCCCTGCCCTTGTGTTTCCATTACAAATAATCCACCGGTACCGGCAAAAACGGCTTTTCCCAGATCTTGTTTTTTCATTAGATATTCTACGCTTTGATCACATGCTAAAAATACTCCGGTATTTAAACGATATTGTTTTGTACCTTCTACATGTAAACAATGAATTTTTCCAGGAATAGGTGGGGCAATGCCGATAAATCCATCGTCAGCTGTACCGGTTGCCAATGTAATAAACATACTTTCACCACTAGTCATACTACGTCCGATGGCACCCAGTACACCACTAAATCCTTTTTTACCGCTGTTCATTTTTCCTTCTAATTCAACATTTGAAATATAAACCATGGAACCACGTTCTACCTTAATGGTTTCATTTCTTTTTAATGATGCTTGAACAACCGGGCAATCTGAATCGCCAAAAATACTGTAATTCATAATAGTCCTCCTAAGTATTTAATGTATCTTTATTGTATCGAACCTTTTACAACTTTAAAAGCATATTCGTTTTAATTTAAAAAGACTATTGTTATAATAGGATTAAAGAAAGAGAGGGTAAACTCAATGAAAAAAATACTCTTTATTGTCGGATCTTTACGTAAAAATGGTTTTAATGAACAATTGGCAAAGAAAACCGAAGAATTAATCGGAGAAAGCGCACAAGTCGAATATTTAGACTGGTCTAAAGTTCCTTTCTTTAATCAAGATTTAGAAGCTAATTTGCCTATAGAAGTTCAAGAAGTAAAAGACAAAGTACGCCAAAGCGATGCATTATGGATCTTTACACCAGAATATAATCATCAGATTCCAGGTCCTTTAAAGAATTTACTAGATTGGTTATCTAGAGGGGCACCAAGTGTATTAAAAGATAAGAAAGTAACTTTCTCAGCCGCTGGTGGCGGAAGCGGTGGAGCAAACGTTCGTGATTTAATGATGTTATTATTGAATCAAATGATGATGGATACTATGAATATGCCAAATACAGGTATTCAAATTGGTATGGATGCTTTCAAGACAGGTAATCTTACTATTGAAGGTCTTCCATTAAATCAGTTAAAACGACAAGTCAAAGCCTTTTTAGAATATATTGAATAAATCAAGAAGCAGGGATTTCTCTGCTTTTTGTGTTTTAAAAAAAAGATTGAAAGACGGTAAAAATTATGATAAAATATACAAGCGCTTAGGGGTATAGTTCAATGGTAGAATAACGGTCTCCAAAACCGCTGATGTGGGTTCAACTCCTGCTACCCCTGCCAGTTAGGAAAAAAGAGCACTAAATCGACCTTATATAAAGCAGATTTGGTGCTCTTTATTATTTTATACGATTATTGACTGCGATTTTAAAAAAATTGGTTCAAAATCCATCCTTTTTTCTAACATCAATATATATTTAAGATCTATAAGACCATTTTTATAAGAATTTTTATTCTATTCAGAAGTTAAAGATACCCAATTTAAACGATCTGTATATCGTTCAGCACATTCCCAAACTACAACATCGGGCTGATATTCTTGGATCATAGCTAAATTAAACGACCAAATATTGACAGCATTTACTTGAGCAAAGTATTGGTCCATAATATCAACCATATGATCACTAAAAGAATCTCCAATAATTAAAACCTTTTGATCTGATTTTAATTTTTTATTAACAGACGAAGAATCTAATTCATACATGATATCATCATTAAAAGTATCTTGCATATCGCATAGAGATGCCAAATCTCCAGAATAATTTTCATTTACTTTTTTAAATTTTACATCTTTTAACGAATCAAAATTACCATTAATTGTTTCCATTAAAGCTTGTACAGTCATAAAGGAACCAATGGCATTAAAATGAGTATCAGTTTTATAGTAAACTTGATATGCTTTTTTAGTAGCAACTAAAGAATCTTTTGCGTTTACAACATTTAAATCTGTATTATCTTTTAAATAATCCATAAAAATTTCAGTACGTGACGTTTTACTTTCTTGTTTTATGGAGCTGGGCATATATTCCGGATAGACACTGGCTTTGTTGGGAATAGAGAGGATATAGAAATCGCATCCCAGGGATTCAAAATAATCTTTTTCTTGCTCTAACTTTGTAGCAATTTGTGACATTTGTTCTTCAGAATAATGATTGGTTCCCTGATAATCCGCAATCGGGTCTCCATCCTGGGTAGATTTATAAAATAGCCAAGAATCTTTACCTAATAAAACTTGCGTGGATTCTATATATGTGTTTCCGGAGGTCGCTTTAGAAATTTCAGAAGCCATTTTTGCTCCTTCTGATTTTCCTGCCAGATTACTAGTAAATCCATCAATCATTCCCAATAAGCCATCCTGTTTTTCTTTTCCTGCTTGAGCAAGTTCTGTCTCGTGTCCTTTATTCACATCACTTTTTTCTTTATCTGGAATAAAAAAGCCGGTGACTTGATTAAACAAAGTAATTGAAAAAGTACAAACAATAAACAAGCAAAAGAAGATACTTACAATATGTTCTCTCATAACAGACTCCAATCTAAAAATTAAAGTAGATGAATGGGTTATAAGCATTACTGAAAATGAACATAATACTTACTAAGAAAATGGCAACCATTCCACCAATATATATTAAATTATAAACAAGGTTCTTACTCAAAATTTTATCCGCTCGTTTTAAATAAGGGAAACAGCATAAAATTCCCGCAATATAATATATCAAATATCTTTGAAGATATTCAATCGTTCCCCCATCTACAAAACCTTGGGCACCTATCCCAATCATTCCGGCAAGATAACGGAGAGCTTGAGATAAAGATTCACTTCGGAAAAACACCCAACCTATCATTACAAAAAACAAAACATATAAATGGTTGTGCTTCCCTAATTTCTGATCGATATGCCAGAATCTTTCCAACACCAACAAAACAAAATACATCATCCCCCAGATAATAAATGTCCAGTTTGCTCCGTGCCATAATCCAGTCAAAAACCAAACAACAAAAATGTTAAAAACTAATCTAAATTTACTTTTAACGCGAGAACCACCTAGAGGAATATACACATAGTCTCTAAACCATGTTTGTAAAGAAATGTGCCATCTTCGCCAAAACTCACTGATACTTTTAGATATATAAGGATAGTTAAAGTTTTCATCAAAATGAAAGCCAAACATTCGACCTAAGCCAATTGCCATATCTGAATAACCAGCAAAGTCAAAAAAGATTTGTAAAGTATAGGATATGGCCCCTAACCATAGAAATAAAACGCTATTAGTATTTCCATCTAAACCCACTCCATTAAATACAGCATCGGCTACTACACCAAACTGGTTTGCAAGTAAAACTTTTTTACCTAAACCGATAATAAAACGATTGATTCCTAAAGAAAAATCTTTCCATGTTTCTTTTCGCTCATTGATTTCTTTGGCAATTGTTTTATATCGAATAATGGGACCAGCAATCAGTTGCGGAAAAAATGAAATGTACAAGCCTATATTTAAAAGATTTGTCTGTGTGATTTCTTCATCTCTATAAACATCTACCACATAAGAAATTGCCTGAAAAGTAAAAAATGAGATGCCTATTGGCAAAGCAACATTTATATCTGGCAGATTAGTGTGAAAGATTGCATTGATATTATCCACGATAAAGTTTGCATACTTAAAATAACCTAATATCAAAATATCAATACAAACTGTCACAAAAACAATTGCCTTCTTTCGAGAATTCTCATGATTATGTTTTTTTAACAACATGCCAGAAAAATAGTGGATGACGATAACCAATATCATTAAAAAAACGTAAATAGGTTCTCCATAAGCATAAAAAAGAAGACTGACTATCAATAAAAATATATTTTTTGCTAATTGTTTGTTTCTTAGAAGAATATAGTAAACTAATACAACTATTGGCAAAAATAAAAAAATGAAAACTTCACTTGGAAACAACATAATAAATACCCCAAAAACAATCCGTCTAATAATTTGTCTATTATGTCTATTATTATATATGATTTTATTTAAAATTCGAGTTGGTAGTTTCAAGAATTTTTGTGTTTTTCCACGAGCTGTTTTTCCACGAAACTATAAATTTAATTATTTATCAAGAAAAGATACCGGGCTTTAAAACCCGGTATTAAACTTTATGTGATTTTTCTTTCCATAGAATGATTGCGGTAAATAGAAATAAAATAAGAATCCATAAAATCATGATTAAATGTTTTAACCAAAAACCTGGTGCAATCATTGGATCTGGTACATGAAAATTAGAAATCAACATCGTATCGGCATTGTAGAAAATAAAAGGATTAATGACTAGAAACCATCGAGGTAACATACTTTGTAATGCCGGTGGCGATAAAAGTATGACAAACATACCTAACATGGTAACAAACTGATTTCTGGTGATACAGGAAAGTAAACTAACAATTCCACAGATCATAATAGCACCGGTGATCCATCCTTGAAGCCAGGTCAAAAAGTATTGGGCATAAGTGATATAAATTGGATCCGTATTATATAAGGATAAAAAAGTTGCTAGACCAGACCAGCCTTCTGGTACCATATAGATACAACATATCGCAAAATATAAAATAGCTAATAAAAGCGTGAGGCCTATACAGGTACAAAGATTGGCCATGACTTTGGCAAAGGCAATACGTACTGTACCGGTTTGAGTGCATGAAATGATTTGATTCATCTTTGTACTCTTTTCTTTTGCAAAGGTGTTAGCACATAAGATAGACAAAATGATCAAGTTAAATATTGAAGAAGAACTCACGATTTTTTTTAATATTGTCATAGAAATTCCTGTATAAAAGGTATGATCCATCTTCGCAAAGTTTTCTTTAATATATTGTAAAAGATTATTACTATTTGCCTTTGAAGCATCAATTACAGTTGGAATTGTTCCGTTTTCGCATTTTTCTATGTATTGCTTAGGATATAACTGTATATAATAAGGGAAGTTTTGGATAATATTTCCTAAAATGGACAAATCTGATGAATTAAGCAGTTGATCTAAACCAATCGTTTTTCCATAAATCAGATTCAATGTCAAAAGCTGTGTTGTATGTGTATAGTAAGGAGTCATTGTAAAAGTATCGCTTTTTTCATCATAATAGCTGACTGTATTGTTTCCTTCGTGATATAACTTCAGCAATTTTTGACGTTGTACATCGTTTAATGTATGCTTTTCATTACTTTCCCAAAGTGCTTTCCAATCTTTTCCATATGCTTCTTTCATCTTTTGTTCATCAAAGTCACGAGTGAACTTTTCATAGTATGTGTTGTAGTCATGAACAAAAGTTTCCCATGTTTTCTGTGTAGGCTTTCCTTCGTACTTTGATAAAATTTGATCGGCATATTGATAAAACTCTTTAGATGATTTTAAAGGCTTGCCATCAAATGTTTCAAAGGTATTTCCTTGTTTGGTAAACCCGCCAGGAATATGAATCCATTCATTATGTAGAGAATATAAAGGTAAAACTAGATTAATACCGATCAATACGATGAATAAAAACCAGTTTAACTTGTTTTTAAAGATTTTTTTCAACTCAGAACGAATTAAGAATGTCATGACTTTCACCTCCTTTGGCAAAGTGATATAAGTAATAATCATCTAAAGTCGGCTTAACTGATTTGGCTTGTAAATATGGACTTGTATCTTGTACGATGCGTAAAAGAATCTGATGATGTTCCAATTGTTGCGTATGTACAACAATACAGGTTTCTAAGAGTTCTTTAGCCAATGAACGATCCATTTGGACTTCCCAAACTTTATTTTCCATAGTAGAGAGAAGTACTTCTTGAGTATCATGTTGTAAGATGCAGCCATCTTTCATAACCAGAATATCATCAGCTATTGATTCAATATCACTGACGATATGTGTTGATAATAATATGATGCATTGGTTGGCTAAAGTAGCCAGCATATTATGAAAAACAATCCTTTCTTTGGGATCCAGGCCAGCAGTTGGTTCATCTAAAATTAGAATTTTTGGCTTTTTTAAAAGTGCCTGTGCAATTCCAACACGTCGAAGCATACCTCCTGATAAATGTTTCATTTTCTTTTTTCGGGCATTTGTCAAATTCAATTGTTCCAATAAGATATTGATTCTTTTTTTACATTCAGATTTTGGTATTTGTTTTAGCTGGCCAATATAAAGCAAAAACTCATCGATCGTATAATGAGGATAAAAGCCAAAATCTTGAGGAAGATAACCTAATAATGAGCAATAACTTTCGTATTGGTCAAGAATATCTACATTGTTTATATAAACATGGCCCTCAGTAGGTAAAAGGGTTCCGACTACCATACGGATCAAGGTCGTTTTGCCACAGCCATTAGCACCTAACAGTGCATGAATTCCTTCGGATAAAGAAATACTGATTCCTTGTACGATAGGAGTATGACGAAATGATTTTTTCAGATTTTGAAGTTTTAATTCCATGATGTGACTTCCTTTCTATTTTTTTGATAACAAGACATCAGTAAAGCCAGATAAAGTAGTATACAAACGAATAATAGAAAACTGATCGTTTGTAAAGATAATAAATGATACAAAATGCGAGCAAAACGTGTATAGAATATTTCATAAAGCGAATAAAAGAACATAAAGGACAATAAAGTAGAAAAACTGTTTTTTAAGTATAGCTCTAGCATCATACAAAGTACTTGCGTTATCAACAAAGGAATGAATGTCGATAACAAAAGAGGAAGATATTGCTGTTCTATATGACTTTCCAGGTAACATAAAATTAGTACGATCAAAATATCAAAGAAAGAACAAAGTATACTCTTATACAAGAATAATTTGGCATTATTAATGGGGCAGACATGAATCAGCTCTTCGGTATGATACAATTTCTGATAAAGAGCTTCATATAGACCAATAAATCCTAAAAAGCCAAAATAGATTCCATAGAAGATCATACGCTGATCAGGATATTGCAGGACACAAACGGTAAAAAGCATAAATCCTATACTGGCATACAGTATGATTTTTTTTAAATCTTGTTGAAAGATATTCCATAATAAGATAAAAAAAGATGTTTTTTGTTTGGATGTGTTTTCTAATTCTTGTTGGCAGAGCTGTAATGTCTTTTTCATATTTTCTTGTGGAATCTTAATCTCTTTCATGATTTTCCTCCTTCCATAACAAGCGAAGCTTTTTGATAGCTCGATAGAAACAACTTTTAACTGTTTCTTCGGGTTCATTACGAATCTTTGCGATTTCTTTAAAGGTCATCTGTTGATAAAGGTGAAAGATGATCACGTCTTGTTGGCGTAAAGATAACTTTTTCAATAAAGTATCCACAATTTCTATTTCGATCTGATCTAAAGTCGCATCATGTATATTGATTGGATCCTCTATTTTATTTTCATAGTTTTCCCAATCTTCAAAATATTTCTGCTTACGAAAATAGTCGATACAACAGCTATGAGCGATCGTATAGAGATAATTTAGAAGTTTATCTTTATGATGATAGAAAGGAATTTGACGTATAAATCGTAAAAATACTTCTTGTGTGATATCTGCTGCATCTTCCTTTATATATATTTTTAAATAGACATATCGATAAATATCGGGATAATAACGAGAAATCAAGCTATCCAACGTTTTTTGATTTCCACGTTTAATTTGTAAAATCAGTAAATGTTCTTTCATAAAAGGTCCTTCTTTAAAGATTAACGTTATTGCAACAATAAAAGTTTCAAGTTAAAAAAATTTTAGTATAGAAACCTAAGATTGTATATAATAGATACAGAGAGGGTACTTATGTATAAGATATTGATTGTAGAAGATGATAATTCCATTCACGCGATGGTGCATGAATATTTAGAAAAAAAACAGTATATTTGTATTGATGCGTATTCAGGTACAGAAGCAATGCTGCTGATTAAGGCAGAAAAGCCAGATCTAGTTTTACTAGACTTAATGCTTCCGGGCCTAGATGGAGAAGATGTTTTGATACAGATCAAAAAAGAAAATCAAATTCCTATCATTGTGGTATCGGCCAAAGACAGTATTCAAAATAAAGTTGAACTGTTTAATCGGGGAGCCGATGATTATATGACCAAGCCTTTTGCGTTAGAAGAACTGGAAGCGCGTATACATGTCCAACTTCGCAAGAACCAATCTTTATTTGATCAAGATTTATGTGTGGAAGAGATGCGATTGTTATCGGATCAAAAAACGCTGCAGATTGAAAATCAGATGATTACGTTAACTCGTCATGAATACAAGATCATGGAATTGTTGATGCAGTATCCCAAAAGAGCGTTTTCAAAAAAAGAAATTTACGAATATGCCTGGGACGATTTTTTTGCGGCTGACGATAAGACCGTATCTGTTCATGTCAGCAATATCCGAAATAAAGTAAAAAACAGAGAATTGATCGATACGGTTTGGGGGATTGGTTTTAAGCTACATCAGGAAAGAGAGTAAATCTTTAAACTTTCTTTCCTTTTTCTTTGCGGTTTTTAAAACTTTTTTTTCTACAATGTAGGCATGAAAGGAGCCATTGTTATGAAAGAATATGCAATTGAAACAATGCAGTTAAGAAAAACATATAGACGATTTCATGCGGTGCATGATGTCAGTTTGAGAATCCCCCGTGGAGAGATTTTTGGTTTGGTCGGTGAAAACGGAGCTGGTAAAAGTACATTGATGAAAATGTTATCTGGTATGAGTCACCCTACCAGTGGAACATTTCGACTCTTTGGTAAGGAGCCTTCGAAAGATAGCTATTTATATCATCGTGTGGGAACCCTGATCGAAGAACCGGGGTTGTTAACGAATCTTTCCGCACTAGAAAACATGAAAATCAAGGCCAAAGCAATGGGAATATGTGATGACGAGGAGTTAAAACGACTCTTAAAATTATGTGATATTGCCTATACCGGGCATAAAAAAGTAAAGTCCTTTTCCTTAGGTATGAAACAACGATTGGCAATTGCGATGACTTTGATTGGAAATCCTGACTTGCTTATTTTAGATGAGCCAACCAATGGAATTGATCCCAAAGGCTTTGAAATGATCCGCAGTCTATTGATTCGTTTGAGCCAGGAAGAAGGGAAAACGATTTTTATCAGTTCACATCTGTTAGAAGAACTTAGTAAGGTGGCCACTTCTTATGGCTTTATGAAAAATGGAAGAATTGTAGAACAGCTGACAAGAGAGCAGTTGGAAGAAAAAAGTAAAGACTATCTGCTGATACGTGTAGCATCGATTAAGCAGGCAATAATTATTTTAGAAGAACAGTTTGGTATTCATGAATATCAAGTGATTCATCAAAACGAGATTCGCATTTATCAAAAGGTAGAAAGTGCCGATGTGATTCAAAGCTTGGTTCAACAAGGTATCAAAGTGCAGGAATGTGCTTATCATCATCAGTCTTTAGAACAATATTTCTTGGCAAATACAGGAGGGAAAAATCGTGTGGAATCTGTTTAAAAGTGATGTATATCGACTTCTTCATTCTCGTTATTTTCAGGTATTGGTACTTCTTTATTTTGTATCGATTGCTTTGATGGTTTCAGCCGGTATGGTAGAAGCCAATAACGGACTTGTTTCTTTTGATTATAAAACAACATCTTTTTCAGAATATCTTTGTTTTTTACCATTGAATGTCTTATTTGGTTTCTTTGTATTTTTATCGTATGTCATGTTGTTGAGCGATGAATACCAGAAAGGATACGTCAAGAATCTGTATCCGTACTTTCAAAAAAAGTGGAAGATCTCGGTAGCTAGAATGGTAACATTTATTATGATCTGGTTTCTTTATTTTATCATCGGCATCGCATATGGTTTCTTCTGGATTGGTTGTATCGAAGGAAGATGGGGTAATACTGATGGATTTGGCTATGTGATGTTTGTATTAGCTCAACTTCTTGTTGCTTCTTTGATTGCGCTTGTAATCTCACTGGTGATTCATCTAGTACGGGAAAAGGTCATTCCTATTATCTTTTTACTTCTGTATAGTTCGGGTGGATTATGGGCTTTAGGATTATCGTTGATTAGTTTTATTGGCTGGGATTCTTTGCGCTTTTCTGAATATAACCCATATTATATGAGTCATACTTTACGTGCTGTATGGGATACATCTACATATGGTCACTTATTTTGGGTTACGGGTATCTTCACATTGATTGCGTTGATGGGAAATATCCTTGTTCTTCAAAAGAAAGATCTATAAAATAAGAGTGTCGATTTTTAATCTGGATTTTTGATGGAGGTGGATCATGTTGATGGTTTGGATAGGAATGACATGTGTAGTATTGCTTCTTTTATTTATTTATCTGCATTTGCGAAAAGATATTCATTCCTGTAAAGAGCAGATTCGTTATATTCAAAAGGAAGATACGACAATGAAAATTGCTCGATCCACCTCTTCTAAAGATTTAAAAGAAATTGTTTCTCTTTTTGAGAAACAAAGAGAATATACTCAAGAGATATTAAAGGAATATCATCAAAAAGATCAGCGTATGAAAGAGATGATATCGAATATTTCTCATGATATCCGAACACCTTTGACAAGTATCAGCGGTTACATTGAAATGCTTCAAAATGCGAATGAAACCGAGAAAAAGACATATCTGCATATTATCGCTGATCGATTGAAAGACATGGAAGGCATATTGGACTCTTTTTTCACCTATACCAAAATGCAGGCTTATGAAACAGATATGGAGTTAAAACCACAGCCCATTTATCTTATTCTTTGCGAAGTTGTATTATCTTATTATGAACAATTGCATGAAAAAGGATTGGACCCTGTGATTGAATGTGAACAGGAAGATTGGAAAGGCTGGGTCCACATGGAGTCCTTACAACGTATTTTTCAAAATCTAGTCATGAATACATATCGGTATGGAAAAGCTCCTTTTCAGATCACTTTGACAAAAGAAAAAGAGCAGCTTCATTGTACGTTTTCCAACCGTGTTGATGTGAAACTGGAAGAACCAGAACGTATTTTTGAACGTTTTTATCAGGTTGATAAGGCTAGGACTCAACAAGGCAATGGCTTGGGATTAGCGATTGTCAAAGAGTTGTGCAATCGTATGCATACAGAAATTGAAGCCTCTATGATAGAAGAAAACACTTTAAAGATTTTGATGAAAATTCCTATGGTTGCTCCAAATTGATGCACTTATCCTTGAATAAAACAGCGTTTTTGATTACAATGCAAAGGTAGAGTTCGGATGACGAATGCTAGAGAGAGTCGAAAGACCACCGAAGAATTCATTATTTCAGGTAAAAGGATAGTATTCTGACGAGCCTCTGGAGAGTTCCTTAAATGGACGCCGAAGGAGCAAGCCCAAAAGGGTGAAACTCTCAGGCAAAAGGACAGGGGATTAGGATAGTTTTTATATTTTCTAATTCCTCTTTTGGTATAAAGGAGGATTTTTTTATGGAAACTCTTTCAAATGTTTTGGCGCAAATGAATGCTTGGGTATGGGGATTGCCTTTGATTAGCTTATTGTTAGCTACGGGCTTATATTTTACATGCCGATTGAAACTGCTTCAATTTCGTAAATTAGTCTTTGCTTTTAAATTGATGTTTAAAAAAGAAGAGCAGCAGGAAGGCGATGTATCCAGTTTTCAAGCTTTATGTACTGCTTTATCGTCTACGATTGGTACAGGAAATATCGTAGGAGTGGCAACAGCTATTATTGCCGGGGGACCAGGTGCTTTGTTTTGGATGTGGATATCAGCTTTTTTAGGAATGGCAACAAAATATGCCGAAGGATTATTAGCTATTGTCTATCGTCAACGAGATGCCAAAGGACAGATGTCCGGTGGTCCAATGTATTATTTAGAAAAAGGTTTACAACATAAAACGTTAGGAAAAATACTGGCGCGATTATTTGCCGTTTTTGGTGTGGCTGTAGCCTTGTTGGGAATTGGAACTTTTACCCAAGTTCGCTCTATTTCCGATGCGGAAAGTCTTACTTTGCATATTCCACCTTATATCACAGGCTTGTTTCTTATGATTACTGTTGGTTTTATTACGATTGGCGGCATTAAACGCATCGCATCAGTATCCGAAGTAATTGTTCCTTTTATGAGTGTTGCTTATATATTGAGTGTAGTGATAATTATGATCACACATTATCAGGAAATCGTACCGACTTTGGCTTTGGTTGTGCGATCTGCTTTTACACCTTCGGCAGCCTTTGGTGGCAGTGTGGGTATTAGTATGCAGATGGCAATACGCAGTGGTATCAGTCGTGGTATTTTTAGTAATGAATCAGGATTGGGAAGTGCACCAATCGCAGCTGCATCCGCTAAAACTAATTCTTGTGTAGAACAAGGACTAGTTTCTATGACAGGCACTTTTATCGATACGATTTGTGTTTGTACCATGACAGGCTTTGCGATCATTATTACACAATCTTATTTATCAGGGCTAGAAGGTTCTGCCATGACCACTATGGCCTTCCAAAATGGTTTTCCTATAGGGCATATCGGATCGTATGTTGTAAATATTGGCTTATTATTTTTTGCCTTTACGACAATTATCGGATGGAATTTTTATGGAGAAAAATGTATTCAATATTTATTAGGGGAAAAAGCCATCTTACCTTATAAGATCTTATTTATTGTTTTGATTGGAATAGGGCCTTTTATGTCTTTAGATTTTGTGTTTACACTTGCCGATATAGTAAATGGATGTATGGCTTTTCCTAACTTGATCGGCTTGATTGCGTTACGAAAAGTTGTAGTAAAAGAAACCAAATCGTATTTTAATAAGTCTCTTTCTCAAGAAAAGTACATAGAAGAACTACAAATAAACAACAATTTGGTAAATAATTCACAAATAAGTTGACAAGGTATAAAAGAAAGCATACGATAAGGATGAACAAAAAACTTCAGGGTCGGGTGAAATTCCCAATCGGCGGTATACTCCGCGAGCCTTAGGGCACGAACCGGTGCAATTCCGGTAGCGACAGTTAAAGTCTGGATGGAAGAAGATTTTTTGAAATCCTTTTTTATCGTATATCCTGAGAGGTTTTTGTGACAAACCTCTTTTTCTTTTTAGATAAAGAGGTGCTGATGATAAGGAGGAATTTATATATGTCAGCACAATCATTTGTCAGTTCGAAAACATCTCGCGTACAATGGATTGCCAAAGTTTCTATTTTGGCGGCGATTGCCTTTGTCTTGATGTTATTCGAGATTCCATTGCCTTTCTTTCCACCTTTTTATAAGTTAGGCTTTGATGAAGTCGCCGTGATGATTGGCGGTTTTGCTTTAGGACCTCTTGCCGGAGCTGTAGTAGAAACACTCAAAATTATTTTAAATCTAGTTTTTCAAGGAACAGATACAGCTTTTGTAGGAGAGATTTCTAATCTTTTGATTGGTCTTTCTTTAGTTTTACCAAGTGCTATCTATTATCAAAAACATAAAACGATGAAAGGGGCTTTTATTGCCATGACTATCGGAATCATCTCCATGGGAGTGATGGGATGTGTGGCTAATTACTTTATCGCATTGCCGGCTTATTCGTATTTTTATGGTATGCCAATGGATGTAATCTTCGGTATGGGAAGTTCTATTTTACCTTTAGTCAAAAATACATTTACATTTGTAATTTTAATGACATTGCCATTTAATTTATTAAAAGGCATAGTTGTTAGTATTATCGTAGGCATTTTATATAAAAGGATCTCACCAATTCTGCATCGTTAATAAGAGATCCGATGAAGTTCTTAGATACGGAAACATTCGACTTCCGTATCTTTTTATTTTTCATTGAAACTTTTAGAATCATTGTTTAAATCTTTTATCATTTGATTTATGTTATTTTGGATAACATTGTCTGTTAGAGAAAGATGAATAGATTTCGAGTTGAAGGGTGTAAGAATCATTTGACAAGTTTTTAAAACCTTAGTATTATAAGTAGGCATTGGAGACTTGTCCGAGCGGCTTAAGGTGCAGTCTTGGAAAGGCTGTGTGGTTAACGCCACCAAGGGTTCGAATCCCTTAGTCTCCGCCATTGTATATAAAGTGCTTTAAAAAGGCACTTTTTTTGTATCCTATTCAGGAACTATAGAACAGTTTTATAAAAGATATACAAATACTGCGTATATTATTTGCATTATTCTAGGGAAGTCGTTAGAATTATATGAAAATATGTGAAAATACAAATTTTGAGTGATTTTTATCGGAAAGATGATAGAATAGCAAGGTATATATGGGACGGAGGATGTTTACCAAACTATGAGAGATCCTTATGAAGTATTAGGCGTATCTAGAAGTGCCTCACCGGATGAAATAAAATCGGCATATCGTAAGTTGGCTAAAAAATATCACCCAGATTTACATCCGGGCGATGAAGAATGTGCTAAAAAGATGCAGGAAGTTAATGCGGCTTATGATCAGATCAATAACCCGGAAAAATATAGAAACACAGCTTATCAACAACAATCCAATCCGTATGGAAATACATATCAGGATCCTTTTTCCTATTTCTATAATCAACAATCGAATCAAAATACGGATTTTAATTCGAATTTTTTCTTTTATGGACCATTTGGTTTTGGTGGCACACCATATCAAAGATCACAAAAAAGCAGTGGCTCCTTTTTTAGAAATTTTATTTTATTGATATTGATCATGAATCTGTTGACATATTGTTCTCGAATGTATTTCGCATCGAGTCTCTATGATTCTCGTTATGATGATAGTGAAAGAATACAAGAAGAACAAAGAGGATGGAATACAAATGAAGGTGTAAGAGCTTAATCTCTTGCACCTTTTTTTATTTCCTGATAAAGATAATCTTTATCCATATCTTTCTTTTTTGGAATAAAGTTTTGAATAAATGTAAATCGTTCTTTATTTCTTGCGTAAAAATAGCTGAATAAAGAAAATGTCGTTGCTCCAATAAAATTCACAAATAGATCTTCCATCGTATCAATTAAACCGATATCTACATAGCCTTGATCCGATATGATTTTGCCATCGATCATGACTTCATGAATATTCTCGGCTTCAAAAGCTGGGATGACTTCATCAACACCTGCAGAATGAATCGAAGTGATCAAAGTATCTTTTTGTGTATCCATCGCAAAGAATTGATCCATTGAAAATTCAAAAAACTCCCAAAGAACGCCGATCGTCATAGAGAATGTAAAGGAAACGATGGCAAGAAAAACTGGAGAAACAAAAAATTGAACTTTTTCACTTTTATTTAATAAGCTGACCATGGAAAAGCCAACAGCAGCACATACAAAACCATTAATGGTATGCAGTACAGTGTCCCAATAAGGAATGGAAAAATAATAATTGTCAATTTCTCCTAATATTTCTGCTGCATAGATAAAGATAAGTATCAAAATTTCCAAGAATATGGGTAGCTCTATTTTAAAGGTGAGTTGTACAAAACTAGGCACCAGAAGTAATAACAGAGTTAAAAGGCAAACAAAGATATTTTCGTAATTTTGCATCATGATCTGACGAACCAAAACAAATATGACAAGTGTTCGCAAAATTACATAGACCACAAAAGAAGAACGATGTTCTTTAATTTCTAACATCAAAGCATTTTTAAGACCAAGAATATAATTTTTTAAACGTTTCATCTTTTTTATCCTTTGTTTCTATCAAACTCGTACATTAATATACCCCCGGCAATCGCAACATTTAAACTTTCAAATGCATGCATTTCAATTTTCACGACAAAATCACAGAGATCAATCAGTTCTTTACGAACACCATTTCCTTCATTTCCTAATAAGATTCCGTAAGAAGCTTCTTTTTTTACTTGTGATAAAGGAATGGATCGTTCATGAAGACTTGTTCCATAAATAGAAATATTTTCTTTCTGTTTTTGAAAAATCAAATCTGCTAAATCTGTATAGCTGACAGGAATATGAAAAATGGCACCTTGTGAAGCTTGAATCGTCTTTTCATTATATATATCAACACATGTATTGGAACAATACACATGATCTATATCAAAAGCACAGGCTGTTCGCAACAAGGTTCCCATATTTCCTGGATCTTGTATCGAATCTAAAAGAAGTATATGTTTTTCTGTTTTTTTTGACCATTCTTTTTTTTGACAAAGGCCAATCATCTTTGCCTGGGAATTTTGAACAGAAAGCTTATTTAATACGGCATCTGTACAAAGTGTATAAGGAATAGAAAATGGTTTGTCATATTCTTTGTTGATAAAAACTTCTTGTAGACATCCTACCGTATATGCTTCTTGTATCAAATGTTCTCCTTCAACCAAAAAACATCCTGTTTTATCCCGTTCTTTTTTAGTGTGTAAACGAGTTAATTCTTTGATTCGTTTATTGTGTGTGGATTCAATAAAATTCATGCACTTATTTTATCATGATTATCAGAAAATACCAGTTGATATAACGTCGCATTGACAAGGAAGGAAAAAGAAGTCTGTGCCGCTGATGTGATATGTCCAGGTGCCAAAAGTAGAAAAGCACAAAATAAAAAGACTATCAGAAGTATTTTTTCATAAGAAAACAAAATCATCTGTTTATAGAAATAATAAAGCCACTCTATGATGAAGCCTCCAACACAGACAATGGCAAGCCAAATATGCAAATCATTTATCCAACCGGCATTTTGTAGATGATAAGGAATCAAACAGGAAAAGGGCATGCCGATACAAAAAAATAAATGAAGCAATGAAAAATAGGAAAACTTTCTTTTTTGCCAATATAGAATAGAAAGTTTATAAAATCCCCATGCACTGCTTGTAGCCCATAAAAAAAGATATATTGGATGGTGCATGGTATTTCCTATATGACTCTGGTTGTCATAAAAAACATCGATCCAAAACCAGGGAAGAATATTTAAAATGGGATTTAAGATCCAAATATGTATAAAAAAGAGACATTTTTTAAATTTCATAAAAGAATTTTAACTTTTTTTAATACTTTTATCAAAATTTATCGTATCTAATAGTGAGGTTTTCAAAAAAGGAGGTTTTATGAACCAATGGATTCAAGTTTTATCTCGAGATTCTTCAATTTTAAGAGTATCTCTAACAGATCCTTCTAAGATGGATCTAACGGTCTTTGAAAAAATGGCCAATGATGATTTTTGTCTACGCTGTGTTTTAGATGATTCCCAAAAAGGTATTATTGCGTATGCAGTGGAAAATTTGATCAATTTAAAAGATTTTTTGGAACAGGTAACATTTGAGAAAAAAGAGGGTTATTTGTTTTTAAAGAAGTTATTCGAATGTGCGATTTCAGTAAATCGCAACAAACCTGTCTTATTCGATCCTTCTTTTGTATTTGTGTCACCATACGGAGATACATTTTATTTTCTAGTAGTTCCTTTAGTATTAGATGAATGGCTGTTTCAAAAAAATCAGATTTTATCATGGGTTCAATATTTGATCGAACACTTTAAGACTACAACAGCATATGAAATTTTAGGTTTTATGATCCGATTTAGTCAAAGTGAGGAGTTTTCTTTACCCAACTTGATTTCAGGGTTAGAAAATGTAAAACATCATTATTATCCATTGAAAAAACGCTGGTCCTTCTTTAAAGAAAAGGAAGGTTTTCGTTTAAAAGAACCAGTGAGTAATCTGTATTATGGAAATCTTCATTTTATTAAAACTTCAAAGGAAGAACACGATGATAATAAAACACAGCTGATTGGTCAAATAAACGACACCAAAGCCTATTTGAAAGAGACAAAGACAGGCAAAATGTATGATCTTGTAACAGAAAATGTGTTGATAGGGCGTTTGGTATCATGTGATATACGATTACCCGATGAATCAATTTCCTTAAAACATGCCATGATACTTTGTGAAAATGAACGTTACTACATCAAAGATCTAAAAAGTTTAAATAAGACATATCTCAACGATAAACAAGTCATTCGCAAGATGCGTCTTCATAATAATATGAAGCTTCGATTGGGAACAATGGAATTTACTTTTATACAAGATGAATGATCAAAGATATAAGCTGGAAAGGATACTAGCTTCTACACCTTATTCTTTGTCAGCTTTGGTTATGGATCAATGGACGGGAAAACATTATTTTACAAAAACTCTGTATCTTTCTAGTGCATCGGCTATTCATCTACATCAATTTAAAATGGAAATACAAGTCTTGTCATTGATGAATGATCCATACATACCGCATCTAATAGATGTGATACAAGATGACGCAAAAATGATGATCATTGAAACATGGATTCCCGGAAAGACTTTGTTGCAGAAAAAGAAAGAGAAGAAATTATTTCGTTTTAAAAAACGATGGGCCCTTGAACTCATGCACCTTTTAGAAAACCTCCATGCTCAAGGCTTTCTTTATCTAGATCTCAAATTAGACAATATGATGATCTATCAAAATCATTTATTTTTAATTGATTTTAATGCTTGTTTACCAATCGGTTCTGTACAAGTATACATGTCTTCACAATCGAATCGTACTCCGGAATCATTGACGTCTAGAAAAAAAGAGGTGACTTCCGATATTTATGCACTTGGCACTTTATTAAGACCATTTTATACCATGTCTTTATATCGTTTATGGATTTTCAAGTGTATGAAACAAGACGTACAAAAAAGATTTTCAACGATTCGATCTGCGCGATTTTACTATCTATTGATAGGGTACATACAAAAAGGAATGTGTTTACTATTACTTATTCTGTCTGTTTTCTTTTATAACACGATATCCTTTCAAAGTCGTCGTGAAGATCTTATTCGTGATTATCAACTTTATCAATATCAAATAGAAGGAGGTTTACAAGAAAAAACACAAAAGGTTTTATCCGAATGGATCGTGCAGAATCGATTGAATATAGAAGTATTGTCTGATGAAGAAAACGCAAGTTTTTTTCTGGAGCAAGCTATCTTTTCAAGAAGTCAGTCCATTGTATCTTATATCTTAAAATGCATGCCAGATTCTATGCAGGAAAAGTTGCCATTACAAGTACAGCTGGCAAATTGGATCGTTTTTCAAAGTGCGGATGATTCTTTGTCTTTGATGATGGATAGCTTACAGGCTATTTTGAAAGAATCGGATGCATTACGCAAAGCTTTACACATTTCAGTTTTGGAGCAGATGTTATTGGAAAATGAAGTTCTTTTAGATAAGAAGGCTCGTCTGTTATTAGATGAAATTCATAAAACATGGACAAATGATCTGGTGCAGGAAAACAAAGAAATTTTTAAAGAAGTGGCATGTACACATCTGGAATACCTGCTTTTATTACGATCTAGAAATATAGAAGAATGCTATTTACCGACCGTTTTTATAGAAACTTTTCAAGATGAAGAAACATTTATTCAACTCTTGGACTTATTAAATTAGAAGGGATGTGAGTATGAAGCGCTGGATTTTATGGATCAGTATTTTCTGGTTGAGCTTTTCCATGACGGTATATGCACAAGAAAGACCTTTAAATATCAAAGAACAAGAAATGCCAATTTACTATCAAAATGAACAGGTCAAAAAAGATATATATTATGATACTGAAAATGTATTTGAACTTGTTTCTAAAGACAAAGAGATACAAGTTTTAGTAGATGATGTAAATACAAAGATCGAATGGAAAGAAGATAAAGGTATTATTTCTTTTTCAAAACAAAAACATCATGTACAAATCATCAAAGAACAACAAGTCATCAGAGATTTTTGGATTTATGGTTTAGATCCTGTTAGGGCCAATGCACAGTTTGTTTTGACAGGTGATGGAAAACATAATTTAAAAATAAGCTTTGATACACCTTGTGTAGATGAAATTTATGCCGTTATACAAATTAATGATCAAGTTGTAGAAGAAATACAATGCATCCATCAAAAAGAAGTATCGTATGTTTTAACAGATGGTGAATATAAAGTATATTTGAAAGATCATCAAAACTTGAATCGAGTATTAACGATCAATGAAAAAGAATTTTTAAGCTTTCATTTTTCAGATCAGGAACCACAAATTCAAACCGAACTAAAAGAAATTTCAGGCTCTAAAAATAAAGAACTTTTGATTACCTAGCCTGATTTTCTAAAAGATAAAAGTGTAATGATCAACCAAAATACGATACAGGAACATAATCAAATTCTTTTAGAGTCTGTGAAAGGTCAAGAAAAACTTTATCACATTGAATTAGAAGCTATTGATATATTTGAACGCCATATAACGCAACAAATGGATGTTCTTATAGATGATAAAACACCAATCTTAACTTTATATCATGGTAGTCAGCTTTTGTTAGAAGATCATGTGTATATGATTGAAGATAAAAAAGATTTTACTTTCTTTTGGAACGAAGAGGTTCAACAACAAGTACAAGTTTTTGTCAATGATCAGGAAATAAAGGATCCCAGACTTAATGAGATATGGCATGCTTTAAAACGTTTTGATCGTTTGAAACTGATTTGCCAAGGCAAAGATAATCAGGGAAATGTATCAATATATACTTATATATTTCAATACCAACCAAAAATAGAGAATACGCTTTTACAAGTTCTGACTGTACGCCAAGAACCTGAAAAAGTGGTTCATGTACAAACCAAAGATCCTTATTTTGGATCGTATTTGGATTCTCGTAGCATTTGGCGAACATGGAAAAAGAATTCAGATCAAAAGATAGTTTTAGATAAAAAGGAAATTCATTTTCAAGATAAGACAAAGCCATCTATGCGATTTGTTTTAGAAAAAGGAACATCTCTTTTACACCTGAAAAAAGGGGACTCTATACGTTTAACTTTATTGAATACAGAGGACTATTCAAAAGATCATTTCATCCAAATAAAAGTTAACGGTAAAGAAATCTCACGTGACAAGATTCAAAAAGATGTTTTAAACAATGAATACATAACGATCGTTTTAGACAAGAAAGAGACAACGATCTGGGCTAAAGCAAAAGATGTGAATGGAAATACATCTCAGATCAAACAAACATTTTCAATTACCGATTCAAATTTTGATAGGTATGAAATACCAGTAATTCTGATCGTGTTATTGGTGATAGGGATGATATGGAAATTGCAAAATGGAAAAGTTAAAAATTCTCAAAGCAAACCAACTTAAGATATATTCTCTTCAAGAGGGTATGAAAATTGAAGGTGTCTGTTTTCAAAAAAAGAAAGATCAGTGGTTTCTTGTGGCTGATCAAAAAAAGTATGTGTTAAAGAAGAAAGGCATTTTATATAATCAGATTACTTTTGCCTTATATCAAGAGCCTTTATATTGGTCATTAAAAAAATTAAAAGCACAGGAAATCGTAGGACGAGATCCATCTTGTTCGATTGTTATAGAAGATGATACAATTTCAACTTTTCATTTTCAATTAAATGATAATCAACTACAAGATTTAAACAGCACGAATGGACTGTATTGTAATGGAACAAGAATTCAAAGTCAAAGTTTAAAACCTTTAGATCATTTGTTCTTTGGACAAAAAGAGGCCTATTATTTGCCAGGTTATTTAATTCTTTCAAGTTTTATAAAAGATGCACAAGAAGAAATTGTATTTGATGAAATACCGCAGTTTACCAAATTACATAGAGTACATCAAAGTATTCCATCAATACAAAAAGCTTCTTTTTCCTTACAAGCTCCACAACCCCTTGCTGTTATAAAAAAAGGACGATGGTTTCAAGCTGTTGGTTCTTCTTTATTGATAGTTCTTTCTGGAATGATCAGTGCCTGTGTGGTATGGATCAGTTCGCCTGAGCAAATTATCACTTGTGATCAACTCCATATCTATGGGCATCGCATTTGGTGCTTTTGGCTTATGGAATCGAAAATGGATGGTACAGGAAAAGAAAAAAGAAAATCAAGATTTGATCCAAAAATATTCTTCGTATTGTAAAAGAGCACAATGCGAAATTGATACGATGCAACAGGAATATCGAGATACAGTTAAAAAGATCGTTTCACAATATCAATTGAAACTTTCTAACTTTCAAAGAGAAATCAACCAAAACTATCGTTTATGGATCGGATATCAGAAACAAGAATGGATCCAGCTTCAATATCGAAAACCAAATTACTTGCAGGAGCAAGATCCTTTGTTTCAAAGGCAGGATTCATTGATACAATCACTACAGCTTTTTGAAGAATCTCCTGTATTTTTAAAACAGGGAGAAAGTATTCATCTTGATAAAGTATCTTTTTCCTGGATCCAGAACTTATTTTTAGAATGGTTATTAGTTGCGTATCAGGCGAATCGAAAATGGGTATGGGTCGATGCATCCATGCCAATCGATCATCCTTATTTACATCATGAGGCTTGTATGAAAGATAAACAAAAACTATTGATTCGTACCAAACAAGAATGGATGGATTTTCTGCAAGATCTAGATGAAAGCTATGAATATATTTTTTTGATCAATGAAGCATTTGCCATAGAGCCAATTACGATAAAGGCCACATGCATTTATTTGAAAAGTAACTGCAGTATTGATATACGATGGGCTGATTTTTGTAAAGATGATGCTCTGTTTAGAAATTTGATGCTTGGTCATCAGGAAAGCGTATGGAATCAAAAACAAGAATGTAATATCTTGTTTCATCAAGACCTTTGGCATTTTTCCAAAGACACATTACGACAAAAGACAGTAAATCTAAAAGTATGTCTTGGCATAGAGAATACAGGAAATTTACTGTATTTGGATTTTCAAGAATCGAAGCAGGGGCCTCATGGTTTTCTGGCTGGAAAGACAGGCTGTGGAAAAAGTGAGATGTTAAGAAATATACTTTTACAACTTGTTCTACAAAATTCACCACAACTATTTCAATATATTCTCATTGATTTTAAAGGTGGAGCTTTTGGACAATACTTTATGCAGTTTGCACATTGCCAGGGAATGTTGACAAACTTAAAAAAAGATCAAATGGAACGTTTTGAACAAAGTTTACAAGCTTTTTTAGAAAAAAGACAAAAAACACTTAAAAGATTTAGTCAAAAACATCCGGATCAAACATCTCATATTGATGCGTATAATTCATTTTATCCGCAAGATCCTATGGCTCATGTTTTTTTAATTGTGGATGAACTGGCGCAGTTAAAACAAAACTTTCCGGATTTCCTAACTAAAATCAAAGAAATTGCCCGTATCGGAAGGTCTTTAGGTGTCCATTGTATTTTATCCACACAAAAACCACTAGGTGTTATGGATGATCAGATTTGGGCCAATATGAATTTTAAGATTTGTATGCGTGTGGCAACTCGTGCTGATTCTTATGAAGTTTTACATTCCGATCATGCTTATGCACTACAACGATCTGGAGACTTTATTTTACATGATCAAAAATCAAATCAGGAACATGTAGGCAAGGCGTGGTATTTTCAAAAGGAAGTATATTTACATCCTGTCGGGTACAGTGAAATCGACAGTATGGGAAATATCCTGCAAAATTATCATCAAGAAAAAGTGATACTCTCTCATTTTTTATCACAACAAGTAGAAAGAGATACAAAAACGAAAGAGTGGATCATACATCCTTTTGATCAAAGCGTATTTACATCTAATCAATTGGCTTTGATCGACAAGCCTTCCACCCAAAGTATTCAAGAATGGTCTATCAAGCCAGGACAATGTGCTTTGTTGTTTTGTACCTCTATCGAAAAGCAACAAGAATTGATACAAAGTATTGCAGGCTGGGCTACATTGCCTGTCTATGGATTGGAACTAGAAGATGCATACTTAGATGATTCATTCACAGAAAAAGAGTTTGGGGAAATACAGTCCATCGATTTACCTTGTATCTGGTTAGTTAACTATACAAGATTAAAACAAAAAGATGTAAGTTTACTGAAAAATAAGAATGTTATTTTATTTCTTTTTGTCGAAGTATGGGATTCTCGTTTAAAAGAATGGTTTTCTTTATCTTCAGCACGTATTTGTTATGACTTTAGTGATATAGAAGACATCAGAGATTTTTTTGGTTTCTTTGTCAGGCAAGATCTAAAACAAAGTTCCTATAAAGGATACATACTTTTACAACAATCTCTTCATTCTGTATTGTTTCGAAAAAGAGAGAACATTTCAAAAAAGAAAACAAAGAAAAAAGCATATACGTTATGCAATCTGCATACATTCTTTTGCATAGGATGGGATCTAAAGAAAAATAAGGAAGTATTTTGGCAAAGAAAACATCCTTTATTGATTTGTTATGTGCAACAATCTATGGCCAACAAGATCAGTGCGTTATTAGAACAATGGCAAAAACAAAGACCGTTGCATATTCGCGAAGATTTTTTGGAAGAAGCAGATATATATGTCTTACATTCTATTTATGATGCGGCACAATTTCAATCTCCACAATATTTGTCCAAGATCTATGATCTGGATGTCTGCTGGTTTGGTCAGGGGATACAAGACTATGTTTATACTATCAAGCGTTCTTTACCGCAAGATCATAAAGGGGATGGCATATATTGGACAGAACAGGAGGTTTATAGTTTCCGTTGTTAGTTTTATGCAAGATATATTGATTCATATTAAAGTCTTTACGCAAGAAAAATTTCACCATGTCTGGATTCGCAACACATATACGATACAAGATTTTATTAGTGATATAGAAACGTCATGGACCTTAGAACAAACAACATTTTCGCATTTTTTCTATCATATTGAGTCTGGTCGTATTTTGAATTCAAAACAAACATTTAAAGAAAATGCGGTTATTTCCGGAGATCATTTTATCATCTTTTAAAAAGGAGGACTATATGCAAATAAGTGTAAATTACCAGGAACTGGCACAAAGTGCCAACTATCTACATCAAAAATCTAATGATTATCAACAACTGTTAAATCAAATTTATGCTCGTATGCAACAGATGCAAAGCGTATGGCAAGGAGGGGATCATCAAGCATTTGTTAATCAGTTGGAACAATTTAGACCACAGTTACAGAAAATGGTACCGATCATTGAAGAATATGCACGATTTTTACTTTATTGTGCCAATGAATACCAAAGGCTTCAACAAGATCGTATCGCAAGAGCTAGAAACCTAGTATAAAGGAGAGTGTAAACATGGCAAATATTCAAATATCATCACAGGAAGTTTTTCAATATTCCGGGCAGTTAAAAGGATTAAATTCACAAATACAAGGAGTATTTGATGAAATCAAGACAAAAGTACACCAACTTGAATCGATATGGCAATCACCTACTTCCAATAGGTTGATGGAACAATTTCAATCCTTGGATCCCGTATTTCACTCTTATGTGCAGTCGTTGGATCAATATGCACACTTTTTACAACAGACAGCACAAGCTTATCAAGAAAACGAACAGATGTTGTCACAAGGCGTACAAGTATGATGGAGATGATGTTGTATTATCAAGAATTATCATCATATATAACACAGATTTGTAGTGAAGTTTTAAGTTGTTGTCAAAGACAAGAAGCACTTTATATTCAAAAAGGATTACAGGATCTGCAGGCACAGATTCAAAAACAAATCATGGAAATGAGGATGCATGGCAGTTGATACGGCTGTTTATAGAAAAATTGCCAATGGTTTAGCTTCTCGAAGAAAATATGCTTCTTTTCCAGGTAATCTATCTTTAAAAAAAGAACATGAGCGTATTCAAAATAGTTTGAATGCTTTTATTGATTATTTTCAAAAAAGTGCAGATGCCTATGAAAGCACAGAAAATAACTTGATGTATAGGAATGCGCATAGTTTTTCATATTTAAAAGATGGAAGTTTGCGCTTTTATCATCATGAAGATTGGAACGCTTTGGCACAATTGACAAAACAAGAAAAAGAGACACGTTTATCCATTGGTGCACAATACAGCTTTAAAGAAGCCGGGGCCGCATATCGTGATTCTCTTGTCGATGCCAGTATTGAAGCACATCTTGGCAATATTCAGGCAAAAGGATCGGCTGATTTAGGGTTATGGAAAGACAAAGAGTTTGATCCCAGATTAGAATTAAGCCTGCAGGCACAAGCCTCTTTGTTGTCTTTACAGGCACAGACCAAAATAGGTACAAAGAATGTGTATTTGCAGGCTAGAGGTGATGTGAATGTTGGCAGTGTATATGCACAGGCTACCTGCGTTCTCAATAAAGAAGAACAAAATTTAGAAGCATCTATTGGTGCAGCTGCCGTACAAGGCGAGGGAAGTATTGCCTTCAACTTATTTGGCGCTAAGATCACTTTAACTGCAGAAGGTTCTATTGGCAGTGCGCAAGCTAGTTTGTCATATAGACATGTGAATAAACAGTGGGAGTTTGGCAGCAAATTAGGCTTTATTGCAGGGCTCGGTTTTAAAATCAAAGTGAGTTATTAGAAAGGAGATGCAAATTGAAAGAATTATTACCGCTGGGAACAGTTGTAACGTTACATAACGGAACCAAAAAGCTTATGATCATTGGTCGAATCCAACGTGAAAAATCAACTGGCAAAATTTATGATTATTCAGCCTGTCTTTGGCCAGAAGGAAGTCTTGATACAACACATTTTTATTTATTTAATACAGAGGATGTGCATATTCTGTATCACATTGGCTTACAAAGTGTAGAAGAGTTTCGCTTTCGAAGCATATTGGATGAGCAAATAAAAAAATTAGAGGAAGATCATTGATCTTCCTCTTCTGCAAGTTCAGGATGATTGATCAGATATTCAGGATTAGTACTGCGCAAGGCATCAAAAATATCTTGATCATGAATCTCTAAATTATGTTTTTTCATATAGTAGACATTACATTCATCAGAAATATCACTGCTGGCTTGTGATACAAGTTCTTCTTGAATCTTATCTCTATTTTCATCATAGTCATTGCTTGTAAGAATTGCGACATAATACATACCGCTTGAATCATTATCATCCGTCATCACTTCATCGATCACACCATTTTCTTTAGCCGAATATAAAGTTTTGATGACATAAGTTGGAATAGAATCTTCTAAAAGCGTAGAGACGACAATATCTTCGTTTCCATAAGTTGCGTTTTCACTGGCATATTGATCAAACACTGTTTGTGGATCGGTTCCATCTTTTAAGGCTTGTAATGCATTTTCGGCATCTTCCTTATTGTCGCACATTAAGATCTTGGCAATGCTTGGTTTATATTCTTTTTTAATAGCTTTGGTATTGTCTTTGAAGTATTGGTCTAACAGTTTTTCTTGTTGAACCGTTGGGATGATGACTTTTTCAATATAATCATCTTTATCTTCGTATCCGGCATCTTTTAAACTGTCTTCAAATTCTTCATTGCCAGATGCGCTGGATTCATACTTTTCTTCAGCTTCTTTTTTAATCTCGTCACCACGTCCGATTTCTTCATCCATAATGGCTTGTTCAATCAAAGTAACAGCCATAGTAGAACCATTTGACTTTTTAATCAGTTCATATTCAGTACCACGGGTAACAGCTACATCCCCAACTTGAAATAATACATCATCGGCATTACTGATTTGGGCAGTGGCTCCAGAACAAGCTGACAACATCAATAAGGAGCTACCGGCAAATAAAACGACTTTTTTAAAACTATTCTTCATCGCTGCTTCCTCCTGTTAGATTATTGATGTAGTCCTCTACACGTTTTTGTACATCTTTATCCTTAAATTCAATATCCAGATCTTTGGCGTTGTCCTGTACGATTTTAACGCTTAAGCCATCATTCGCATTTAAAAAAGCAGATAAGATGTTGTTAGAGACTGTTTCATTTTTTGAATCCCAAATCTTTTGTATGTCTGTTTCATCTACATGCACTTTGTACAGATATTTAAGACCTGAACTTGAATCCGTTACTTCAATCCAATCACTTGTCTGATCTTTATCCAGATCTAATGCTGCCTGAATGACTTGTGCGTTCAAAGTGTTGTATTGACTGCTTGTGGAATCAGAATCAACATAACCATAGAAACCATCGTTTGAAGCTGTTGATGTATCTTCCGAATAGGCGGTTGCTGCATCGGCAAAAGAGCCACTAGCTAAAGCCGAGTCAATATTGTCCTTTTTCTTTTGTTCATCTTCTGTTAAGGCTGATAAATCTTGCACCTGCATAGAAATGATGGAAATAGTTCTTGGCTTTTTCTCTTGTAAAGCCGGTGTTAGTTCATCAAAATGATCTTCGATATAGTCACGCTGCATTTGAGCTTCTTTGACTGTCATTAGACAATAATCATAAAGTTGATCCATCCCGTTATAACCAAAAGAAGCCAACTCACTTTCAATTTGTGATTCTGTATTCTGAGAAGAACTTGATGATGCGTTTTGTTTGATCGTTTGTTCCAAATCTTTTGCTTTTTCATCCAACTTATCTGTAGTTTTTATGCTCTGATCCACAACTTGATTGTGATACAAGTTATAAAGCAATGCAGTATCAAAGGGAGATGATTGATCATAGATGTCGTTAGCTGTTATGTCTTTTTTGTCCAGACTGGCTACGACTTGGTTGCCATCATTATCCGATTTAGCACTGACATTGTACTTATTTTCGTCATATATAAAATAGGAAACAAAGGCAATGATAATCACTGCAATCACAACTACAAACCAGTTGTTTCTAAGGAATTCAGACATGGTAATCCTCCTTTTAAAAATCTTTTTCAATTATAGCCAATATCCATTGAAAAAGCAATGAATCTTCATAATCGTCTGAATTGAGATTTATAGGCTTTTTTGTTACTATAGTACAGGAAAAGAGGAATAGATATGACAGAACTCGTTATTAAAGACTTACATGTATCTGTAGAAGATAAAGAAATATTAAAAGGACTGAATTTGACGATTCGTTCCGGAGAGCGTCATGCCTTAATGGGCCCTAATGGAAATGGAAAAAGTACATTGTTGGCGGCTATCATGGGAAACCCTAAATATACGGTAACCCAGGGTTCCATTGAATTGGATGGCCAAGATGTTCTTGCCATGGAAGTCGATGAAAGAAGCAAAGCCGGTCTCTTTTTAGGAATGCAGTATCCAAGTGAAATCAGCGGTGTCACAAATTCTGATTTCTTACGTTCTTGTATCAATGCCCGTCAAGAAAAACCAATCAGCTTGTTTAAATTTATCAAGGAAATGGATAAAGCGATTCAACAGTTGGAAATGAAACCGGATCTGGCACATCGTTTCTTAAATGATGGCTTTTCCGGGGGCGAAAAGAAACGAAATGAAATCGTACAGATGATGATGTTGAAACCATCTATTGCAATGTTGGATGAAATTGATTCTGGTTTGGATGTCGATGCTTTAAAGATCGTCAGTGAAGCCATTAATCAATGCCAAAAAGAAACGGATATGGGGCTTTTGGTTGTATCTCATTATGCCCGTTTTTATGAATATTTACACCCGACACATGCACATGTTTTAGTGGATGGACAAATCGTTGTATCAGGTGATCAACAATTGATCGATAAGATTGACCAGGAAGGATATGAATGGCTGGAAACTGAATATCATGTATCTGCCAGAAAGGAAGAAGAAAAGAAACGACCTACAAGCATCGGACTCTGTGGAGCTAAAAGAGGATAGTTATGGAAAAGGTTTTTGAAAAGACTTTTAACGAGACGATTCATTTTGAACAAGATGAGGATTGTAAGTTTCTTATAAAAGGAACAGGTTCGTTGTTGATGATTCTTCATAAAGGTGTTTCCAAATTAAAGATGCATATAAAACTGGATGCGGCCAGTCAATCTAAGATCCTTGTATATAATCAAAGCAATTGTAATCTTTCTCTTGATCTTGACATAGAAGCTTATCGCGATGCAAAAAGTGAAATCGGCTTTTTAGATATGGAAGAAAGTGATGTAACTTTCAAACAGAAAGCGTATTTAAAAGAATCCGGTGCTGATATCAAATTGATGAGTGCGCAGCTTGGACAAGTGGATACGACAAAAATGAATGATATTGAAGTTCTTCATGAAGCAGCTCATACATTTGGATATATGGAAAACTTTTCTGTACTTTTTGATCGTGCACATTATGAAATGGTTGCCAATGGAAATATTCAAAAAGGTTGTTCTGGATCACAATCTCATCAGACAACTCGTGTGTTGACATTGGGAAAAGATCATAAAGCACAGGTGATTCCGTTGCTATTGATCGATGAAAATGATGTGAAGGCATCACATGCACAAACGATTGGACAACCGGATGAAGAACAGTTGTACTATTTAAAATCACGTGGTCTTTCACAACGACAAGCTATGGGGCTTTTAAGTATTGGTTACTTGTTACCAATCTTGGAACTGGTAACAGATGCTTCTGTAAAAGATAAAATGCGTGAAGAAATGGAAAGCAAGGTGGGATTATATGGACACAAATAAGATCCGTAAAGATTTTCCGATCTTGTCTAGAACCATGTCAGATAAACCATTAATTTATTTGGATAATGGTGCCACGACTTTAAAACCACAACCGGTCATTGATGCGGTGGTTGGTTACTATACTTATTTAGGAGCCAATGCACATCGTGGAGATTATGAGATGAGTGCTCAGGTAGATGCAGCTTATGAGGGTTGTCGTAAGAAAGTAGCTGCGTATTTAAACGCTTCTTCTGCCAAAGAAATCATTTTTAATTCAGGCAGTTCTGAAGGGTTGAATCAAGTGGCATTAATGGTGACACAACAACTGTTAAAGCCAGGAGATGTGATCTTAAGTGATGAAAGTGAACATGCCAGCAGTATTCTTCCATGGATGCATGCAGCTAAACAAAAAGGATGCAAGATTGAATATATTCCTTTAGATAGTGAAGGAAAGATCACTGTTGAAAACTTTAAAAAAGCGATTCATGATGATGTCAAAGTTGTTTGTTTAGCGCAAGTTTCTAATGTTCTGGGATTTGAAGCACCTGTTAAAGAAATTGCGAAAATCGCTCATCAAAAAGATATGTTAGTTGTTGTGGATGGTGCTCAAAGTACACCACATATAAATATTGATGTACAAGATCTTGATGTTGATTTCTTTGTATTTAGTGCTCATAAAATGTGCGGGCCAACAGGTGTAGGTGTACTTTACGGTAAGAAAGCTTTACTGGATCGCCTGGATCCTGTTTATTATGGCGGTGAAAGTAATGCGCGTTTTAATAGCTGTGGCAACTTGATCTTAAAAGAAACACCTTTTAAGTATGAAAGCGGTACACAGCCAATTGAAGGCGTACTTGGTTTAGGGGCTGCCATTGATTATATTCAAGCTATCGGTAAAGATGCGATCCATGCTTACGAACTGGAATTAAAATCTTACTTTATTCAAAAGGTCAAAGATCTAAAAAACATACATCTTTATAATGAAAAGGCTGAAAGCGGTATTTGTACATTTAATGTGTTTGACAAAGGACAAATGATTCCAGCACAAGATGTGGCAAGCTTTTTAAACACCAAAGGAATAGCGGTACGATCGGGTACGCATTGCGCCAAAATGCTTGTTGATGTTTTACATGTCAGCGGTACTTGTCGAGCCAGTTTTTATTTTTATAACACGAAAGAAGAAATCGATCAGTTAGTTGCGGCATTACAAGAAGCTACACTTGAAAACTGTATCAATATATTTTTTTAGAGGAGGATGAAATATGAGTGAGATCGATCCGAATTTACTAAGAGATATTATTATGGATCACTACCAATATCCTAGAAATCATGAGCTGACCAATGAAGAAGGATATCATTCTCGTCATATGGCCAGTGATTCTTGTATCGATGATATTACTGTACAAGCTAAATTTGACAATGATCGCATAGAAGATGTGCGCTTTGATGGAGAAGCCTGTACGATTTCAACTGCCAGCACCAGTATTATGAGCGAATTGGTCAAAGGAAAGACAAAAGAAGAAGCCATGGAAATCATTCAAAATTATTTTTCCATGATCGATCAAAAAGAGTATGATGAAGATTTGTTGGAAGAAGCGGTTGCGTTTCAAAATGTAGGCAAGCAAGCTAATCGTATCAATTGCGCTACAATCGGCTGGAAAGCTTTACGCGATATGATCAAAGAAAGTGAAGGTCAATGATGCAGGAAGAAAAAGAATTAAATTTATCGAATGAATATGAATATGGCTTTCATGATGAGGATACAAGTGTATTTAAGACACAAAAAGGTTTAAATGAAGATGTTGTTCGTACGATTTCTAAGATCAAAAAGGAACCGGAATGGATGTTGGATCTTCGTTTGAAGGCTTATCATTCTTTTGTGGAACAAAAAAATCCTAAATGGGGGCCTGATTTAAGTCAAATTGATTTTGATGACTATACTTACTACATCAAGCCAAGTGAAAAACAAGAACAATCTTGGGATGAAGTACCTGATACGATTCGAAATACCTTTGACAAGTTAGGTATTCCAGAAGCAGAACAAAAGTTTTTGGCAGGTGTCAGTACACAATATGAAAGTGAAGTTGTTTATCACAATATGTTGGAAGAAGTGGAGGAAAAGGGTGTTCTCTTTTTCGATACGGATACGGCATTGCGTGAATGCCCAGAACTTTTCAAAAAATATTTTGGGAAAATCGTTCCTTATACAGACAATAAATATGCGGCATTAAACACAGCCGTGTGGTCTGGTGGATCGTTTATTTATGTACCAAAAGGTGTATCTTTAGATAAACCATTACAGTCTTACTTTCGAATTAATTCGATGAGTATGGGACAGTTTGAAAGAACATTGATCATTGTAGATGAGGGTGCAGATGTTCATTATGTAGAAGGTTGTACAGCACCAATCTATTCTAAAGATTCCTTGCATGCAGCGGTTGTGGAGATCTTCGTGCATAAAAATGCCAAATGTCGATATAGTACAGTGCAAAACTGGTCTAACAACATTATCAACTTAGTAACAAAACGAGCGAAAGTGTTTGAAAATGGACATATGGAATGGATCGATGGAAATATTGGTTCTCATATCAATATGAAATATCCGGCTTGTATCTTGGCAGAACCATATGCCAAAGGAACGACTGTCTCCATTGCCGTTGGAAGTAAAGGACAAAAACAAGATGCAGGAAGTAAGATGATTCATCTGGCACCGCATACGACTAGTACGATTATTTCTAAGTCTGTAGCTCGTCAGGGCGGTGAAGTAAACTATCGTGGATGGGTCAAACATTCCAAAAATGCACAGTACGCCAAAAGTAAAGTAGAATGTGATACGTTGATCTTGGATAAACTATCACGTAGTGATACCATACCTTTAAACTTTTCTCAAAATGATACTTCACAGATTGAGCATGAAGCAACAGTCTCAAATATTTCAGAAGAACAGCTTTTCTATTTGATGAGTCGTGGTCTTTCTCGTGCACAGGCTACAGAAATGATCGTTATGGGATTCTTGGAACCATTTACCAGAGAATTGCCGATGGAATATGCGGTAGAACTCAATCAGATGTTAAAGTTGGATATGAGTGATTCCATTGGGTAGAAAAGAATGTATAGAAAGACGTAAAAGTCTTTTACCAAATCAAAGAGAAAAGAAAGAAAAGGCAATAGTCGAAAAACTTTTGCCTTTTTTAAAAGGAAATATTGCCGCCTATATACCTATTAATGGAGAGGTCAATATTTTTGAGGCCTGTTTACAACACGGCGTTGTTTATTTGCCCAAAATGATAGAAAACTACGAATTGGAGTTTATACCTTATACTGGAAATTTAGTGGAAGGTGCATTTCATACCAAAGAACCTGTAGGAAAAGCCTGTGATCCAAAAGATCTGGATGTGATCATTATACCTATGGTCAGTTTTTGCGGTTTGTATCGACAAGGATATGGCAAAGGTTATTATGACCGATATTTAAAGAAAACAAACGCTTTAAAAATCGGCGTTGCTTTTGATATACAGGAAGATGAATTTGTGCCACAACCACATGATGTAAAAATGGATATTCTGATTACAGAATCTAAACTTTGGAGGTAGAAGCATGCGAATCTTGTTTTATGGTGACAGTAATACTTGGGGATATGATGCGAATACGGGAATGCGCTATCAAAATCGCTTTACAAAGCTAGTCAAAGAAGCGTTTTTAGAACATGAAATTATAGAAGAAGGATTATGTGGACGAACTATTTGCCATAGTGATCCTTATAGTCTGGAAGAAAGAAATGGTGCAAAGACGATTTCTATGGTCTTAAAGACACACGAACCTTTAGATCTGGTCATCATTCTTTTAGGAACCAATGATGCCAAAAGAGTGTATGGTACTAACTCCTTGACTTCTTTAGAAAAAGGCATGGATCTTTTTATGCATGAAGCTATGGATCCGGATAATTTCAAACGTTCTTTTCAAAGACCAAAGTTTTTAATTGTGACACCACCAAAAATGCATGAAGAATATGCCTTATGTCAACGTACAAAAATTCATTTTGGCCAAGAAGGATATGAAATGTTAGAACATTCGTCTTGTTCTTTACAACAAGTTGCCAAAAAGTGGGATGCCGATTTTTTGGATTTAGAAGATGTGAGAGCCGGTAGGTTGGATGGTATTCATCTTGATGAAAAAGGACATCGCCTTTTGGCGGATAAATTGATCAACAAGTTAGGAGAATATCAATGAGTGCACGAAAAAACGCAATAGAATTCTGGAAAGAATTTGAAAAAGTGGAACATTCTATTCGTGAGTGTTTACATCATGAAAAATATGAAGAATGCATGGAGTTAGTAGAACCATTGGACAATTATGCTTATGAAAATTTTGGGTGTCATTTCTTCGTGGATAATTCTTACGGAGATTATGAACTGACATGGGATACAGGTCCCAGCAAGACTATCCAATATTTGGCTGCCATGGTTTGTCATATGGCTACACCATCTATTAAAAAATCATGGATCTTGAATTCATGCCTGCCGCCTTTATCACAAAAAGCGATTCAGGCGCAGGTGCAAATCAAAGAGCAGATTTATACGCTTACAGATTTTATGTTGTTTTATACAATGGATGAAACACAACAAGCTTGGCATTGCGAGATCTACTGTCCTGGTTTTTCTTTGATTGCCAACCCTGAGAACAAAAAAGAAATGTCCATGTATTTATTAGAACTGGCGCTAGGAGAATGTGCATATGAAGCCTATATCGCAAGTGTGGATTTTTTAGATGCGCCAAAGACTGATATGCAATTTTGTAATTTGGTAGATGCATATGAGAAAATAATGGATCATGTAGAAAAAAAGAATTGGAAAGTTTATCAATCCCCATTAGAAATTTACAGTGTATTTCAACCTATACAAGACTTCGCATCTGATTCTTTACGAAAAGATATGAAGTTTATCTTTACGACACATCCGTTATTGATAGAAGATACCTTAGAAGAAAAAACAGATGTTATCAAAGATCTGGAAGCAAAGCAAGGTGAATTTGATTATATTTATTATAATAATCTTTTTAATACTAGAGAAGATGCCTTATTTCGTCAGGAGCTTTCCAAACAGTTAGACCAAGCTTTTCAAAAAAGCCAGTGTGCCAAGGTCATAGGTGGAGCAATTGGAAAAAGCTATTCGTATATTGACTGTATTGTCTTTGATACATATCGTTTTAAAAGTACTTTTGAACAAATAAAAAAGCAGCTGGATTCAAAGGTTAAGCTGCATATACAAAAATTTTAATCATTGATATCTGCCAGCGCATCAATCAACCGCTGGCGGGCGATGCCGGTTAATGGCTTGTTGGGATCTTCTAAAAAACGAGCTAATATATCGGCATCTTTTAATAGTTCACACAAAGGAGAATCAAAGATTTCCTTTTTTGAATGTTGGGCAATCGCAAAACAAATGTCATCTACCTCATACACTTTAAATTCTTTGGTCTGTGTTAAATATTGATGCGCATGAAGACTGGAAAGTCTGGCATGTTCGCTATGGGCACAGTTATCGATATATTGTGCATAATCATGAAATAAAGCCGCAATTTTAGCTTTTTCTAACGCACTGCTTCTGGAAATGGCCAATAAGGTGATACAAGAATCAACCATGGCAGTATGAGTTAAAGCGGCAATCCGCAAAGGTTCGTTATTGATCTTGGCAAATTGTTCATATACATAGGCTTTTACTTTTTCATATCGTTGAAGTTCCATGTCTCTATTATACACTATTGAAAACATAAAAAAAACGCACTGTGTGCGCTTTTTTAGACAAGACTATTAAGCGTTGTCTTCTACAACAGTTACGTTACTAGCTTGTTTTCCACGATCACTTTCGATGATGTCATAAGTAACTGTTTGACCCTCGTCAAGAGTTTTAAATCCTTCAGCGTTGATTGATGAGCAATGAACGAAAACGTCTTTGCCATCTTCACCGGTGATGAATCCATACCCTTTTTCGGCATTAAACCATTTTACTTTACCTGTGTTCATGAATACCTCCTGAATCACTATCTTCTGTTGTTAACTGGGGTATGCCGTATTCATACTCGCAATCACTCAAGACGATATTGTGATTAACCGGTTTCATTGTAACACTTTTAGACCATTTTGTCCATTTTTAAAGGGGCCATTGAAGCGGACCTCAAGGTAAAAAAGCAGTGGATTTTCTTTGTTTTTGATAGCACATCTTCCTTGTTTTGTTGTATTATTAAAGTGACAGATTGAGAGGTCTTTAATATGTTGATCAAGGATGATGTATTACGACAAGTAACCGCACGTACATTACGTGTAAAAGAAGAAGATTTGACACCGGAGGCGATGTTGGAACTAACCCACTTGGAGGCGCCGGATTATGAAATAAAAAGTCTGGAAGGACTAGAGTATGCTGAGAATCTTGTTGTGCTCAATGTTTCAAATAACTTGCTGGAAGATCTAGATCCGATTCGTGATCTAAGAAATCTGGAAGTGTTGGATGTATCACGTAATCAACTTCGTGATTTACAGGCTTTGCATGGTTTTCGACAATTAAAGCGATTGAATTTGAGCCGAAATAAATTGTATACCATGGATATAAGCAGTATTGCGGCTATGATCGATTTGGAATATTTAAACTTAGAAAAGGCAAAAGTCGATAGTTTGGAATATCTGGAACGTTGTAAAAAGCTTGAAGAAGTATATATCAATACTGAAAACGGTCCATTTAGCTTTGCGATTTTAGGCTCTTTGAAAAAGTTGAAGAAATTGCATATGGCTGGAATGCGTCTTTTTAACATTCAAGATCTTTCGTATTTGGAAAATATTGAAGAATTAGATCTTTCAACGAATTTGATGAGCGATATTTCACCGCTTATGATGATGAAAAATCTTAAGCGATTGAATTTATCTAACTGTCCTTATATACATAATTATGATATTTTAAAGGAATTTCCAAATTTGACATCCATCAATATCGCTTTCAATAAAGCAGATGATTTTACGTTCTTAAAAGATCTGATTCATTGTGAATCTTTACATCTGCAGCAGACAGGATTTACAGATCTTACACTTTTAAATAAAATGAAAGATCTAAAACGCTTGAACGTATCTAAAAATGAAATCAAGAATATGGATCGTTTTAAAGCAGTAGAACAATTGGAAGTATTTAAAGCACAGTTCTGTCAGTTGGAAAACATTAAATTTTTAAAAAAGGCAACCAAGTTAGTTTATTTGGATTTATATACGAATCGTATCAAAGATATTTCCATTTTAAAAAACATGAAAAATATGGTGAATTTGAATGTAGGACGTAATGAAATTAAAGACATCACTTGTTTAAAAGATATGAAACAACTGCAGATTTTATCTTTAGAAAATAACGATGTTAAGGATCTAACACCATTAAAAGATTTAGAAGAGTTATGCAATGTGGATCTTTACAATAATGTTATTAGTGATCTGAAACCTTTATCTCACTTAGGTTTTATCTCTTATTTACGTTTAGACCACAATGCCATTACAGATCTTACGCCTTTGGCAAATCTAAAATTTTTGCGTTCTTTAACTTTAAAAGCAAACTATATTACAGATGTAACACCATTAAAGGACTTACAGTTGTTAGAGGCACTTCGTTTGGATGATAATCCAATTGAAGATACAAGTGTATTAGAAAGTATGAAGTTCTACGATAAATTTACTGATTAGTTTTTAGATGGAACAAGTTGAACTACCAGCTTGTTCCATTTTTTTATGCTTTGAAAAAAGCAGATAATTCAAGAAAGGCTCTTAAAATTATCTGCTTGTCACGAAATAAAGTATGTTTTATAAGAATTTAGTCTTCTAATAAAGTAGCTTTTAAGATCTCTCCATAAAAAGCTGTATGTACATCTTTATTGGATCCATGAAAAGTACTATCTACGTCTTGTGGATAATATTGTTTTTGAAAGGAAGCATCTATTTGCGACAAAACTTGTTTTTGGGCATAGATAATTTTACATTCAAGAGTTAAAGGTAGCTCCTGGATACCGGGTACATCAATGGTATCACTATCTATTAAATGCAGACCTAATTTTTGAATTTTATCTTCATTGTATCCACTGAGCGTACCGGCCATGCCTAGGATTTTTCGATCAAAGTTTCCTACAGGAACGTTGATGGTAAAATATGGATTTTCCATCAATTGCTTATGCGTGTATCGATTTTGACGAACAAAAGTTGTAAATATGGGCTTTCCCCATTCAATACCTAATGTACCCCAGGAAATCGTCATCGTATTTACTTTATCTTGTGTTTTAGTTGTCAAAAGAACACCTGTTTGTAAAGCTTTTAAAATGGTTTGAGCATGACCCATAACTTGTATTTCTTTTTTCATTTCTTTTTCCTCCTTGCTTTTTGATGTGTCTTATGATACGTTCATCCTTACTAAAAAACAAGTACGCACTTTTTAGTGAGTCACTTACATAAAGGAGAGCTTATCCAAAATGAAAACGGTGAATATAAAGCCTTTTGCGTATGCGATGTCGCAAATTGAAGGGAAATGGAAAATGCATATTTTGTTTTGGCTTTTAAAACAAGATGTTATGCGCTATGGCGAATTAAAGAAACAACTGAAAACAGTCAGTTATAAGATGTTGTCAAATCAATTAAAAGAACTGGAACGTGATGGTTTGATCTGTCGAAAAGAATATCCGCAAGTTCCACCGAAAGTGGAATATTCATTAAGTGATCGGGGACGTTCTTTGATGCCGGTGTTGCAGGCATTATGTCAATGGGGCAAAGATCATATGGAAGAAGATGTTTTTTCAACAAATTAAGATTTTGTTTAAAGAAAATTAAGAAATATAAGATATCCTAGAATTGTCTTAGTTACGGATTCTTTTAGATTTGTAAAAACATTTATAAAATATGGTAAAATAACAAAAGAGGTATGATGATGAAAATGCAGGATCCGAACTGGGAAAAATTATTAATGGAAAATTTTGATCTCAGCAGTAAAAGTTTAAAAAATGTGATGGGTGCGTCTATTCAGTGGATGAAGTCTTGGATGCATGATGATACTGTGACCAATACACCGTTGCATCGAAAGAAGGGCAATCATGACGAACACAAGTAAAATATCGACTCGTGCCCGTTTTGTGCAAATTTTAAAAATTTTGCGCAAATATCAAATTCGAAAAGGGATGGATCCTGTAAAATTTCGAAGAATTTTGGAAGATTTAGGACCGACTTTTGTCAAAATTGGGCAGATCATGTCTACTCGACAAGATATGTTTTCTGAACGATACTGTCAAGAGCTTATGAAACTGCGTTCTCAAGTAACGCCGATGTCTTTTGAAACAGTAAAAGAGCAGATCGAAAAGTCATATCACAAGCCTTTATCAGAGGTGTTTTCTTCCTTTGATCCGATTCCTTTAGGATCGGCTTCGATTGCACAGGTTCATGAAGCAACATTGCGTGATGGCAGTCGTGTTGTAGCCAAAGTGCAGCGTCCTTATATCTATGAATGGATGGAACGTGATGTTGGCTTATTGCGAAAAGCTGTACGCGTTTTAAATTTGAGTGATATCGTTAGCAGTGTCGTAGATCTGAATATGGTAATCGATGAATTTTGGACAGCGGCTCAACAGGAGATGGATTTTACCAATGAAGCGGCTTTTGCCAAACGATTTCGCAAGACGTATTTAGATTGTAACTTTATTGATGCTCCGCAAATCATAGATGCCTTTACCACCAAAGAAGTACTGGTCATGGAATACATTGATGGCTATGAAATCAATGATGTGGAAACTTTGAAAAAAGAGGGCTATGATATCAAAGAAATTGCGGATAAATTGGCATATAATTATATTTCGCAGATCATAGAACATGGATTTTTTCATGCGGATCCTCATTCTGGAAATATTCGTATCCGTGACAATAAGATCGTTTGGATCGATTTTGGTATGATGGGAATCTTAGAAGATCGAGATCGCCAGATCATGAAAAAGGCAATTCGTGCCTTGGCATTAGGAAATGTTGGTGATGTGGTTGATTCCATTCTGGCAATAGGTATCGTCCAGAAGGAATTAGATTATATTGCCTTTACCAATGCGATCGAATCTTTTATGGCACAATATATGAATGCCGCCTTGGCGGATATGGATCTGGCAAAAATGGTACAAGATATCTTTACCATCTGTCATCAGTTTCATATAGGTCTACCAAAAGGTATATCCATGTTAGCTAGAAGTATGATGACGATGAATGGTACTTTGTTGGATTTAGATCCAAACACAAGTATGGCTAAGATCGTAAGTCAGCATAAGGCAACCTTGACACAAATCGATCCATCAAAAGCGGTTCAAAGTACGATCAAACGAGGTATGGAAGGGCTTAGTCGCAGTTTGGATCTTCCGGTGCAGACAAGCGATGTACTCAAGTTGATTCAACATGGGCAAATTAAGCTGAATTTAAACTTAATGGGAAGTGATGCACCACTTGCCAAAATTGATCGAATGGTCAATCGAATGATCGTTTGTATTTTGATTGCGGCTTTACTGGTAGGCTCCTGTCTGATCTGTACTACAGATATGGAACCACATATCATGGGTATTCCCGCTATCGGATTTTTTATGCTTTTAATGGCTTTGATGATGAGCGTTTGGCTGTTTATCAAAATGTTTTTCTTACATCGTAAGAATAAAGCGTTTTAAAGGAAGGAAATCATGAAAAATAAAATTATTTCAATCTTTGTTTCTTTGATTATTGTTTTCTTAACATTGGGATTGGACCAATGGACAAAATGGGCCATTACCAAGACACTGGCACTTCATGAAAGAATGGAAATCATTTCTCACTTTTTCTCATTGACATATGTACAAAACACCGGTGCCGGTTTTAGTCTGTTTGAGGATTTTGGTGTTCTGTTTTTTGCGGTATTGACCATTGCCGCTTTAGTTGTCATTATTTATATGTTTGTTCGCAGCGATGATGTTCGTACACAATTATGCCTGACACTTGTATTTTCCGGTGCTTTAGGCAACTTTATCGATCGTCTTCGTTTTGGATATGTTCGCGATTTTTTAAGTTTTCGTATCTTTGGATGGGATTTTCCCGTTTTCAACATTGCAGATATTTGTATTACTGTCGGCTTTGGCTGTTTGATCGCATGCATGATTTATGATGAAGTACAGGAGAGAAAACGATGGAGAATATAGTATATACAATTGATGATAAAAATATAGGATGCCGGCTGGATAAATTTGTATCGGCAACGATGGAATTATCAAGAAAACGCGTTAAAGAGTTATTGGATCAAAACTATATTCAAGTAAATGGAAAGACTGAAAAAGCCAGTTATTCTCTCCAGATGCAAGACCAGGTTTCTATCCATATACCGCCAGTAGAGAAAATTAGTATTGAACCGGAAAAAATGCAGCTCGATATTGTTTACGAAGATGCCGATCTTTTAGTCATCAACAAACCAAAAGGTTTAGTGGTACATCCGGCACCAGGACATACATCGCATACTTTGGTCAATGGTTTATTGTATCATTGTAAAGATCTAAGTGGTATCAATGGACAAATGCGTCCTGGTATCGTACATCGTATCGATAAAGATACCAGTGGACTTTTGATCGTTTGTAAAAATGATAAAGCGCATCAGGAAATTTCTCGACAGCTTTCGAATAAAACATGTCATCGAGATTATCTAGCTATCGTGCATCATCCTTTTCCGCATTCACATGGTACGATCAATGCACCCATTGGACGTGATGAAAAGGATCGACAAAAAATGGCAGTAACGGCCAAAAACTCAAAAGAAGCAGTCACGCACTTTACTGTATTAGAAAACTTTAAAGATTATGCTTATATTCGCTGTTCATTGGAAACAGGAAGGACACATCAGATTCGTGTACACATGCAGTATATTGGTCATCCTATAGTTGGTGATCCTAAGTATGGCTATAAAAAAACACCGGATACAAAAGGGCAGTTGCTGCATGCTTGTCATATTGAGTTTATTCATCCTGTCACAAAGGAAAAAATGGCATTTGATGCTCCTTTAGATCCAATCTTTAAAGAAGCTTTAGAACGTTTAGAAAGGGAAGAATCACTATGAAAAGAAATGATATATTGACATGGGATCAATACTTTATGGCTATGGCGCATTTGAGTGCCAAACGCAGTAAAGATCCAAACACGCAGGTAGGAGCCTGTATTGTAAATCCGCAAAAAAGAGTGGTGGGTTTAGGATATAATGGTTTTCCTAAAGGTTGTGCAGATGATGAGTTTCCTTGGGCACGGGATGGTGAATTTTTAGATACAAAATATCCTTATGTCGTGCATGCCGAATTGAATGCGATCTTAAACAGTATTCAAGATCTCAACGGATGTACGATCTATGTTTCATTGTTTCCATGCAATGAGTGTGCTAAAGCCATCATTCAATCGGGTATTCGCTGTGTTGTCTATGAAAGTGATAAATATAATGGAACAGAGGGGAATATTGCCAGTAAAAAAATGTTTCGAGATGCCGGTGTGGAACTGGTACAATTGACATATCAGACAAGTGTAGAAGTACAAGTGATCCAAGATACAAATAAAACAGAGTAATCATTAAATAAAAGCACTGTTATGGGTTTGAATGTAAACCCGACAGTGCTTTTTCTGTGTTTTTAAAATGCAGTTTTGCGACTTTGGCAAGTTCGTTTTTCCCAAAACGTTTTATAAATTGTACAGCACATTGATCAACTATAGAACCAGCGCCTTTTTCAAATGTAAAATCATATGTTTTTTCCATGAAGTCCCATGCTTCTAAAAACGCATTGCGCGCTAAGATGCTGGCACATGCTACAGAAAGATATTTATTTTCAGCTTTGGTTTCAAAATGAATGGAAGGAATGACTTCAACTTCATTTTTTAAATAGCGATAATAACTGTTTTTTTGTACAAATTGATCAATGATGATTTGTTGCGGAAGTGTGTAGCCTTTATGCACTAAATTTACATACGCTTGATTGTGAAGACGGCATTTGATATCAACCATATTATGTTCTTGATGCACTTGATTATATTTGGCATTTTGAACGATTAATATGGAATGAGGACAAACTTCTTTGATTTTTATCGCAAGTTTACGAATCTGTGCATCTTTAATTTGTTTCGAATCTTGAATTTTCAAAGAAGATAGTGCCTGTGCTGCCTCTTTGGAAACGATACAAGCGGCCACGACAACAGGGCCAAAATAATCACCGGTTCCTACTTCATCGCTGCCAGCTTGTGGATATATATTTTTATCCGTTGTTGTTTCTGCAAGCCAGGAAAGATCTTTTCCTTGAAATACAACTTTACCACTAGTATAAGCGGTAATGGTCATGGAATCTGTTTGAATCTGATAATATGTATAATTTGGTTTTGTTTCTTTTCTGATATGAGAAGATAACTTTTGTTTCAGTTCTAATATTTCGGGTTCTGTCATTTTTTTTGTTAGAGTTGCCATAAAATCACCAAGATGAGTGTATCATAGTTTTTCTTTGTTTATAAAATGAATCGTGTTTAATACATAAATTTAAAATTTTTTTCATAGTTTTTAGAAATTTTATCGTAATTAATAATAGAGATATTTATTGTCTTAAAGAAATCGAGGTAAAAAACTATGGAAGAAAGAAAAACGTTGGAAGTTTTATTTGATGATTCTAAACGATCTTATGATGCCCAGTGCAAAAAGATCTTGTCTTTAAAAAAGGTATTGGCGTATCTTTTCAAGGAATGTTTATCAGAGTATAAGGACTTTTCTTTAGAAGAAGTATATGACTTGTTGGATGAAGATCATATGTCTTGTAAAATGGTAAGCCAGAATGTAGAGGATCTAAAAATTCCGGACAGTCTGGTACGCTATGATCTGTTGTTTGAGCTTAAACATCCAAAGAACGACCGAAGAAAGCTTTTCATCGATATGGAACCACAGGGCATTGATCCAGGAGGGGATGCTTTGTACCATAGAGCTTTCTATTATGTATGTCGCCTGATCAGTGGACAAAGAAATGATCCAAAAGGGTTTACAGGGGAGGCCTATGCCGATATGCACAAGGTCATCTCTTTTTGGATCTGTTTAAGGCATGCGAAGTACAAGGATAATCAATTGTACCGATATTATGTCGAAGAAAAGATGAAGAAAAAAGATAGAATCGAACAGACACGAAAAGAATCTATGGAGATATTGATCTTGTATCCCCGGTGATGAGATTGATACGATACGCATGGAAGAGATATTAAAGCGACCCAAAGATGTGATGGAGTTTCTACAGATTTTGTTTTTGTCCAATAGAAAGAGCGAGCATATCTTAGAAATCCTAGAGAAAAAGTATGGTATACTGTTAGAGAAAGAAGAAGAAACGGAGATGATAAAGATGTGTAGTTTTAGTGATGCATTGATTGAAAAAAGTGAGATAAAAGGAAAAGCCGATAGTGTTTTCCAACTGATCAAAAATCATGTGGCTTCCAATGTAGAACAAGCTATGGACATGTTGTCGATAGATCCATCATCACGAGTGGATATTATAAAAATCTTAGAAAAGAAAATGGTATGACATTTCTTTTGTCAAAAATAACAATAGACCAGAAAAAATATCCAGATGAATTTAAATAAACAGTAAAGAATCATATTTGTTTTATATGAAGAGATGAGTACATGCAGGCTTGTAGAAATACAGGTCTTTTTATGTTAGGGATTTGTCAAATGTGATAGAATGTCTTTATGATTTTGAATACACAATATTTTGAACTCTATAACATTGTTTTGATGATAGTGGCTGTTATGATATTATTCTTTGCGTATCGCAAAGGTTTTATACGACAATTATTAGATGTCTTGACATATTTTGGAAGTTTTATACTTTCAATTATACTCAGTCCTTTTATGGCTGAAAATTTTCCTTTATTGCAGCATGCTTCAGAATATGAAATTTTGGCAACATTAGATACAATTGCCATGCGAATTGCCAATATTGGTGTTTGGTTTTTGATGTTATTTATTGGGTTACGCATTTTATATCGAATATTGGTGATAATCTTTCATAAACGAAAAAAAACAAAGCTTTCTATTATCAATCATATGTTGGGATTAGGATTAGGAATCTTTAAAGTCTTCTTATTGGCGATGACTTTATCCTTGATCTTGCGGTTTCCTTTGATTCGATATGGTGATGTCTTTGTCGAACATTCTGTTTTATCATTTACAGAACCGATGATGGAACAATTATTAACGTATTGGGAAGGGTGAGAGAATGCGAGATGATTTACAAGCATATAGAAACGAATTAAATCAGGCAATCGATTTTGATCGAGTATTGGATCAGTTTGCAGCCCATACATCGTTTTCATTGAGTCGTTTAAAAATTCAAGAGGCTTTGCCCTTACAAGATCGCTATCAGATACAAGAACAACTGGACTTAGTCCGTGAGTCGATAGGATTATTTCAAGCAGGAAGCACTCTTTCTTTACACGGATGTCACGATATCAAACCTTCGATAAAAAAAGCTGTAAAGCACATGGTCTTGACACCGCAGGAGCTTTTAGAAATAGCTTCTTTTTTAGCCGCTTGTCAAAGAGTGCAGAATACGCTTGCAGATCAGCCTTATGAAAAATTAACGTCATATAGTGAGACGATGGATCCTTGTAAGTCTTTAATGGTAAAAATACAAGATTGTGTCGATATATCTGGTTCCATAAAAGATGATGCTTCCAGTTTACTTGTTCAAAAACATCGTCAATTGATGCAGGCACGACAAGCTTTGATTCGAAGCTCACGTGAATTTGTAAAGAAAAACGCATCCAAACTCATGGAATCTTTAACGACGACAATAGGGGGAAGAACTTGCGTTTTAGTAAAAGCCAGTGAAAAGAATACTTTAGGCGGTATGATCCATGGACAGTCTCAAAGTGGTTTAGCGTTTTATGTCGAACCATCATCTTTTGTAGGACTCAACAATGAAATACAACTGGCTTTAGTACAAATTGAAGAAGAAAAACATCGCATCTGTAAAGAGCTCAGCCGCCTTTGTGCATCTTATGAAGTAGCTCTTTTATCCAATTTGGAAACAATGACGCTTTTAGATTGCGCCTTTGCCAAAGCACATTGGTCTATTGAAAAAGATGGATGTGTTCCTTTGATTCAAACACAAGATCGTTCTTTGTCCCTGGAATTTGCCAGGCATCCTTTAATTGATGAAAAAAAGGTGGTGGCAAATTCTTATAAACTGTCTAAAGAACAAAGAGTATTGATGATTACCGGCCCTAATATGGGTGGAAAGACAGTTACCTTAAAAACAATGGGCCTTTGCGTGGCTTTAAGCCATGCCGGTTTTCCAGTTTGTTGCCACAGAGCGGTTTTACCATATTATCGTTCGATATGGTTTGATATCGGTGATCAACAATCCATCGAAAATAATTTATCTACTTTCTCCAGCCATATATCATCTTTATCTATGATTTGTGCAAAGTGTGATCCGTTTTCGTTTATTTTGTTAGATGAAATTGGCAATGGTACCGATCCTGCCGAAGGTAGCGCTTTGGCAATCGCCATTTTAGAATATTTGATTCAAAAAAAGGCTACGATCATTACCAGCACACACTATAATGCGGTAAAATCCTATGGAAAGACCCAGGAAAATATTTTAGTCGCAAGTATGCAGTTTGATAAAGAAAGCTTATTGCCAACCTATAAATATTTACCCGGTGTTTCCGGAGCCAGTTATGCCTTTTCGATAGCACGTCAATATCATTTGGATCCATGGATCCTTGAAAAGGCAAAAGAGATCAAAGAAGAAACAGAAGATTCTCGAAATAAAGAATTAGAGAAGTTAGAAAAGCTGCAGAATGAAGTGGTGTTGGAAAAAGAGCGCTTTGAAGAATTGATTTGCAAAGCACACCAACTTCAAAAAGAAGCTGATGAAACCAAAGAAAAATTAGCACGGCGAAAAGAAGTTTTTGAAAAAGAATATCAACAAAAACTGGAAGAACTATTGTCAAAAAAAGAGAAAGAAGCCGATGCGTTAATTGAAAAGTTAAATCAAACCACAAGCATACGTCCACATGAAAAAACACAGCTGATGCACGATTTAAATGCATTACAGCCTCAAATACAAGAAAAAGAAGAAAAGGATACATTTGCGATTGGTGATTATGTACAGATCCAAGATTTGAATTCGCATGGTGAAATCATAGAATTGCGTAAAAAGGAAGCTGTTGTCTTAACAAATGGCATGAAGATGAAAGTAAAAACCAATCGTTTACAAAAGATGAAGCGTCCTAAGATTGAAAAAGCACAACCAAAAACGCATAGAGATAAGACTTTTGTACGGATTCCTTTAGAATTAAATATTATCGGCTGTCATGTGGAAGAGGGCTTACAAAGTTTAGATCATTATTTAGATCAATGTGTAGCTCATCATATCAAACAAGTTCGTATCATTCATGGTATGGGGACTGGTAAGTTAAGATCAGCGGTATGGCAGGATCTAAAAAAACATCCTATGGTAAAAGAATATACCAGTGCGGGTCCAAGTGATGGAGGACTTGGGGCAACGATCGTAACATTGAAATAGACAGGGGGCATTTGATGGCTGTTTCCGAACTTTTAAAGAATAAACTGGCTTTGTTGCCGGACAAGCCGGGTTGTTACATCATGAAAGATAAAAAAGGTCGTATTCTATATGTGGGAAAAGCCAAAATATTAAAAAATAGGGTACGTAGTTATTTTCATGGGGTACATGATAATAAGACAACGCGACTTGTATCTAAAATTTATGATTTTGAATTTATCGTAACTGGAAGTGAAAAAGAAGCTTTATTATTAGAGATCAATTTGATCAAAAAAAATCATCCGCCATTTAATATCATGTTTATGGATGATAAAAGTTATCCTTATATTGTGATGACAAAAGAAAAATATTTTAGAGTGTATATGACACGACAAGTTAAAAATAAAAAAGATGAGTATTTTGGTCCGTATCCCAGTGCTCAATCTTGTTTTGATATAGTAAGATTGATCAATCGGTTGTTTCCTGTTAGAAAATGTAAGACGTTAGCTAAAACGCCATGTCTTTACTATCATATGCACCAGTGTTTAGGTCCTTGTTTTCAAAAGATTGATGATAAAGAAAATGAAATGTATCGCAAGCAAATTCGAAAATTTCTTCAGGGAGATGCCAAAGATATCATAGAAAAAGTCAAAGCGGATATGGAAAAAGCATCGATGAATTTGGAATTTGAAAAAGCACAAGAGTATTATGAGATCCTACAGTCGATCGATCACGTGATGGAAAAACAAACGATTGATTTTAAAGATCGAAAAATTCGGGATGTTTTTGGATTTTATGCGGATAAGGGATATATCTCTTTACAAGGCTTTTTTATTCGAAATGGAAAACTTTTGGAAAGAACGCTTGCAATCCAAGAATTGTTTGAAGATGAAATGGATGCGTTTATCAGTTTTATCGTACAGTATTATCAAGAAAATATGGTTCCTTCAGAAATATTGGTGCCACAGGGAGTGCCGACAGAACTTTTAGAAGAGCTTTTACAGACACATGTTCGTATTCCTTTGAGGGGAAGTAAAAAAGCATTGGTGGATATGGTTCAAAAAAACGCAAAAGAAGCGCATGATCAAAAATTTGAATTGGCTTTACGGCAGGAACAAGAATTGCAGCAGGCAAATCATCGTTTAAGTGATTTATTTCATAAAGAGATTCATACGGTTGAAATCTTTGATAACTCACACATTCAAGGCGCTTTTAATGTTAGTGGACTGGTTGTGTACGAAGATGGAAAACCAGATAAAAGCCAATATCGTCATTATAAGTTAGATACATATCGAAGCGATGTAGATAGTATGAAAGAAGTATTATATCGCCGTTATTTTCGGTTATTGAGTGAAGAAAGAGCGTTTCCGGATCTACTTCTTGTTGATGGAGGACGTCAACAAATTGAAGCGGCTAAAGAAATCAAGGAAGCATTGGGGCTTTCTTTGACCATTGCCGGTTTAGTTAAAGATGATAAACATACGACAAGGGCATTAATGGATGAATCGTTACAGGAAATGCCATTGGATAAAAAAGAGCCATTGTTCTTTCTTTTAACACGTATGCAAGATGAAGTGCATCGATATGTCATAACCTATCATCGAAAACTTCGTGGACAAGCTATGACACGTTCGGCATTAGATACGATTGAGGAAATCGGACCTAAACGTAAAAAAGAGCTGCTTAAGCATTTTAAAAGTATGAAACAAATTCGTCAGGCTTCTGTTTCACAACTACAGGAAGTCTTGCCTGAAGCTGTGGCTCAGAGTGTTTATGACACATTTCATTCCCTAAAAGATTCATGATATAATACCCAAAAAGGAAAGACGAGTGCAGATGAAAAAAAAGAATATTGAAGCTAGAGTGGTTTTGATTCTGATTTGCCTGGGTATATTTTGTGGCTGTTTCTGGTATATGAACCAAACGTATGATCCCTTGGCGCGATATCCTTATGCGACCGATGAGAATCGCGATATCCTATTACAATATTTGGATAGTGATGATATTGACTATATTATTTCTAATCAGATTCGGCCTGAAGAGTTTATTGAATTCATCGATGAGGAAGGATTTAATATACGGTATTGTCGTCTTTATTCGATTGCCAAGCAAACACAGGACCAATCCAATGCGTATATCGTTAATTTTGTGAATCGTTTCCGGCAACACTTTTCAACCAGTACCTTAAAGACTTTGTTGGAACATTATTCTTATGTGGATTTGACGACTTTCTATGAAAATGAAGCAATTCGACAAGAACCTTTGAAATTGATAGCCGATCCAAGTCAGCCATTTGTGATCTTGAAACAAGATACATCGGTATATAAGTATGTTCCTTCAAATTTAGTTTCGGTTGGAACGATTTCATTACATGAAAAGGCAGCAGAGGCTTTTGAAAGGATGGAAAGTGCATATCAATCGATGTTGGGAAATGATGCATCGTTAAGTCTTGTCAAAGGTTATATGCCTTATGATCAGATCTTTACCGAATATACATCATTAAGTCAAAACCATCCAGATATTGTTGATCAAATATTTATGCCAGCCGGGCAAAATGAATTTCAATTAGGATATACGGTTGCCTTGCAGGGCTATCAGGAATGGATCGATGCTTTGATGGCACAGGAAAATACAGATTATGAAGCTATCATAGAGTCAATGGATGAAAGTTTGAAAGTAAAAATGGCGTGGCTGGAAGAAAATGCTTATCGTTATGGCTTTGTGATTCGATATCCACAAGATAAAGAATCCGTAACCCAACATTTATATAATCCGTTTTTACTGCGGTATGTTGGCATAGAAAATGCCAGAGAATTGCATGAAAACGATAAGGCCATGGAAGAGATAAAATTGAGTGAGGAATAAGACAAAATGCAGATCGTAATAGTGAGTGATACCCATTCGCAAAATGAAATTTTGGAATGTCTGGAGAAAAAATATAAAAACGCTTATGCATATATTCACTGCGGTGATTTAGAAGATGATCCTCGGTTGTATCCAAATTGGTTGATCGTAAAAGGAAATAACGACTACTATGGAAAATTTAGAGACGATTTTCGTATTCGTGTAGGAAAACATAAAATCTATGTAACCCATTCTCATCGTTGTTCGTATTTATATCGCGAGCAGAATTTAGTGTGCTTGGCTTCAGAATATGGATGTGATATCGTATGTTATGGACATACCCATATATCAAAAATCAAACAGTTGGATAACATTTTATTGATCAATCCAGGATCCGCTCGATTTCCAAGAGATGGAAAATCGCCAAGTTATGCGATTTTGAATATAGAAGATGATATCGTGGATGTGGAAATTGTTTTTCAAGAAGATTGGGATTTTTAAAGGGGAAGATATGTTTTTTTAAACATGTCTACTAAAGATTTAGGAGAGAAAAGATATGGATAGTGGAGTACTTTCGGTCGTTGTGACCCTGGTTTTAATTGGTTTTGGTATTTACGAGTTGTATAACGGCATCAAAGAATTGGTGATCCATCATAAAAATCGCAAAGAATATATGGAAAATCATCCGAAGAAATATGAATTTTTTGAAGAGTATAAGATTTGGTTTTCTATATATATAGTAGTGGCCATTGGCAGTTTTGCGGCAGCTTGTTATCAAATGTTAGTACAAAAAGATGGAATTTACGCGATCGGTTTTTGGGTGCTTTGTGCTTGTTGTATCAGTTTTGCCCTGGATTGTCTTGTCAAAAGAAGAGCCTGGTTTTATGAAGATGGCTTTTTCTATGAGAAGAAATATTATCGCTATCGAAGGATTGTCAATGTATCAAAGACAAATAAGATGCGTCCTGGTTTTAATGTGAGTTTTTCTAAAGATCCTTCTATGATCGTTACACGTAAAATGGCGCAAAAGATCAAAGATAATATGCAAAAAGCAAAAGAGAATAAAAAGAAAAGGAGATAGTTATGGCAAAACGAGATAATAATGTACGTAAGACAGCAGCAAGAATTGTAATGGATGCTTTTCTTAAACGTAAGGCAACATCACCGGATAAGGCGATTCCTATTGAAGAATTTAAGGATGTAAAGTTATCGACATCGGTCATTTCTTATACGATTGCGAATTTTATGGAAGATGAAGTGGTCTATAAAACAGGAGATGATCGTTATTATTTTTCAGAAGAGAACTGGAAAAAGCTGGAAAAGAAAGTCACTCGTGGCTATTGGGTCATGGTGGCTATTCCAATCATTTGCTTGGTTGCGGTTTTATTGTTTCGATATTTCATATAAAAGAAAGAATTCGATTGTTTCCACAAACATTATAATGTTATAATGTATCCATGAAAGAGGTGACGATAATGTATCCAATACAATTAAAGCCTATTTATGATAAAACAATTTGGGCCAATGACAAACTGACAACGCTTCGCCATATGGATGAAAAAGGATATGGAACTTGCTGGGAGATCAGTGCACATTCGTATTGTACCAATGAAGTCGTAAATGGTATTTATAAAGGCAAAACACTCATGGAGTTGATTGAAGAAAAGCCAGAAGAAATGTTGGGAGAAATCCCTTTTGAACATATGCTTCGATTAGCGTATTTGGATGCCAAAGATGATTTATCAATACAAGTACATCCTTATAACAGTTATGCCAAAGCTCATGAAAATGATTTAGGCAAAACAGAATCATGGTATGTTTTAGATGCCAAGCCCAATGCCACTTTGGTAGCAGGAACCCTGACAGAGGATAAGAATGTTATTCAAAAAGCTTTGGAAGATGAAAATTTAGAACCATATCTTCGCAAAGTGGATATTGAAGCAGGGGATTTTATTTTGATACCTGCTGGTATGTTACATGCGTTAGGCGCAGGTATTTTTGCCATTGAAATTGGTACTAATTCCAATACGACCTATCGTTTTTACGATTACAATCGTACAGATGCCAATGGAAATAAAAGAGAACTTCACTTAGAGAAAAGTTTTGATGTTGCGGATTTTTCACTTCGTACACAAAAAATCAGTAATCCTTACATCGAAGGACAACATAAGACTTTAGTAGACTGTGATGAATTTGTCGTTGAGCTTTATGATATCAAAGATTCTTTAACATTAGATATACAAGGGAAAAAATTTCATACATTGACTTTTGTGCAAGGGGATGCACAGATCGTTTATGGTCAAAATATCTTACCGGTTACGTATACGGAAAGTGTATTTATCCCGGCTAGTTTAGGCGTCTATACGATCAAAGGAAACGGGCGTGTCCTGGTAGCGTATTCTAAACCATAAATAAATACAATTATCATGAGAAAATACTTCTTACCAACCCTATAAAATAAATTGAAAAATGTGATTTTATGTGATAGTATTTACTCGTTAAAAAAAAGCTATGTAAGGGCTTTAAAAAATGCCGATTCAGGCAAAAGGAGAAAAAAATCATGAAATATGTAGTTATGGTTAGTCATGGTGAATTTGCACCGGGTCTTCATAGTGCAGTAAAGATGATGACTGGTGACAGAAACGATGTATTGAGTACATCTTTAAAAGATGGAATGAGTGCTGATCAATTTGCCGAAAATTTCCGCGAATTGGTATCTGGCTTCAACAGTGATGATGAAGTGATCTTGTTGGCTGATATCTTAAGTGGATCTCCATTTACAAATGCATTAAGCGTATTGGATGAAAAAGGGTTGTTGGCAAATACTTTGGTAATTGCTGGTATGAATATGCCTTGTGCCATTTCTGCTGTATTGATGAAAGATAATATGGACAGAGAAGCTTTAAAAGAAACCTTACTAAGCGAAGGTCGTGCCGGACTTTGTGAATTTGTTACAGAGTCAAATGACGATGATGATGATCTATAAGAGGTCTTATCATAAATTAAAGGAGGAATTATAATGATTAGTTTTGTTCGAGTGGATGATCGTATCATTCATGGTCAGATCGTTACACGTTGGTCTAAAGAGTACCCATGTGACGGTATCATTGCGGTTAATGATAAAGCCGCTACAACCCCAGTTTTGAAACAGTCTTTTAAAGCAAGTACAGACAAGAAAGTATTTGTTTGGACAATGGATCATTTCTTTGAAAAAGCCGATGATGTTTTAAAAAGCTCAAAGAAATATTTCTTGATCACTAAAAATCCAGTGGATATGAAGAAGATTCTTGTAGATCATGGATTTGTTCCAAGTGATGTAAAACAAGTTGTTATTGGACCTTGTAATGATCGTCCAGGCGCTATCAAATTAGGATCAAATCAGTCTTTGATCCCAGAAGAAGCAGAAGCTTGTGAAGCTATGACAAATGCTGGTTACGATGTATATTTCGCATTGTTAAGAGAAACAGCAATTGGATCATGGCCCAAATTCAGATCTAAATTCGGTTACTAATTGGGAGTAGTACTGAGTTAGATAAATAAAAAAGGAGAGAAAGTATGACATTTTTTCAAGCAGCTTTAATTGGTATCATGAGCTGTACTGCAGCCAGTACCATTGCTTGTTTGGGAACAACCGTTGGTAACTATACGTTAAACCGTCCATTGGTTGCATCCCTTATTGTTGGAATCATCCTTGGCGATATTCAGGGATGTATTCTGATTGGTATCCCAATGCAGATTATGTGGATCGCGCTAGTAACACCAGGTGGAACTGTTGCATCTGACTTACGTGCCGTTTCTTACATTGGTATTCCTTTGGCTTATGTTGGTGCTAAAGCCGCTGGTTGGGATTTCGGTGGGGCCGATGCTCAAGGTCTTGCTGGTACGATCTCTGCCATGACAGGTGTAATCGGTATCACATTGTTCTACGGAACAGCAATGATGAACTTGATTTGGCAGCACATTGGTTGGGCACAGTTGGATAAAGGAAACATGGAAATCGTTGGTAAAGTTGACTGCTTAATGCCATTGATTTCACACTTCGTATTATCTTTCTTGCCATGTACATTATTGTGCTACTATGGTTCAGGCGCTGTACAGGAACTGTTTAGTGTATTGAACACAGATATGTGGTATGTTAAGGCTTTATTAACAGTTGGTTCCGTTTTACCAGCTGTAGGTATCGCTATCTTGTTGAAATCAGTAATTTCAAAACCAACCGATTTAATTTTCTTCGTATTCGGTTTCGCTTGTGCTAAATCAATGGGGCTGACATTGTTAGCTGCAACAGCAGTTGGTGGTGTATTCGCATTGATCAACTACCAATTAATGATGATGAAAGCAGGAGGCGTTACAGCTGCTGTTTCTGATGACGATGATGAGGAGGATATTTAATTATGAAAAAGATTTCTAAGAAAACTTTAAATAAATCCTTCTGGCGTTGGTGGTATGGAAACCTGACAGGTTTCTCTCAAGAACACATGCAGACATTTGGTTACATGTGGGCTATGCTGCCTATCATCAAAGAATTGTATGAAACTCGTGAAGAACAACAGGAAAAATTAACAACTTACTACCCATTCTTCAATACTGAACCTCAGATTGGTGCCATGGTTGTTGGTATCACTGCTGGTTTGGAAGAAGCTCGTGCTAATGGTGCTGAATCTATCGATGATGAAATGATCAACGGTATTCGTGCTGGTCTAATGGGACCTTTGGCAGGTATCGGTGACTCATTGATCGTTGGTACTTACATTCCTATCTTATTAGGTATTGCCGTTGGTTTAGCAGAAGGTGGATCTGCTATTGGTCCTTTGTTCTATATCGTTGTATGGAACATCACTTCTACTTGGTTCCAGAAATTTGTTTATGACAAAGGTTATGAACTAGGTGGTTCTGCCGTAGAATTAATCGTTGGTCAGCAAGCTACAGCCTTCCGTGAATCTGTAATCGTTATGGGTCAGGTTATTGTTGGTGCTATGGCTGCCAGCTGGGTAAACGTTTCTACAAGTGTACAGATTGCTACAAACTCTGAAGGTGAACCAGTAATGTTGCAAGGTCAGTTAGACGGTGCATTCCCTGGTATCCTTACAATGTTGTTTGTATTGTTCGCTTGGTTCTTAATGGCTAAAAAGAACATGTCTCCAATCAAAGTATTGTTATTGTTCGTTGTTATCGCCATCGTAGGTAACATCATCGGTAGTGATATCTTGTTCGGATTCGGTTCTTTGATCGGATAAGCTATTCGAAAAGGACACTATCAAAATCATCCCTTTCTCCCAAGAGGGATGATTTTGTTTATAGATTAGTAAGGAGCATAAAATGCGAAAAAAAGAGCGAGAAGATTTAAAAAATGAAATCGCATATAGAAATATGATGACAAAAAAATTAGGACGCTCCATGAAAATGTTCTTTTTTATTTTTTTACTATTTGCCGCTATTGCCATTTGGGGATTCACTGGACTGCACGATAACTTTTTAAATGTCAGTGCGACAGTACGTGATATCTTAAAATGGATCGGTTTAGTATTAGGAATCATTTTCGGTGTCTTAACACTGATGTATTTTTTAAGTTTTCAAAATTCTAAAAAATATACACTATATTTAATTGATAAGCTCCAGAAAAAATAACTGGTGCTTTTTTTTATATTTCATAAAAAAAGAAGACATTAGTCTTCTCTTCGTTCTTTTGCTTTTTTCAAGGAATCCAAGATCAAAGAAGGATCGATAAATGTCTTTTCTTTTTCTTCTTCGACTTCCTCGATGGAAGAATTATAAATATCGAAATAATCTTGGTAAAGATCTAAATTATCATCAACTGTTATCTTAGCACCAAATAAAGCTTCTGGATGACTTGCGATTAATTCTGCATTGATTGGTTTAGCACCAGAACTAGCTTGCCAACTTCCATAAGGACCGATAAGACGATAATCATTATTGATGTGATCATCTTTTTGGTTTGTATAAACAAATTTTTCCATCATCATAGGAATATACATCTCTTCTGGATACCAGGACATCTTAAACGTATTGGATACGTACTCAAAATGAACGATAAGTTTTTTTACAGTCTCTTTAGATAACATAAACCAGGGACTGCCAATTTGATAAGGATCGTTTATCTTGCGTTTTAATCCAAACTTAGAAAATAAAACTGCATTTCCTCTTGTCAAAGCCCGGATGAACTTACTGGTAGGAAAAGCCAGCAAATTAGTGAACATATAATAACGTTCGGCTTTCTTTTTTAGTTCCGGAGTTTCTTTAGATGCGACATAATAATAGTCTTTTCCGTAATTTTTTTCTAAAAAGGAAACAATTTCTTTTCGGCTTTTCAAAGGTATCATTCCATCGGTCAAATTGATAAAATAATCAAAATCATCATACTCTACAGCCTCTTTCATTTGTATGATCGTACCTCTGGCAAGAGATAGATCTCCTTCTTGGGCAAATTCTTGTGTACGTGAAATATGAACTCTAGGATGATCGGCAAATACAAAAGCAACTTTATCTCTTAAATCATTGTCATTGATCATGATAAAGGCATGATCGTTTTGTTTAACAAGTTGATTTAATGTTTCTATAACTTCGTCATAGTCTCTTTCAGACTGAATCAAATAGGCTATTTTCATATTGTGTACCACCTTTTACAAAGGGTATTATAACATAAAAAAATCAGGTTCTGATATAAACTAATTGACTTAAACATTATAATGTTATAATCTTTTTGTAGGAGGATACTATGAAGATCGTAGAACCAAAATGGATAGAAGATTTCAAACAAGGAAAAATTGATGGTCATGATGTACAAATCGCAAAAAAGACATATGATCAGGCACAATCTTTTTATGCCAACTATGATGCATCACTGGAAAAAGATACTTTGATGTATACGGTATATACATGTCAAACCAACAATGATCATACACAAAATCTAAATTGGGGATTGACTGTAATGGAGCCAGTTTGTGTATGCCAGGAATGTAATGTGACAAGAGGACATTTCCACGAAGATACACAATGTGATGAGATCTATGTATGCCAAAAAGGAGAAGGTTTGTTATTATTGATGGATGCACAAGGCGTATGTCATGCCGAAAAAATGAAAGAAGGAAGTATTCATCACATTGATGGAACCTTGGCACATCGTCTAGTCAATACATCCGATTCAAGACTTGAAGTTATGTGTTGTTGGCCGGTACATGCCGGGCACGATTATAAACGTGTAGAAGATATGCCTTTTTCTGTGCGTGTATTTAAAGAAAATGGAAAAATTACGATAAAGGAGACTATATAAGATGAGTTATTTAAATTTTGAATCTAAATATGATAAATACCCAAAAACAAAGATCAAAAATCATAAAGCCATTCGTGGCTATGATGCGATTTATAAAGAATTATCATCAAAAATCAGCGATAATTGTACACTTGTGTTTGATTATTATCCAGGTGTCAATGAAGAAGAAGTTATGCAGCTAATAGATCGCTTTGATGCTTCCTGTCGTATTTCCAGCTATGACTTGTTTAAAGAAGAAGCCATTATTACTGAACAGATGAAATATCATTTAACTGATGATCGTGTATTTGGAAAGATGTATTATGGAGATTTCATCGATTTTATTGATGAAGATCTTTTACAAGAGGCACAGGAAAAAGTGAAACATACACAAGGTTTAAAAATTGTTTATGGTGTAGGGGCTTCTTTGGTGACAAAAGGTGATATACTTGTCTATTTTGATATGGCACGATGGGAAATACAATTGCGTTATCGTAAAGGAATGACGAATTATAAAACTAATAATCCGGATGAGGATATTTTACGAAAATATAAAAGAGCGTATTTTATTGAATGGCGTATTGCGGATAAACATAAAGCTCGTTTATTTGAACAATTTGATTATGTTGTAGATACGAACAAAGAAAATGATCCTAAGATGATTACCGGCCAAGCTTTTTGTGACAGCTTAAAACAACTTGCGAAAAAACCATTTAGAACCGTACCATATTTTGATCCAGGTGTATGGGGTGGTCAATGGATGAAAGAAGTATGCCACTTAGATAAAGAACAGAAAAACTTCGCCTGGAGTTTTGATGGCGTTCCTGAAGAAAACAGCATTCTTTTTGATTATGATGGAATCGTTGTTGAATTACCGTGTATGGATCTTGTATTATATCAACCAAAAGCTTTGTTAGGGGAACAAATTTATGCTCGTTTTGGAGCTGAATTCCCAATTCGATTTGACTTTTTGGACACCATGGGAGGACAAAACCTTTCTTTACAAGTACACCCGGTTACCGAGTATATCAAAAAGAATTTTGGTATGACATATACTCAAGATGAAAGTTATTATATTTTGGATGCCGATCAAGGGGCTTGTGTATATCTGGGATTAAAAGAAAATATTGATAAAGAAGAAATGATCAATGATTTAAGAAGGGCGCAAAAAGGAGAAATCGTTTTTGATGCAGATAAATACATCAATAAATTTCCAGCAAAAAAACACGACCATTTCTTGATTCCAGCAGGTACTTGCCATTGTTCAGGAAACAATGCGATGGTTTTGGAAATCAGTGCTACACCTTACATATTTACTTTTAAACTATGGGATTGGGAACGCTTAGGTTTGGATGGAAAACCACGTCCTGTTCACATTGAACATGGAAAAGAAGTTATTCAATGGAATCGTACAACGCCATGGGTCAAAGAAAATTTAGTAAATGCCGTTTATGAGATCCAAGAGGAAGAAAATGATTGTAAAGTAGAACATACCGGATTACATAGTTTGGAATTCATAGAGACAAGACGTTATACTAGCAATCATATTACAAATCATGATACCAAAGGAACGGTACATGTGTTAAACTTAATAGATGGAAAAGAAGCAATCGTGGAAAGCCCCGATTATGCTTTTGAACCATTTATCGTACACTATGCCGAGACTTTTATCATCCCAGCTCAAGTAGGAGCTTACACGATTCGCCCTTATGGTGATAGTGAAAATGAGGAGATTAAATTGATCAAAGCCTACGTACGCTAGGAGGAATTTATGAATATTGACAGAGAATCGCTTCCTCTGTATCTGCAAGTAAAGATGACTTTAAAGGAAGAAATTGAAAATGGTAAATATTCTCGTGGCAGCTTGATTCCTGCAGAGCCACAGTTAGAGAAGATATTTCATGTTAGTCGCATTACTATTCGACAAGCCATTGCGGAACTCGAATCTGAGGGCTATGTAAAAAAAGAGCGCGGAAAAGGAACGAGTGTAACTTATAATGCTCGCATCAATGAAAGTGCCAATGCGATTCGAAGTTTCACTTCTGAAGTCTTAGAGCGTAATATGGAGCCAGGAACTTCCTTTGTCACTTTAAAAAAGATGATGCCATCAAAGTATATTCAAGATCTGCTAGAGCTAGATCCAAAAGAAAATGTATATCAACTGGTTCGTATTCGTACCGCAAACAAAAAGCCAATCGTGCTTTTTGAAACATATATTCCAGGCCATTTTGAACTTCCTTTAGATCCAAAGGCGTTTGAAGGTTCTATGTATGACCAGTTTGAGAAAGCAAATATTGGAAAACCAAGTGTCATCAAAGAAACTTTTTCAAGTATGTTGGCTGATATGTCTTTATCAAAAGCTCTTCATATCAGTAAAGGTAAACCTATTTTAAAGCGTGTTCGTCTGTCATTAAACGATCGAAATGAGCCCATCGAATATACCATTTCTTACTATGATGGGCAGTCCTATGAATATTCGATTGAACTTCATAAACGATAAAATTAAAAGAAATCAGCTTTCTTCTGGCTGATTTCTTTTGTTGATAAGATAGTTTTCTACATCTTTCAATCTCTTTTTTAATTTTCTTTCTAGAATCATTTTTTTAAGGCCTTGAAATTCAATCTCTTTATGATGAGGATCAAAATTAGATTCGATATAAATGACTTCACATTTGTTTGCATCAATAGGTTTGATTTTATATTCTGTAGCACTGGAAATCGATGCGGATGAATAGGTTGTTCGAATATGCACAGGCTTTTTTAGATGCGTTATTTTTACTTTGGTCTTTTCTTGTTTTTTACTTGTAGTTTTCATGTTTGTTTTATAGGAAGTACCTTCTTTGACTTCTTTGTCAGTAGAGCTATCTGCCAGCTCCAGACTGGCTTGAATACTTGAAACAACGAAATCATAAAATTCTTGGGCACTGACTTTTAATGTCATTTGAATCTGCATAGTTCACACTCCATTCTTATTTATTATCATACCATGGTTTGATTTGGATTTCAGTATAGTATTTGCTTTCTGGAAGTCATTATGGTATAAATGAAGAAACTGGTTTTTATGTTCCTCCCAGTATAATAATAGGCGACAGACAGAAAATTTCTTTTTTTGTGTGGTTTTGTCTAGGGAGGCAAAACTTTTTTTATGCAAAGGAGAGATACCATGAAACGAAAAGTTATATTGGATTGTGATCCTGGGATCGATGATAGTCTAGCCATCATGTTGGCTTTATCCAGTAAAGATATTGAAGTTGTTGCCATTACGATAGTAGCTGGTAATTCACCAGCATCCATGGGATATCAAAATGCAAAAAAGGTATTGAAACATATGAATCGTTTAGATATTCCTGTTTATATTGGTGAAGAAAAACCATTGGTCAAAGACTTTGTCAATGCATTAGATACACATGGTAGTGATGGCTTGGGAGAAAGTTTTTTACCAGTAGTCATCAGTGAACCACCTAAAAAAAGTGCAGTTATCTTTTTACAAGAAACTTTACGACAACAAAAATGTTCTATTATCGCATTAGGACCATTAACAAACTTAGCCAAATTGATCGAGATAGATGCACAAGCTTTTTCAAACATTGAACAAATCGTTTCTATGGGTGGCAGCTATAAAGCACATGGAAATTGTTCGCCGGTGGCTGAATATAATTATTGGGAAGATCCAGAAGCGGCACAAATCGTGTATCAACAAATGAAACAGTTACATAAGAAAATTTATATGGTCGGTTTGGATGTGACAAGAAAGATCGTGTTGACACCTACTTTATTGGAATATATCAAAAGACTAGATGCAAAGCAGGGTGATTTTATTTCTAAGATCACAAAGTTCTATTTTGATTTTCACTGGAATTGGGAGCATATCGTTGGTTGTGTTATCAATGATCCGTTGGCTGTGGCTTATTTTTTGAAACCAGAGCTTTGCCAGGGCTTTGAAGCTTATACAGATATTGAAACACAAGGCATTGCACGAGGACAAAGCATTGTGGATGCTTATGATTTTTATAAAGACGAAAAGAATGCATTTATATTGACTCATGTGAATGTAAAAGAATTCTTCTATTTCTTTTTAGAAAATATACTTCACTTATCTCGTAAAGATTTAATATATTTAGAAGATATATTTGGAGAGTCAATATCATGACAAAATCAAATTCAATTTATAAGATTTGTCTGATTGCCTTTGCGGTTGTCATCAATATTGTAGGAGGAAATATAGCCCTGTGGCTTCACCTTCCTATTTATCTCGATAGTATGGGTACTATACTTATTGCGATTTTATTAGGTCCTTTTTATGGAATGCTTCCTAATGTATTGAGCGGTTTTATTTTTGGACTAACAACGGATATTTATTCCTTATATTATGCACCGGTAGGAATCCTACTTGGATTTATGACAGGTATCCTTTTAAAAAATCAAAAGAAAACTTCGTTGGGTCATCTGGCTTTAAAAGCTTTATGGATCAGTTTACCGGTATCTTTATTAAGTGCTTGTATTACAGCGGCCTTGTTTGGTGGTATTACCTCTTCTGGATCAACTGTTTTAGTTCAGCTCTTGGCAAAAACACCTTTAGGACTAACCGGAAGTTGTTTTGTGGTACAGTTTGTCACAGATTATGCAGATCGTCTTATTAGCTTATATTTAATGATGACAGTGATCAAAAAACTTCCATCTTCTCTTCGCATGCGACTACAAAATAAGTAAAGGAAATTTTGTTTGTCTATTGCAAGACATGTGAATGGAATAAGGTTTATTAGAAAAGGCTAGAGATTTATCTATTTAGATGTATGGAATTGTAAACAAGACTGATTCAATCATCAGTCTTTACTTCTTTTTATATCTTGTTCGATTAAGTCAATTATATAAGCGTTCTTAGATTTTACAGAGTTAAGTTTATTTATAACTTCTGTATTATCTTTTCTAATTCTGATAGCTACATTAAAATAGCTATCTTTATTATATTGATTATTATAATTGATTTTATTGGCTTTCCATTTTTCCATTGTTTCAGCTCCAATCTTGAAAAAGGTCTTGAAATAGTGTTATACTCTAATTGCTTATGTGTTGCTTGTTTCTATATCCTACATAGAAGCAAGCTTTTTTTCTTGTCAAACTGATTTTTATTTCAATTTGATAAGATAGCACATGTACAATCATTTCTAATTGAATCATATGCACAACCTCCCATCTTTTGGCTTATGTGTTTGGTTGGTGGTATGCTTTAATTCTTGCACTATTTCAAAGACCTATCTTGTAAGGCTTTCACCTTACATCTTTTATTATGAACGATAATCTATATGAGTCAATAAAATGAAAAAATTTTCCTATTCTTCATTTTTGATATTTATATCTATATGAATTGATAATTGTGTTATACATTAATTGTTAATTGGTTGCCTTGTTAGATTTTGCGTACCTCTAACAAGGCTTTTTATTTGGTTAATTTCAATGGGTATCAAATTTTAAATTTACAAGCAAAGAGAGGATAGTGAAAAGCTATTGATATGCTTCGTGTTATGAATATAAAATAGATCGATTCAATCAGCTTTGTTTATTTTTTCTATATCTACTTCGATTAGATTTAATATATATTTGGTTGCATTTGGTACGCTATTCGATTTATTTATAACTGCTCCATTGTCTAATCTTCTACGCAATTCAAATCGCTTGTATGTATTACGTACATAGTTATTTATATATTGCTTCTGATTAAAGTTGCCACTTTTCTTGTGGGAATGTCCTCAACTCCAATCTTGAAAAGGTCTTGAAGTAGTGTTATACTTTAATCGTAATTGTGTTGCCCTTTTGTATATCCTACATACAAGCGGGCTTTTTTTCTTGTAAGACTGATTTTAATTTCAATCTTATAAGATAATACACATACAACCATTTCTAAATGAATCATATGTAGCTCCTCAACTTTCTGTAATTGTGTTAAATTTAATGAGTTTAGCTTGAGGCTACCTTAATTCTTACACTATTTCAAAGACCTATCTTGTAAGGCTTTCGCCTTACACCTTTTATTATGAATAATAATCTTCATGAGTCAACAAAATAAAAAAATTCTCCTATTCTTCATTTTTGATATTTATATCTATGTGAATTGATAATTGTGCTATACTCTATATGTTAGTTGATATGCCTTGTTAATTTCCTAATGGTTAGCAAGTTTTTTTCTTTGGTTAATTCCAATGGGTATCAAATTTTAAATTTACAAGCGAAGAGAGGATAATGAAATGCCATTGATATGCTTCGTGTTTGAATATAAACAAGACCGATTCAATCATTAGCCTTATTTATTATCTACTTCGATTAGATTTAATATATATTTGGTCGCATTTGGTATGCTATTCAATTTATTTATAACTGCTTCATTGTCTAATCTTATACGCAATTCGAACTTCTTTTATGTATTACGTACATAGTTATTTATATATTGTTTCTGATTAAAATTACCGTTTTTCTTGCGGGAATGTCCTCAACCCCAATCTTGAAAAGGTCTTGAAATAGTGTTATAGTTTAATCGTTGATGTGTTGCCTGTTTGTATAGCCTACATACAAACGGGCTTTTTTTCTTGTCAGATTGATTTTTATTTCAATCTGATAAGATAGCACATGAACAATAATTTCTAATTGAATCATACGCACAACCTCCTACAAATAATATTGATGTGTTTGGTTAGTGGTGTGCCTTAATTCTTTCACTACTTCAAAGACCTATCTTGTAAGGCTTTCGCCTTACATCTTTTATTATGAACGATAATCTTCATGGGTCAATAAAATACAAAAGCTTTTCAAACATTTCTTAATCTAATTTAAATAAATTATAAATAAGTAGAATCAGTATAGTGTATATATCCTAATGTTATAACCTTAGAGATTACTTATTCATTAATATGTAGATAAATTATATCTTATTGGTTAAAGTATTCGTAAAGTATCTTTAGAAAATAGCTTAAGTCACTATTTGAATTATTTCGAGTAAATATAAGACATGATTTCTGGATTTAAAGAACATTGTGATTGTTTTGTGAAATGATAAGATGAAAGAAAGGATCGTGAATAAAGTGTTCTGTGGCAAATTTGTGGCGAAAGGTACAAAAAAATAAAACACTTTCTTAATTACCTCCTTTATTTAAAGCAATTTTAAGAAAGTGTTTATTTTCAATGGCGTCCTCGGAGGGATTCGAACCCCCGACCGTGCGCTTAGAAGGCGCATGCTCTATCCAGCTGAGCTACGAGGACAGCAACGATATATTAACACATTTATGATATAATTACAATTGTGAGGGATGAAAAAAATGGAGAAAGAACAAGAACATCGAAAAGGTTATATATTTGCCGGTTGGTATATTGATGAAGAATGTACAAAACGATTGAATCCAGGAGGCATATTGCCAACAACTATGACACTGTATGATAAATGGATTCCTATATGGTATAAGATCCATTATGATTTGGATGGAGGTATGAATTCTCGTTTAAATCCTCAATTTCTAAATATCGAATCAGGTGTTTTGCGCTTATATCCAGCTAAAAAAGCTGGTATGGTATTTGATTATTGGAGTTTAAATGGGCAAAAAATTCATGTGATACCTGAGGGACAGTGTGAAGAAATTACGTTAAAAGCGCATTATCGTCCAAGAAGTAAAGTTTCTTTTGACTCTAATGGTGGTGGAAATATTGAACCAAAGATGGTAGATTCCAATGGATATATCAAACCTTTTCGTCATCCATTAAAACTGGGACATGATTTTTGTGGATGGTATTATGATCCAAAATTTAAAAAACCTTTTTCTTTTGAACAGATTATTAAAGAATCATGTACTTTATATGCCAAGTGGGAAGTTGCGATTTACCATATACGCTATAATGCTAACGGGGGTATTTCTTCTCGTAAAAATCCACATGTCTACACCTACTTTAATCAAGACATTGAACTTCTACCAGCGTTTAAAAAAGGATATGTATTTGATGGTTGGTTTGATCAAAGAGGAAATCCATTAAAGAAGATTTATGCACATAGCATAGGAGATAAATATTTGATTGCCCATTTTCATAAAGAAGAGCAATAAAAGATACAATCATTTTTAAAATAATGTTTTAGATAGTATTTTTTAATGTTTGTTTAAGTAATAAAAGTTTAAGTTTTGAAGTAAATTTACCGAGAAATTCAATCTCGGTTTTTTTTGTATAGAAATACGATTGTACGTTTAAAATTACAAATAAAAAACATAAAATAAGTTATAAATTTTGTTATTTGATAGTTATCTAATCAAGCTTTTTGCCTTATTTTAGTTATAAAATAGCTATTCATTGACACCTTGATACGGGGGGGTAAGATTTCAATGACTTAGATTAGATTCGTACAGAAAAGGAGAATTTTATGCGATTGAAAAGACGAAGAAAAGTTAGAAAAATAGTAGCGGGGACACTAGCCCTTTTTGCGTGTATAACAATGGGAATGATGATGTTTTTTTCTCAATCGAATATGGTTTATGCAAGTGAAAATTCATCAATAGATCCATCAACAGCTATGGATTACCAAGATACGTATAATCAAAAATCTACTCAATATGCTGGTCGAATTTGGACAGATAAGAGTGTGGGAACTACGGCTAAGTATGGAAATAAAGATTTTAATCTTGAGAGTGGAGAAGATTTTTTAGTCACTTTTTCTGCTTTATCGAGTACACAAACGATTAAATCTGAAACAGCATCTCCAATTGATGTCGTTTTTGTTTTGGATTTTTCTGCAAGTATGACATGGGGTGTCGATAGTCGGGAAATGTCTAAAGAAGATGGTTCAGATTCACGAATTAAATACTTAGTAGATTCTTTAAATAATACAATTGATACTTTAGTTAAAGCCAATGAAAATAACCGCATTGGTATTGTGACTTTTAATCGTGTTGGTCGTGTATTTATGGAGCTAACTTCTGCAAAACAGATAGCTAATCAAAATATTGAAGGAAATGAGTATCTGAAATTATCAACATTTGAACGTAAATATGATGATGGGAAACCAACCTCAGATGGTCTAGCAACTATTAAAAATCAAATTAATGGAGCAGAACAACAGACAGATTCTAAAACGAATATTCAATATGGTTTAAACGAAGCTATGCAGATGTTGATGGATGTAAACGATACTACTGTAGATATTGCAGGAACAACTGTTCAAAGAATTCCGAATGTAGTATTGATGTCTGATGGTGCACCTACAACTATATTTAGTGATCAAGGAGAGAAAGATTGGTGGGCAGATTTAAGCAATGACAAAGGAGAGTCTATTGGCTGGGGTGATAATGATCAAGCTTGGTCTGCTAATGGTATTTTGCCAATGATGACAGCCTCTTATATGAAAAATGTCGTGACAGAACATTATTTTAAAACGAATCCAAATAATGAGCAGATGAACATCTATACGATTGGATTTAGTACAGATCAACAGACAGAAGAGATGGTTGAATTGGCAAATTTGGTTTTAAATCCGGTCGATAATTTGGATCAAGCCAATAATTCTAATGTCAATGAAATTAAATTGCTCGCTGAAGCATGGAATGACTATTCGGCTGATAGTGAACCTAATGTTCACTATGTTACAAATAGTAATAGACAAACACACAATTATAAACTTACACATCCAAATTCAAACGATATCACTACTTTAAAGTACAATACAGCGTATTATCCGGCAACAAATTCAGAACAGTTGGAAGAAGCTTTTAAGAATATTACCAATTCCATGGTAGATCAAGGTAAAGCACCTACAGAAGTTACAGGTAGTTTAACAAGTAGTGGTTATATTACATATACGGATATACTTGGCGATTACATGGAATTAAAAGATGTAAAAGGATTGGTAATCGGAGATACATTTTTTAAGGGTAGTTATGATAAAAAGACAAATTCAGTTACTTTAAATGGTAAGTTTGAAAACAATGTCTATGGAGAACAAGATTTAAAGAATCTTCAAATTACGATATCTAAGGATGAGAATGGCAGACAAGTATTAACTATGAAAATTCCTGCTTCTTTGATTCCGATTGTACATGACATTGTCGAGTTAGATGCTTCTGGTGCTGTCAAAAACCAGACGGAAGAAACAATGTATCCAATGCGTTTAGTTTATAGTGTTGGTCTACAAGAAGGTATTATTGATAAAAATGGCAATGTTGACTATACAGAGCTTTCTGAAGACTATATAAATAAACATCTTGATTCAAAAGGAAATATAGTATTCTACAGTAACTATTATGATGGAACAAATTCAAGCTTAACTGAGAAAACTGCTGGAAATACATTTGTAGAATATGAACCGGCTCATGACAATAGTTACTACTTCATACAAGAAGATACAGGAATCTATTTGGATAAAGAAGGCAAAGAACAAGCTACAACGTTTAATTCCACTTCAACATATTATGTTCCTTTTACATATTATGAAAATGGAAAGAAAAAAACTACGTATGAAGAACGACCAGGAACAGTTATGAATGGATATACAATAACAAAAGATAATTATGTCTATTTGAAAGCAGGAGCTCCTCGTTTAGGAAATATTGCCACATTTACAAAGGATAAAAATGGCAGCACTACAAATACGGCTAAAACTTACTTTGCTCCAAGATTCATTTATCGTACGACAGGTGATCCTCAAAGTGGAATGTTCCATGTATATTTAGGAAATAATGGTGAAATCAGAGTGCCATCTGCTTCTTTGATCATTTCTAAAGAAGTAACGACAGAAGATGGAGTTCAAGCACCTGATAAAAATGAAACATTTACTTTTAAAGTGACATCTTCGTCTAAAACGAATACAGAGGTTTTAGCTAAAATCACTACTAAAGGAACCACCGATCCGGAATCACAAACAATTGCCTTTGATGACTCAGGTGTTGCCACTATACAGTTAAAGGCAAACCAATCCATTGAATTATTAGGAATGGGAAATGCGGATTATAAAATCGAAGAGATTAATAATCCAACTGGTTTTACTTTAACGGATGTCAATGGTGCAGATACAATAGATGAAAATAATGTTGCGAGTGGAACAGTTTCGATGAATACGGCTGAAACGGTGACTTTTACCAATTCTTATAACCCAACATCAGTTGTAATAGGTGATGATACAAATGCCGGTATCCAAGTGCAGAAGACATTATCAGGACGTGAATGGACAAATGATGATGCATTTACCTTTACGTTAACTCCAGTAGATAATGCGCCAATGCCAGAGGGAGAAAATAACAATATTCTGACTTTGACAAAACCAGAAAGTGGAAATGTACAAACTGGATCATTTGGTGCCATTACTTATGATAAAGAAGGTACCTATGAATATACGATTCAAGAAAAATTGCCAGATGGTGTTTCTTCTGAAGATCCTTCTTTAAATGGAATTGCTTATGATGTTCATGAATCAAAAGTTACTGTAAATGTAACTAACGAAAATGGACAATTAAAAGCTACAGTAACTTATGATGATGGAACTATCGCAAGTTTTACAAATACATATAGCTCAACTTCATTTACGGGAGTGCCAACAAGCTTTAATTTCACAAAAGAGCTGGTTGGACGTGACTGGACAGAAAATGATGTATTTAGTTTTACATTAACTGGTTTGGAAGGTGCACCAATGCCTGAAGGATCTAACGAACAGACTAATACTAAAACGATTGATGTCACTAAGGATAATGCCGAAAGCTTTAACTTTGGAAAGATCACTTATGATACCAAAGGTGAATATAAATATACAGTTTCTGAAGTTATACCAGAAAATACGAATGGTATCACATACGATGATCATATGGCAGAAATAACAGTTGTTGTTACAGATAATGGTGATGGAACGCTAAGTGCTGTTGCACAAACGCAACAAAACATGAAGTTTACCAATGTATATACGACAAATGAAGTAGACTATAATGCATTGGGATCTTTGCAAATTCAGAAGAATATGATTGGTAAATCAATCGATCAAGATGAATTTAAGTTTACCATCACAGCTGAAGATAAAGAATCTATTGAAAAAGCGGGTCAGAAAGTCACAGAAGTTACAGTGCCAGCACAAGATCAAATCAACAGTGATGGAAGTTATACTTCTATGGTTAGTGTATTTGATTCGATGAAATTTGATCAAAAGGATATTGGAAAAACATTTACGTATACTGTGAAAGAAGTTACAGACGATACAAATAAAGGTTATACATATGATCAAAGTGAGCATACTGTAAAGATTAGTGTATCTGATAATGGAAATGGGTCTTTAAAAGTTCAAACGACAGTAGATGAGCAAGTCTTTGATCAAAATGCCGTTGTAGTGTTTAATAACCGTTATGATGCACAAGGTGTATTAGGTGGTCAAGGCGCTGTAAAAATTAATGCAACAAAGACACTAAATGGACGTGATATGCAAGCTTCTGAGTTTGATTTTGTGATCACCAACACAAAAGATGCAAGTAAAACTCCGGTTTCTACAGGCACAAATCAAGCTGCACTTGATGGACAAGCTGCTAGTATTGAGTTTACACCGATAACATATACATCTAAACAATTGAATTTGGATGTTGCCAATGGTTTAGCTGTAAAAAATCAAAATACTTATACATATAATTACACTGTAGAAGAAAAAACACCGGTTTCTGGTGTGCAGGCTTTACAATCTAGTTTTGCGATTGAGGTACAAGTAACAGATCAAGGAGATGGCACTTTAGCAGTGCAAGTCATCTATCCAGAAGGCATGTCATCCTTAAACTTTGTCAATGTGTATGGACAAGAAGCTCAAGCAAGCATTGAGATGAAGGGAACCAAAGTCTTGAATGCCAACAGTGGTGCCAATTTACCAGATATTACAGGTAAATATCAGTTTACGATTAGTGGTTCTGAAGGTGCACCTATGCCTTCGACTACAACTGTAACAAATGATGCTTCAGGAAATATTGATTTTGGTTTGATCGAATACACTATGGAAAATGTATTTGGTAAGGATGTAGAGAATACAAAAGATACACAGACATTAGAAAGTTCTACACGATCTAAGACATTTACTTACACTATTACAGAATCTGGTACTGTACCAGGCGTAATAAATGATACAACTTCTAAAACTGTAACTGTTACGGTTACGGATAATGGAGATGGAACTTTAAGCGTATCTTCTTTGCCGGCACAAGGGCCTAAATTCACATTTGTGAATACATATCAGACAACTACGGTCACAAGTTCACCAACGGATGGAAGTATTTCTATTCAAAAAGAATTAGAAGGACGTAAATTAAATGAAGGTGAATTTACATTCCAGATGAAAGATACAGCTGGAAATGTAGTATCGGAAGCTAGCAATGATGCCAATGGAAACGTTATGTTTGCCGGAATCACCTTCGATACAGCAGGTACATATCAATATTCTATTTCTGAGGTCAATACCGGTGTTATGGGTATGAATTATGATACTTCTGTATATAATGCTGTAGCTACAGTAACAGATCAAGGTGATGGTACATTAAAGGTAGAATGGAGCGTTACAAAAGATCAAAAAGAGATCGATTCGATCGTATTTAAAAATACGTACTCACCAATCAGCAGTGCTAACGTACAAATAGGAGCCATCAAGAAATTAGAAGGAAAAGAGTTAAGCAATGGACAGTTTACCTTTGAACTTAAGGATGAAGAAGGAAAGGTAGTGTCCAAAGCAACAAACGATGAAAAAGGAATGATCAACTTTGATCCAATTGATTTTGATAAAGCAGGCAAGTACAGTTACACTTTATCCGAAGTCAATGATGGTCAAGAGAATATCCAATACGATGAAAGCATCTATGATATTGTGATTCATGTAGAAGATGATCAACAAGGACATTTAATGGTTACAAAATGCGATATAACAAGAGATGGAGAAGCACAAGAAGCTATCGTATTTACCAATGTTTACCAAGAAACAAAACAACCAGGTGAAGGACAGCCAAGTGAAAACAATGGCGGATCAAATACTTCTGCCAAGACAGGAGCTGGATTATTCATCAGTTTAATTGGTAGTGCCATTTCCTTGATGGGACTCTTGTTGGTATGGCGAAAACGAGCCTAATAAAAGTTAATAAAGGGACTTCGGTCCCTTTTGTTACATTTTTTGTTATTATAAAAATGTTATATGATAGATTTACCGATATTACAGTATAATAGTATTGTAAAAAAGATAAAATTCGTTAAAATAATGTTAGGTTATTAGAGGGTGAGATACAAGGAGGATTCCAATGAAAAAAGTGGAACGTATTTTGTATGTCACATTTTCTGTACTTTTAGTCTTGTGTACAGGTTTTTTATTCTATGAATTGATCACATTTAAGGCAATACCTAATCAATTTTTATTCTTAGCTATTGCCATTTTTTGCGTACTGGACGTATTGTTGATCTTATTAGTGAACTTTTATTTTAAAAAGAGAGTTGGGCGTATCATAAGTGTTGTATTCATGGTCTTGATCATGATTGTAAGTGGTACGGTTGGATATTACGTACAGGCAACACATTCTATGCTTGATAAAATATCTACGCCTTCAAGAGGGGCTAATATGGTTTCTGTTATTGTTAAAGAAAGCAGTGACTATGAATCCATTCAAGATCTAAAAGATAAAACAATAGGTATTCTTTCAACAATTTCAAAAAACAGAACGCAGGCTTGCATAAAAGACATTGAGTCACACAATGTGGATTTTGAAAGTCAGAAGTATGATTCTTTATCGGGTATGGTCGATGCGTTTTATAAAGATGAAGTCGATGCGATCATCTTACCAGAATCAAGCCGTTCGGCTATTACGGATATGGAAGAATATGTCAATTTTAATAAGAATACGCGTGTGATCTTTCAAACAGAAGTTGAAACAAATAATAATACAGAAGCAAATTCTGTAGATGACATCACCAGCTATTCTTTTAACGTGTTGATCACAGGAAGTGATTCTCGTATTGATATTGAAGAGAACGCTCGATCCGACGTTAATATGATCGTTACCGTCAATCCAAAGACACATACAATTTTACTGACAAGCATTCCGCGTGATTATTATGTGACTACGGTTTGTGATGCGGATGATGGTTGTCAAAATGGAGCGATGGATAAGTTGACACATACAGGTATGAATGGTGTAAATACCACGAAAATGACGATAGAAAATCTTCTAGGAATCGAAATCAATTATACATTTAAAGTTGGTTTTGACAGCGTTACTGAAGTTGTGAATGCTCTAGGTGGTATTGATGTCAATGTACCGGAAGAAGCAGCGGTATCCAATTCAACGCAAACAAGTGGTTTTAGCATTGCGGCAGGAAAACAACATATTGATGGCAAGACTGCATTGAATTTTTCAAGAGAGAGATATGCGTATGTGGATGGAGATCGTCAAAGAACCCGAAATCAACAAATCGTACTTATGGGAATCATTGATGCGATTACTTCTCCTTCTGTATTGATGAATTATACATCGCTTTTAGATGCATTGGGCAATACATTCCAAACAAATCTATCGAGTGATGAAATCGCAAGTCTGGTGCAGTATCAATTGGATAAAAATCCAAAATGGACAATAGAACAATACATGTTAGATGGATCTGGAGATAGTTTGATGTGTGCAGAACTGGGTACTACAGCCTATGTCATGGTACCAGATCAGGCAACTGTCAAAGAAGCCAAACAAAAGATATCCGATGTGTTACATGCGGATGCAGAATCGACACAGTAGAGTATAAAAAGGAGTCAACAGCATGAATGAAAGAGTAGAAATGAATCAGGATGAAATGGAAATAGATCTAAAAGATCTTTTTACCGCATTAAAGAAAAAAATCGTGCCGATTGCCTTTACTTCCATTGTCTTTGCGATGATTGGACTGGTATTGGCTACCTTTATCATTCCTAAGAAATACAGCAGTGAAGCTACGATTTATATTACGCCACGTATCAGTGAGCAAGGATCAATTGACTATAACAGTCTTCAGACAAACTCTCGTATGGTCAATAACTATATGCAGATCTTACAAGGGGAAACGATCACTGCTCAGGTCGCAGAAAAAGTAGGCTTGGATGATTATAAAGATGTTTTAGATACTTTAACGATCACCAATGCGACAGATACGGAATTGATTGATATTCAATCTACAACGACAGATCCGCAATTAGCTTATGAAATTGTAGAAAATACGATTTCAGTCTTTAATGAAGAGATGTTGGATGTTTTACGTATTGATAACTTGGCAGTAGTCAATGAACCAAAAGTAAATGAAAATCCAGTATCACCAAGCCGTTCTAAATTTACTTTGATTGGTTTTGCGGCCGGCTTGTTTGTATCAGGTGGTTTAGTTACTGTATATTATTTGTTTGATAATCGTCTTCGTACCAGAGAAGCAGCAGAAAATTATTTGGGTATTCCAGTTTTGGCAACTGTGCCATATAAAAGGTAGGTTTTATGACTTTTATTGATATGCATAACCATTGTACCTGGGGTATTGATGATGGCATACAAACATTAGAAGAATGTAAAGCTTTATTTCAAATGGCAAAAGAAGATGGTATTCAAACCATAATCGCAACACCGCACTTTATTCCTGGAAGACAACAATGGGATGAAGTCAGTCATATGGCTGATCGAATGCTTGAAGTTCGTGATGTAGCACATCTATATGGGATTGATTATTATTCTGGATCTGAACTGTTCTTAAATGAAGATTTTTTAGAGATGGTAGAAAAAGAATGGTTTTATCCATTGGCAAATTCAAGCTATGTGCTTTGTGAATTCAATGTGCGAGAAAAATTGGGCGATACAACACAGGTAGAAGATAGACTCTATGAGATGATAATTCGTGGATATACCCCTATCGTAGCGCATGTGGAACGCTATTTTCATTCCAAGATCGATCTTGATCGCATCAAGGATTGGATGGATATGGGATGTAAGATACAAGTCAATCGAACGAGTCTTTTAGGAGATCATGGTAAGACCATTCAAAAAAACGCCATACAGTTGTTTAAAAATGGTATGGTACATATTGTCGCAAGTGATGCTCATAGAGCTAGTGGTCATAGAATTTGTAAACTATCGGATGCTTATGCCTGGATTCAAAAAAACTATGGTCAGGAAGCTGCTGATTTGGTGTTACAAAGAAATCCGGTACACATTTTAAAAAATGAAGCTTTGGAAGATATGAAAAAACCAGAATCTGTACGAAGATTTTGGAAAGGAAGGGAATAGATATGAAAAAAAGAAATACAACAAAAAAATCCAAACAATTTGATGAATTGGAAGTATATAGACATTTACGTACGAATATTGAATACTCTTCTGTAGATACCAAAGTACAGATTGTCAACGTAACAAGTTCAAATCCAGGTGAAGGCAAGACAACGACTTCTTCCAATTTGGCCATTGTCAGTGCCAATCAGTTTAGTAAAGTGTTGTTAGTGGATTGTGATATGCGTAAACCACAAATTCATAAGAAGTTTAATATTTCGAATCGTTTTGGTTTAAGTAATGTTTTAGCTCAAGATGATATGAATATTCCAGATACATATTTTCAGAAATTTAAAGATAAAAAAGGAGATGGAGTATTATACGTCTTACCTGCCGGTATTAAAGTACCCAATCCATTGGAACTTTTATCCAGCGATAAATTTAAGGAATTTTTAGCTTATATGCGTCAACGATTTGATTTTATCATTTTAGATTGTCCGCCTATTCTTTCCGTTTCCGATGCGATTCCAGTTTCCTGTGTATGCGATGGAACCATTTTTGTTGTATCAGCGCAAGATACAGATAAGAAAATGGCTCGTACGGCGTTAACACAACTACAAAGAAATGGGGCGCATGTCATAGGTTCTGTTTTAAGCAAGGCCGATCGAACCGTTGAATCCTATTATAACTACTATTAGAAAGGAAGGATGCGATTTGGAAAAAGATAACCATACAAGAGAAGTATCGGAATATAAAGATCTTCCTGAAGTAAATATCGATCCGGAAAATGAAAAAAATTCGATAGATAACTCTAAAAAAAAGACAGCTATCATTCTTGGTCTTTTAGTGATTTTAATTGGATTGTTTGGTATCGTATATTTTATGTTTCAATCTAGACAAGAACCTGCAAAACCAGTTCAAAAGGAAGTGCAGGAAGAAAAAGAGGAAAAAGAAGCAAAAGATACAACACCGCCGACTTTTGTAGGCATGCAAGATCGTATTGTGGTTGAACTCAATGCACTGGATGTGGATCTGACAAAATATTTCTTAGCAGTTGATGACAATAAGCAGGCAGATATCCAAGTTAAAGGGGATGTCAATTTGGCGGCTGAAGGTGAATATCCAATTACAGTGATTGCCACTGATGAAAATGGAAATACTATAGAACATGCGGTAACAGTACAAGTCATCAGTGAAAATACGATGAGTACAGGAATCGAATTTTCTTGTTATATCGATGGAAGTATTCCATTAGATGCCGGAACAAAAGAGCGTTTAATGGCCAATGTGATTTACTTCTACTATCAAGATCAAAATCCAGAAATTCTACAAAAGATCAACGAATTACAGATTGATGTCAGCCAATATCCGACACAAACAACATGGCATCCATCTATGCAGCAAACTACACCAACCGTATAAAAGTGAGGGATACAAACTCTCACTTTTTTTCATGTATACTGGAAATAAAAGAACAATCAATAATTATTTCAAGTATAACTGAAATTATTTTAAAATTTAGAATTATTTCAGATATACTTGAATAAAATAATAAAAACTATTTTATTTTCAGTATATCCGTAATAAAATAGTGATGAGGTGATATTGATGATTAAACGAGAATCCTACATGCGTCAAATTCGACCTTTTTTTAATTCTGAATTAATCAAAGTCCTTACAGGATTTCGTCGTAGCGGAAAATCTGTTATGCTTGAACTTATTCAGGAAGAACTATTAAGTACAGGAGTAAAAAAAGAACAATGTATTTCAATTAATTTTGAAAATATGAAAAATGTACATTTGTGCGATGCGATATCTTTACACAATGAAATTTTAAAAAGAGTAAAATCCATTGAGGGAAAAGTCTATCTTTTCTTTGATGAAATTCAAGAAGTAGATCATTGGGAAAAATGTATAAATTCATTTCGCGTAGAATTTGATTGCGATATTTATATTACGGGATCTAATGCGAAATTGCTTTCTGGAGAATTGGCTACGTATTTAGCCGGAAGATATGTAGAATTTGTGATTTATCCATTTTCTTTTAAAGAATTTATGGAATTGTACCATACCATTTATCCTGACAAAACAAATCATCAATGTTTTCAAGACTATCTGCTGATGGGAGGTATGCCATATCTTGCCAATCTTCGATATGATATAAGTGCCAATCAACAATACTTGAGAGATTTATTTAATTCTGTAGAATTAAAAGATATCATTAAGCGAAATAAAATACGGGATGTAGATATTTTAGAGCGTATCATAGCCTATGTGACTTTGAATATTGGTACATCTTTTTCAGCTTTTTCTATTTCTAAATATTTAAAGAGTGAAGGTCGTTCTGTTTCTTCTGAAACGATCATGAATTATTTAAAAGCTTGTATGGATGCCTTTATGTTTTACCAGGTAAAAAGAGAAGACCTTCAAGGTAAAAAGATTTTAACGATCAATGAAAAGTATTATGTAGTTGATCATGGTATTCGAGAAGCCGTTTTTGGAAATAATCAAAAAGATATACAACTTATATTAGAAAATATAATATATATGGAATTGTTACGTAGAGGCTATACAGTGTTTGTGGGAAAAGTTGATAATCAGGAAATTGATTTTGTGTGTCATAAACAAAATAATAAGATCTATATTCAAGTTTCTTATTTACTCGCTTCTAAAGAAACTATTTCACGTGAGTTTGGTGTATTTGATAAAGTACAAGATAACTATCCAAAATATGTTATTAGTATGGATGAATTCGATATGAGTCAAAACGGAATCAAGCATATGAATATTATTGATTTTTTATTAGATTCAAATTGGGATAAATAAAAAAAGGTGACCCAGGTGTTCCTGTATTAAGACCATTTGATTCTATGAAAAATACAGTAATCTTGAAATCAGGTAACTTTGGAAGTCATAATTTTTCATAAAGGCAATACATTAATTTATAGTTTAAAAAAGAAGAGAATTCGATGGAAAGATCCAGTCGGATTCTCTTTTTTTACTATGTGGCAAGC
>CABVDD010000003.1 GCA_902497095.1 uncultured Faecalicoccus sp.
ATATATTTACCCTCTGTTTTTAAGTCGCTCTTTTTTCATATTTTTATTCACACTTCCTCCTTCCCTTTTCATGATTTTCAGCCTTATAATACAGTCATGGCTAAAATCGTTATCGCAAAATTAGATCCAAAAACAAAACATAAAATTTGTCATAAAGAATTTTCTTTAAAACAATTAGAATGTATATATACTATTTTATATAAAGAACAAAAGCGCAAACAAAAAGTCTTTCAAAAAACTGCCTGTTTTACTTTTTTGATAGTAGCTATCTTATTGATCATCACTTATGTATATGCTTCAAAACCAGATATATTATGGATCTGTTTTTACATGTTAGTAATTATGCTTCTTTTTATTTTCATCCTGGTTTGGTTTTTGTCCATAGGCTATTTAAAATTTCAATTCAATCATTTAATACAAAAACACTATATCGAATATGTCACGATATTAAAATTATAAATTTATTATTGCAGATTTTTCTTTGACAATGCATCCAACGCACTTTGAGCCGCTTTCATGGTTTCATCCAAACATCCATCTTCAAAAGGACTCTTTAAATTGGCTGCCTTTACAATTTCTTTAAACGGAAGACTTCCCCCTAATCTACAGATCTTTTTATAATCCTTTAAAGTATTTGGATCTTTTTTCTGAGATCGATTCCAAAATTGTAAAGCACAGACTTGCGCTAAAGTATAATCTATGTAATAAAACGGATCCATGAAAATATGAAGCTGCCGCATCCACCAGCCACCTCGTTGTAATACATCGATTTCTTCATAGTTTTTATGTGGCAAGTACATCTTTTCCAGTTTTCTCCATGTATCCATGCGTTGTTGATGCGTATAATCTGGATGTGCATAAACTTCATGTTGAAAGTGATCAACAAGTACTCCATATGGCAAAAACTTTATGGCATCGCTTAAATGATTAAAATAAAATTTATCTATGTCTTCCTTAAAAAAATCTTTCATCCATGGGTATGTTAGAAATTCCATAGACATGGAATGAATCTCAGCACTTTCGCTTGTTGGCCACATACAATCCGATGGAAAAATATTACGAGAAGAGAATGCTTGATAAGCATGCCCCGCTTCATGTGTTAATGTTTCTACATCCTGACTCGTTTGATTAAAATTCGCAAAGATAAAAGGAGCGCCATACATATCAAAAGATGTACAATAACCACCTGCTGCCTTTCCCAGTTTACTTTCCAAATCCATTAATTCATGATCTACCATATATTTAAAGAATTCTCCGGTATCTTTATCCAACTGCTGGTACATGTGTAAGGCAATTTCTACCATTGTTTTGGCATCGTATTTAGGTGTTGGATTGCCATTTTGAAATTCAAATTTTTCATCCCATGCATATAACGCATCCAAGCCTAAACGCTTTTGTTGACGATCATAAAGATTTGTTGCCACAGGCACTACCGTATCTAATATTTGTTGGCGATATTTTTTTACTTCTTCTTGTGTATAATCGAAACGATACATACGATAATATCCCAGTTGTATATAATTTTCATATCCTAGTTTTTGTGCCATTCTTGTTCGCACCTGAACCAGTTGATCAAAAATTTCTCCCAGCTCATTTTCATGTTGTGCAAACCATCCCCAATACGCTTTGGTGGCTTTTTTTCGCACATTTCGATTCTTGGATTTCATAAAAGGTTCCAATTCTGATAAAGTACACTTTTTATCTTCCCATTCGATTTGTGCACTCGCAACCAACTGTTGATATTGTGATGCATATTTGTTTTCAGCTTGCAATTCTTCGATGATGTTTGGTGAAAAACACTTCTTATCAAATTCTTTAGCCAAAAAATATGTCGAAGGAACCTCTTTTTCCAGTTCTTTTCGAAAAGGACTATTTAAAACCGCATCAGCAATTTGAACCAAATCCTCTTGTAAGATGGGTGCAATTTCATCAATATGATCTTGTTCCTTTTTATAGTACGCATCACGAGTATCAATCGTATGACGAACTTCACACAAGGCAAATTGTGTATATATTTCTTTCTTATATGTATCTAAATCTTGAAAAGCTTTTTTAAAAGCTTCATAATCTTTCGCATTTATTAATCGTTCTTTTAAATCTTGAAGCTTTTGTTTAGCCTCGTTGACATCAATTGTATGATATGGATATTCGCTGAATTTCATGTGCTTTCCTCCTTGATATGTATTCAATGGCATCATTTTATCACTTTTGCATGCAGAATAAAATTTTGTAAACATGGATTGTGTTAGAATAAAATACAGACAGGAGGGATCCTATGTATTCTATGCGAAAGATACGAGGTCACTTAAAAACGATCAATCAACATAAAGCCAAAGTGACACAACTTTGTTTTCGCTGTCATCTTTATAAACAAGGAATTTTACACGATTTAAGCAAATACACATGGACTGAACTTAAGACAGGATTTACCTATTATCAAGGATTTCGTTCTCCTATTGATGCACAAAAAGAAGACATAGGTTATTCTTTAAGTTGGCTGCATCATAAAGGACGCAATAAACATCACTGGGAATATTGGTTAGATAATGGAGCACAAGGTGTACATCCCGTTAATATGCCTGTTAATTATGTTATCGAAATGTTTTGTGATCGTGTTGCCGCCAGCATGATCTATCAAAAAGAAAACTATACTGATCATAGTGCTTTAGATTATTACATACAAGGCAGAAATCGTATCATGATACATCCAGATACAGATCAATTGATTTTATTTCTTTTACAATACTTAGCTGATCACGGATTAGATTCTACTATTGATTTTATCGTTCACACCGTACGAAAAGAAGGATACTCCGTTTTAGAGAATAAAAACAACTCTTCCTCAAAAGCTTGAGAAAGAGTCTTTTTGTTTATAAACAATTTTTAAAGATTTCTATAACATCTTCTTCGTTTAAAGAAACAAAGGCATTGGATAAACGCCCATTTGTGGTAGCATGCCTGGCCATCTCTTCAAAATGCGTATCATCGATTCCTAATTTGCTTAAGCGCATAGGAAGACCTGCCTCTTTAAAAAAGTTTTCCAACGCATCAATACCTGCGTAAGCTAGTTTTGTCGAATCTGAATCTTTTAAATTCCAAACCTCTTTTGCGAAACGAACAAATCTCCAGGTAACTGAAGGATCTTTTCGTAAAATATAACGCATCCAAGAAGGTGTTACTATCGCAAGTCCTACTCCATGCGTAATATCATAATAAGCCGATAATTCATGCTCCATCGCATGACATGGCCATCCTGTAGATGCTTTGCCATATTCTGGAATACCAGAACATGCCACAGAAGCACAAGCCATTAAATTGGCTCTGGCAGAATAATTATCCGGCTCTTTTAATACAACCGGTAAATTCTTGATGACTGTTTTTAAAACACCTTGTGCCAATTCGTCCGATAAATCACTGTCTTTTGTCTTGGAAAAATATCCTTCCATGATATGGCTCATAATATCTGCCGCTCCTGAAGCACTTTGATACGCAGATACACTAAATGTATAAGTAGGATCACAAATAGATGCTGTAGGGTATGTAAAAAGTCCTCCGATTTTTTCTCTTGTCCTTAAGTTGGAAATCACACCACCGCCATCAAATTCTGAACCGGTTGCACTTAACGTTAAAATATCAACGAGTGGCAAAGCCTTTTGAATATGATCGGATGTTTTTACCATTTCCCACAGATCTTCTCCTGGATAATACACACCAGCGGCAATGGCTTTAGAACAATCAATGACCGATCCACCACCTACCGCAAGAATCACATCAATTTGATGATGTTTACAAAATGCTACTCCTTCAATAACAGATTCAATTCTGGGATTTGGTGCAATACCAGATAATTCCACAACTTCAAAATCACCTTGTTCAAGAATTTCTTTGACCGTATCATATAATCCCGTCTTTTTTATAGATCCTTTACCGTATGTCAAAAGTACCTTTTTACCTAACGGTTTTAAAATATCTTCCAACTGAGAAATCTGATTCGTACCAAAATAAATTTTAGTAGGAATATCATGCACATAATTCAACATTTTTCTCGCTCCTTTTTTGACTCTATTAAATCATAGTTCAAAAAAGCTTTTCAAATGTATTGCATCTACAAAAAGCAATTGCATTTATTCTACGGTAACCGACTTGGCAAGATTTCTAGGTTTATCTACATCACAACCTTTTAATACAGCCCCATAATAAGCAAACAGTTGTAAGAATATGGCAGATGGTATAGCTGCTAAAGCCGGATGAATATCAGGAATTCGTAATACCTGTTTTAAAGCATGTGCATCCTGAGATTGTGTAGTGATCAAAATAACATGTGCCCCTCTGGCAATCGTTTCTTCAATATTAGATATTGTTTTAGAAGCTACTTCTTTTTGTGTTGCCAATGCGACGACAACGGTTTGCTTATCAATCAAAGCGATTGGACCATGTTTTAGTTCTCCAGCCATATAAGCATCGGCATGAATATACGATATTTCCTTTAATTTTAAAGCACCCTCCAAGACACTAAAATAATCCAGTCTTCTTCCGATAAAATAAGCATCCTGTTTATCTTTTAAACATTGTGCATATTCTCTTACTACTTCTTTTTGAGATAATATAGTTTCTGTTATTTTTGGAATCTTCTTTAAATCCTGGATGATTTTAGATACATCATCAGGTCGATGATCCAATTTTTCACTTAAGGCAATTATCAAACATACCAATAAAACAAGTTGTGTCGTATAAGCTTTTGTACTGGCAACCGCAATTTCTAATCCCGCACAAGTATAAAGCGTACAATCTGATTTTCGAGCTAAAGAAGATCCTAATACATTAACTATAGATAATGTTTTTGCCTTTTTTTCCTTGGCCAGCTGCAAAGCTGCCAAAGTATCAGCTGTTTCACCCGATTGTGATACAAAGATACATAATGTATTAGCGTTTAAGTAATAATTTCCATACCGAAATTCACTGGCCGCAATGGCAAAAGAAGGACAATTGGAAACCCATTGTCGAAATAAATCTTGTGCATAAGCAGCTGCATTCAAAGCGGTCCCACAAGCTAAAAAGTAAACTCTTTCCAACTGCTTCCAATCTATATCCATTTCTTCTAATTCATCAACAACTACATCATTATCCAGTCGTCCACGTAAAGTTTCTGAAAGAACATATGGCTGTTCATGAATTTCCTTTTCCATAAACGTATCATATCCGCCTTTTTGAGCAGCCTGCATATCATATGGAACATGCATCCACTTTTGTTTTTGCATATGTCCTTGAAAATCATATAGTTGTATCTCATCCGCTTTTAAAATCGCAATTTGACCATCTTCCAAACTGAGAATATCTTTGGTATATTCTAAAACAGCTGGTACATCGCTGGCACAAAAGCTGCCCTCTTTGCAATGTCCTATGATCATAGGACTTTCTTTTTTGGCCACATAAATCGTATCTGGATCTTTTACCGATATCACACATAAGGCAAAACTTCCTTCTAAATAACGCACCGCTTTTTGCAGCGCCTCAAAAAGATTTCCCTGATCATAATAATCAATCAAATGCACGATAACTTCACTGTCTGTTTGTGATACAAAAGGATATCCTTGTCGAATCAATTCCTTTTTTATAGCCTGATAGTTTTCTATAATGCCATTATGTACAATAGAAATTGTATTTTTCGCATTCGTATGTGGATGCGAATTCAAATTGCTGGGAACGCCATGAGTTGCCCATCGTGTATGTCCGATTCCTGTATGTTGTAAATAAGATCGATCTTTTAACAGATCTTCCAGCTGACTTAAACGGCCTTTACTTTTAATAGTCTGTAAACCGTTTTCATCCACCAATGTCACACCAGCTGAATCGTATCCTCGATACTCGAGCTTATGCAAGCCCTGCAATAAAAATGGTAAAGCTCTATCTTTACCCACGAAACCTGTAATTCCGCACATGAAAAAAATCCTCCATTTTCTATTCACTTCATGGAGGATACCGAATGGATTTGTTCAATCTTCACAGACTGTTTTTGTCCATTGTTTTAGGCCGTATCCAGCCTCCAGGTCACCCGCCGAATCTTTCGAAAAACCTGGTCCTCGTCAACTGTAAATTACAGTCCTGGCGCTATATCTTAACTTTTACCCCATGAATGCATTTTATTATACGCAAAAAATAGAATTTTGACAAATCCTATAGAATTTGATCCTCTTTTAATCCTAAAAAAAGGAAGATCACTCTTCCTCGATCAAATGTAAAAGTTCTAAGATTCGAGTCAGATCTTCCTTGTTTTCATAATGTACTGATACAGCATGTGCGGAAATGGATACAGAAGTCTGAAAAAATTCTTCCAGCTTATTTTTCGCATCTTTGATATATGGATCTTCTTCCGGTTTTGGCTCTGCTACCTTTTTAGACATTTTGTCTTTTACGATCTGTTCTACTTTACGAACCGATAATCCCTGTTCAATCGCAAGCTTAGCCACTTTACGCATATCTTGTTCATTTTTTAATCCCAACAAAGCTCGCACATGTCCCATCGTTAATTTCTTTTGTACAACCAGATTTTGCACATCTTCTGGTAATTTCAACAGGCGAAGTGTATTGGTGATATGCTCTCTAGACTTACCGACCCGATTTGCCAATTGTTCCTGCGTATAATGTAAACGATGCATCAATTGTTCATAAGCTTTTGCTTCTTCTATGACATTAAGATCCTCACGTTGGATATTTTCCAACAAAGCAATCTCCATCATTTCCTGATCACTAAAATTAACAACGATCGCCGGTATTTCTTTTAAACCGGCCAACTTACTGGCGCGAAGTCTTCTTTCTCCGGCAATCAGATCATATCCCTGAATGCTCTTTTTTACCAAGATTGGTGTAAAGACACCATGTTGTAAAATACTTTGACTCAGCTCTTGTAAAGCTTCATCATTAAATACTTTTCGAGGCTGATAAGGGTTAGGTCGAATCTGATCGACATTGATCTTTGTCTGTTCCTGTGATTCTGTATGTACTTCACCATTTTGAATCTCATCCAGCACTTTAGAAATATCTTGTCCAAAAAGTTGATTCAAACCTTTTCCCAAACGGCTATTGTCCATAAACGCTACCCCCTCTCATTTCGTTTTACAAATTCTTTTGTCAAATCTCCATAAGCTTTAGCACCTGCACTTGTCACGTCATACTCAAAAATGGACATACCTCGTGAAGGAGCTTCCGATAGTTTGATATTTCTGGGAATGCTTGTCTGATAGACTTGCTTGCCAAAGTTTTGTCGTACATCCTGGGAAACTTCAACACTTAATTTTGTACGAATATCAAACATCGTCATTAAAATGCCTTCAATTCTAAGATCTGGATTATACAACTGCTGTACTAAACGAATCGTCAACAAAAGTTGTGTAACACCTTCCAAAGCATAATATTCACATTGAACCGGTATCAATACGCTATCAGCTGCTGTTAATGCATTGGTATTTAAGATTCCAAGACTTGGCGGACAATCAATAATAATATAATCATATTGATCTTTTATAGGAGCCAATCTCTTTTTTAAGATTTGTTCTTTTCCGTTGCCGATTTTATCCAGCTCCAAATCAGCACCTGCCAATGTTATATTGGCCGGCAAAATATCAATGGCCGGTTCTTGTTTATGTACGATGACTTGATTAGGATCCATATCTTCTAAAAGTACATTGTAGATGCTAGGCTGTCCTCTTTTGGTAATTGCCAAAAGTCCTTGTGAAGCATTTCCCTGTGCATCAAAATCAATTAAAAGAACTTTTTTACCCATATACGATAATCCGCTGCTTAAATTGATGGCTGTTGTAGTTTTCCCAACTCCACCTTTTTGGTTAGAAATCGCAATTACTTTTGACATACTACCCTCCCAAAGGCTTCTTTTTGATCTGTCCATAATTTCTTGGATATTTTAAAGAAGTCTTTTTCTTTTTTGTAAAATATAAGTTGATATGTTGTGCATCTTCAATTTGAAGTGTTTCACTTTGATCAAATTGAAGTCCTAATACTTCCAAAGCTTTTTTTGCTTCTTCAAGTTCTTCTAAACCACTTCTTCCTTTTAAGAAAATCAGTCGTCCATTTACCTTACATAAAGGCGTGCAAAGTTCTAATAAAATATTCAATCGAGCTACTGCTCTGGCACTGATACAGTCAAAAACTTCTCGATGATCTTTGGCAAATTCTTCCGCTCTAAAATTTAAAACTTCAACATCTTTCAATTCTAATTCCTGAATCACATGTTCTAAAAAACGACACCGTTTTTGTAAAGGTTCAATCATCGTACAATGAATATGCGGAAATACGATCTTTACTGGCAGGCATGGAAAACCGGCCCCGCTGCCGACATCACAAAAATTGGAAATAGAAAGATCTTTAAATGGAAGTATGGAATCTAAGAAATGTTTTTCCCAGATTTCTTCCGGATCTGTTATGGCCGTCAGATTCATTTTCTCATTCCATTCTAATAAAATTTCCATATATCGCTTTAATTGTTCAATTTGTTTGTCTTGTATCAAAATTCCTTGATGCATACAAGCTTCTTTAAATGTTATTTCGTTCATTCTATCTCTCCGTGCGATGTCATTATATCAAAGATCGTTTCCTAGGAGTAGTCTATCTTTTAAACCGACATTATTCATGTCTATAAAAGAATGTTATATGGAAACTAAGGTAAACTTTTTAAATGCATCGTCTCTATCATATATATACGTATAAAATTTTAAAAACTATGAAATAAAAAGAGGACTTTTATCCTCTTGTCATTTTATGAATTAGTTGAATAACTCTTTTAGTATTTTGTCCATCTGCATAAACTATATATTTTTGTTGAAACTTATATATTTTTGAATCTTTTTTTAAGTGTTTTAGTGCATGAATCAATTCTTCTTCGTTAAAACAAACAGGTCCCGGAAACTCTTTTTTATAATTCAAGTTAAATCCTACTGTCTGATCATAATCTTCCACATCATCTATATAACCAATCATAGGTTTATCCAATAAAGAATAATCCAAAATAACGCTGGAGTAATCGCTGATCAAAACATCACTGACATGCATCAAAGAATACAGATCTTCATCATGACAATCAATAGCTCGTTTATGATCAATATGAATATCCGGCAATAATGGATGAAACTTATACAAGATACAATATTCATCCCCTAAAATACCTAATACTTTTGAAATATCAAAACTTGCGACTTGAAATCCTTTGACCATATTTCCTCGAAATGTAGGTGCATACAATATACATTTCTTATTTTTTATCTTTGGGTATTTCGCATACAGTTTGTCTACTTGATCCTTCTGTCTTTTTTTATCCAACAACTCATCAATTCTTGGAAGGCCCGTTACATATACTTGATCTGAATTTACATCAAAGGCATCCGCATAAATATCTTTCCAATACGGTGCGCTGCATAAAACCGCATCATAGCCTTGTATAGGATATGAGCGCTTGATTTGATTCCCAAATTTTTTTACAGCTCCACAAGCATGCCATACTTGTAAAACTTTTGTACCTTTAGGTTTAAATCTAGACACAATATAATTATTGTCATTTAGAATGATAAGCTGGCTCTGTTTCATTTGAATCAGCTGATGACAAAGATTTAAAAAATATAAAAAGTAACCTTTTATCGTCTTATGAATTTGAAATAATTCATAGTGAATATCATAATTACCCTCATTTTTTAAAGCTTGATCTATTTGATAAAAATCTCCCGTTAAATGATCACTTGTCATCGAAATAAACAAAATTCTCTTATCTTTTGGATGAAGAAAAAATGTAAGACCATTTAAAACAGATAAAACAATGTTTAAAATGATTTTTTCGACTTTCATGACCTTGCCTCAACTAATAATTCACAAACACGTTTTGATGCATTTCCATCATCTAAATTATTAAAACGATCATGAAACTCTTTTAAATTGGATGTATCATAGATTCCGTTTTTTATGTCCAGACAAAGTTGTGTTTCATCGCGATAAATTTTACCAGGAAGATCTTTATAGATATCTAAATAAAATCCTCTTAAATCACTGGCATAACTTTCTAAATCATACATATAGAAATAGATTGGACGTTTTAAAATCGCATAATCAAAGAATACGCTGGAATAATCTGTGATCAATACATCACTGATCACATACAATTCATTAATTTCTGATTCTGCAGGCATAGTATATAAAAATCCTTGCAGTGAAGTATCATTTTGATACTTATTAATGATCAGATAGTGTGGTTTAAAAAGTACGATATATTCATCTTTTAAGATTTCTTTCCACAAATGAAAATCTGCTTTTAATTCAAAAGTATATCCAGCCGCAACATAAGAATTATCACGCCATGTTGGAGCATATAAAATGATTTTTTTATCCATAGGCAATTTTAACCTTTTTTTAATCGAAACAATTTCTTCATTTGTCACGTTCGCAATAAAATCATTGCGAGGATACCCGGTTTCTACCAGTCTTTTAGAATCTATTCCAAACGCACCAGGAAATATCGAAGTACAAAAGGCATTGGGAGAAATCATAAAATCATAACGCGATACATCTACATCATAGCTATGGCACATTTGTTCATAAGAAACTCCTGAACGATAAAAAGTCGTATCTTCACTAACATCTATATCATGCGCCAATCGCTTCAAAGGCGTGCCATGCCATGTCTGTAAATAAATTTGATCCTCTTTTTTACAAATATAAAGGGGTAATTTACAATTAACTATCCAAATTTTTGCCTTGGATAAATAGTAAAAATAAGAAAAACTAAAATATTCCTTGATTTCAGCTCCTTCAATCTGAATATTTTTTTGTTTATGATGCTTAATAAACCAGATAAAACGATATTCTTTCCATCGTGGATCTTTTCGCATCTGTTCATAAATCGCTCTTGGATTATCGGAATAACCCCGCCCATGAAATGAAATAAATATAACCAGCTTGTCATCGATAGGAATGAATCGATAGACACATCGATAAGCAATCCGAATGAGCTTACCGGCCCATTTTTTCACAATACGTAAGATGGTCATATAGTTTCCTTTCTAGCCAAACACTTCCTTGATAATATTCTCGCTGGCATGTCCATCATCAAAACAACAGAAACGATCATAGAATTCATCATATCGCTTTTTATATCGTTTTTGTATCGTATCAATATGAAGAATCGCATCGATCACTTCTTCGCTTGTATATAATAATGGGCCTGGTACTTCGGTATTCATATCAATATAGAAACCACGAAGCTGATTTTTATATTTTTCAATATCATACGTATAAAATAAGATAGGACGCTTTAAATTCGCAAAATCAAAGAACACACTGGAATAATCTGTAATACATATATCTGTCATAAGATAAATCTCTGAAATATCATCATAGTTACTTAAATTGTAAGCAAATCCTTCCAAACCTGTCGTATCAATTTTATCGGCGATATAATGATGTGTCCTCAACAAAAGTACATAGTCTTTTTCCAACATGGTCTTCATTTTCTTTAGATCCAATGCCAAAGTAAATTTGTATTCTCCTTTGCCATAATGTTCATCATCTCTCCATGTAGGAGCATACAAAATTGTCTTTTTATCCAAAGGAATTCCTAATTTTTCTTTTAGACGTCTAGCTCTTTGTTCTTTATCCGAAGCATATAAAATATCATTACGCGGATAGCCATATTCCAACATTTTTCCTTCATACATAAAACAACTTCTAAAAGTTTTAGAAGAAAATGGATTGGCACTTACTAAATAATCCCATTCTTTTCTTTGTTTATAAAATTGTTCCTTGTATTTTGGTGAAGCACTTGTCACCTCTTCTTGATCAAATACCAAACGTTTTAAAGGTGTTCCATGCCATGTTTCTAAAAACACCTGTCCTTCTCTTTTTCTAAACCATAATGGCTGACGAACATTAAAGACAAGATATTTACTGACAGCACAATAATAAGCATATTGAAAAGAAAAACGCTTTACTGTTTTTGCCCCATACGGAATATCATGTTTTCCATTTATAGCCCAGACACATTCATATTTACCCGGATACATCGTATTTAACGCTTCATAAATATATTTAGGAGAATCAGAATAATTCTTTGCCATAAATGTTTCAAACAAAACTACATTTTCTTTGATTGGCAATTTTAAATATCGATGATAATACGCAAGTTTATACAATGCGTTTTTATTTTTATTCGCAAATATACTTTTTAGCTTTGCCTTTCCAAAACTCCAGCGAATAGCTTTTTGCACATTTTTTAAATCATTATTCATAGTTGCCAAAATGATTCGCTTTTGTTTGGCAGAAAGATCATCCAATACTCTTGGTGCTGTATCTAATAAAGTGGATTGTATACGAACAAAATAGTCTTTTCGCCATCTTTCATCTTGTGATCTTCGTATCCGCTTGACCATTGTCTTTGTGACATATCGAATCAATTTTTTATCCAAATAATAACGAACCGGTCCTTGTGGATCTAAATGTTTTCTGGCACATTCCACCGCCAAACATCTTTCATCAAAGCGAGTATCACTTTCTTCCTGATTCAAACTTGGTTCATTGATAGGATCATTGTGCTTTCTTTTGATATACCAGGCATTTTCTTCATAAAGAAAAGAAGAAGCTTGTTCAAGAACTTGTGTCAAAAAGATCTGATCGCTAAAATATCGAAAATTCGTATCAAATAAAATTTGATGATCGATCAAAAATTGTCTTCTATACAAATTTGCTAATACCGTGATTGACTGAAATCCGCTTCGTTTGACCATCGTATGATAGATTGCCATCATACGATCTTTATTTTCTTCTTTAAAACGTTGCAGATGATTTGAAATTTTTTCTTCTTGTTCCTGTGCTTTTTCTGCCTCATCATCGGCATCCACTTCTTGTTTAGAAAGTTTATCTAGAAAGTTAGCTTTGTTGTTCCACGTATTTCGTATGGTTCCATATACCACATCTTGTCCGTTTAAATGGCTGGTCAAAGAAGATAATGTATCTTCCAAGATATAATCATCACTATCTAGAAAATAAACATATTCTCCCTTTGCATGTTGTAATCCCATATTTCGACAAGCTGCTACACCTTCTTCTTGTTCATCTAATGAAAGAATACGCAATGGAAGATCGTTAAAGGTTCTAATTTCTTCTTGAACTTGTGCATCAACATGATCACATATGATCAAAATTTCAAAATCGGAATAAGAACTTTCTTTTAGTGACAAAAGACATTCTTTTAAATAATGAAGATATTTCTGAAAAGGAATGATTATGCTGATCTTATTCATCGCCTTTTAATTCTTCCTTTAACTGTGTCGTAGAAATTCCTTCTGTTCTTGGCAAATATATAACTTCACAATAGTCCTTTAAGAAATCAAATTTTCCCTTCCAGTCATCACCCATGACAAAAATATCTACATTATATTTTTTAACATCTTCTATTTTCTGTTCCCAACTGGTTTCTGGAATTACTTTATCTACATAACGAATAGCTTCTACGATCTGCATTCGATCTGTATCTTTGATTTGACAGACTTTTCCTTTTCCGCGATTAAATTCATCACTACTGACCGCAACGATCAAATAATCACCTAAAGCCTTTGCCCGCTTTAATAAATTCAGATGACCGATATGAAATAAATCAAAAGTTCCATAAGTAATCACTGTTTTCATCTTACAATCCTCCTAGTATCCTTGAAAAAAAACTCTTTTTTGTATCTGGTAAGATACGTTCCTCAAATTTTTCATTCAATATTTTTTTCTTTTCTTTTGGCTTTAATGCGTTTAATTGATCAACATATTTTGAATAATGAGCACAAACCGTTTCTATATCTTGCATTTCCTGCAGCCTTCCTCCTTCAATCCACATTCCAGTCTTACAAAACTGCTGAACTTGTGAAATAGAATGAGAAACAAAGAAAATCGTCTTGCCTTCATTATCTCTTAGTTTCATCATATGATCCAAACATTTTTTCGCAAAGCCTTTATCACCTACAGATAACGCTTCATCTACAATAAAGATATCTGGATCCAATGCCAAAGAAATTGAAAATCCCAAACGTGATTTCATACCACTGGAATATTTTTTTACAGGCTGATACAAAAAATCTCCCAATTCCGCAAAATCGATAACACTTTGTGTAATTCTTTGTATTTCCTTTTTCTTTAGTCCTAATAAAGCTCCCTTTACACGAATATTTTCTTCTCCTGTCAATTGCATGTTCAAACCGGTATTGATGGCAATTAAAGCTTGTTCTCCATGAATTTCTATGGATCCTTCATCAATATCACTGATACCTGCCAATATGGAGGAAAGTGTGGACTTACCTGATCCATTGGTTCCTAAAATACCTACAACATCTCCTTTTTCAACTTTAAAGGATAAATCTTTTAAGGCATAAAAGCGTTTATTAGAATGTCGTTGACTGTTTTTATTTTTTAACGTGTAGATTTTGGAAATATGATCTACTTTTACTGCATATTCTGCCATATTCACCTCTAAATCAAATCAATAAATTTTTTCTTGAATTTAAACATCAGCATACAACCGATCGTAAATAAGATTAATACAAGGCACCAAAAATATAAGGTGTATACTGGATGATCAAATGGAGTTTGTCCATAAAATACCGATTCTCTATATCCTTGAATGATGTAATACACTGGATTTAATTTCATAATGGAATTTAAGAAATTATGAAATGGAACATGATTTCCAAAAGTACAATCCCAAATGACCGGTGATAAATACATAAACATTCGAATCAATGATGTTACTAATTTTTTTATATCACGCCAAAGCATAGTTAACACAGAAAGAATCAAAGATACACTTTCAGAAAACACAAAAGCACAAAACATATAATAAAAAATCCAAAGCCAATGTAGCTGTGGAGTATATCCACATAAAAATAAAGTAACCAAAGTAATTATCAGCATGCATCCATGATTAAATAATTCTTTACAAACAACTGTTGCCGGTAATACCGAAACAGGAAATTTCATCTTTGTGATGACATTTGTCTTAGAAAAAATAGCACTACATCCTTTTTGAATACATGGCTGAATGAACCACCAGGTTGCATATCCTACAACAAGCCATGGAAGATAAGAAACTTTAATATCATTGATTTCGATAGGTTTTCGATTCCAAGCCACGCCAAAAATCAACCAATATGTAAATACTTGAATGGCCGGCGATGCGAAATTCCAAAAAATTCCAAATTTGGAGTCACGCATATCTGCCAACAATTCATATTTGGCAATGGAGTAAATTCGAAATAAGTTTGAAAAGTTTTCTTTTAAAACGTATTTTATACTCTGAAACATACATTTTCCTCGTTCTTCATTGTATTCTATTCTAAATAGTAAGTAAAGAGCCTGCCAAACGGCAGGCCTTTATCTAGCGCATTCTTCTCCTTTCCTTTTTTATTTTCACAAAGGAAAGTGACTAAAAAATGACTATTCTTCGTCTTCTTGTTCTTCTTTGGCTTCTTCATCCAGATCCAAAGATTCATCCTGGTCTTCATCATCACCATCTTCATCAATAGCGATAGAATCCGTATCCATCACACTTTCTGAAAAAGTATGGCGACTTCTTAAATCCCAGTTATTTTGCGGCATACTGAAAAAACGTCCATCAATTGATAAATCAGTATAGAACTGAGCAATATTGTCATCAAACTGGCTTTCATTAAAACCTAATTCACTGGATACACGAGTCCATAATTCAATAAATGGCATTGCATCTTTACCACTTTGTAAAATCTGATAGGCAACATCGGTCATTGACTGTTTCATACTACTAAAATCTCCTTTAAAACATTTACATAGATTCTACGGCTTGAACACCGATACATTCTAAAGCATTTGCTAAGACTATTTGGGTAGCCTTAACTAAAGCTAAACGTTGTGAAGTAAGTTCAATATCTTGTGGATCTAACACTTTACAAGCATTATAGAAGCTGTGAAACTTCGATGCCAGGTTTTGAATATAATGACAAACTTTATGTACCTGGCGAGTGCGTGCGCTTTCTGTAATGACTTTATTAAATTCCTGCAGTGTTTTTAATAATTCTATTTCTTTTTCGTGATTCAATCGTTCATAATGATCAGCTAATGAAATATCCTGTGCTTGTTTTTGTATCGAACACATACGAGCATGCGCATATTGTGCATAATAAACCGGATTATCATTCGATTGTTTTTTAGCTAATTCTACATCAAAATCCAAATGCGAATCTAATGCTCTTTGTACAAAGAAATAACGAGCCGCATCAACTCCCACACTTTCAACAAGTTCAGAAATTGTCGTTGCGTTTCCTAATCTTTTAGACATTTTTACTTCTTCACCATTCGAAACCAATCGAACCATTTGAATGATATCTACATGAAGTTTATTCGCATCATTTCCTAATGCCGTCATACTTCCTTTTAAACGTGGAATATATCCATGATGATCGGCACCAAAGAAATCGATCAATAAATCAAATCCTCGTTTAAATTTATCATTGTGATAAGCAATATCCGGCACTAAATATGTATACGATCCATCCGTTTTTTGAAGAACACGATCTTTATCATCTCCAAATTTTGTCGTAGTAAACCATAACGCTCCATCTTTTCGATATGTATATCCTTTTTCTTCCAGTAATTTTAGCGCTTCTTCTACTTTACCGGCATCACGAATGGCTTGTTCACTAGACCAGACATCAAATTCGACTCTGTAATCTTTTAAATCTTTTTTGATTTTATCAAGTTCAAAAGCTATGCCTTCTTTTCTGAAAAAATTTAAATTCTCCGGTGTTGGTTCTAAATATTGATTTGGATATTCTTTGGCAAGAGCAAATCCTTTTTCTTTTACATCTTCTCCTAAATAACCATCTGCACCTATTTCTGTATCCAATCCATGTGCCTGACGATATCTGGCATTTAAAGACAATGCGAGATTTGTGATTTGATTTCCGGCATCATTTACATAATACTCACGTGTTACATCGTACCCTGCTTTTTTCATGATACGAGCACAACTATCGCCCCAGGCAGCACCTCTGGCATGACCTAGATGTAAAGAGCCAGTAGGATTGGCACTGACATATTCTAGATTGACCTTGATTCCATTAGAAGGTTGTTGACCATAGTTTTCTTTTTTGTCTAAGATTTCTTCAATGACTTTAGAATAACGATTAGTATCCAATGTAAAATTGATAAAACCTGGACCTGCGATTTCCATAGAAGAAACGGAACAACTTTCTTTATCCAAAGATTCGGTAATTTTAGTTGCGATATTTCTTGGATTCTGCTTCAAAATTCTTGTCAGCTGCATGGCAATGTTACTGGAAAAATCACCATGATCTTTGTTTTTAGGAATTTCAATGATAATTTGTTCTACAGCCACTTCTAAATCAAAGCTCTTTTTTATGGCCTTTTGAATCGCCTTTTTTAATTCAATTTCAATGGACTGCATATTCTGCCTCCTTTATTTCTAATGCAAAATCAAATATTTGATTTTGTTTTTCCATATCCAATTCATATTGTATTTCAATACGCTGATCTTGCACCTTATAAGAATGTACAAAACAAGATACATCGATCTCGCCAAATTCGGTACGAATCCATCCTTTTGTTTTTTTATGTAAACGAAGGATTAAATGTACATGAACTTCTGAAATACTGTCGATGATCAAAGTATCTTTATAAACTTTCCATGAAAAAGAATACATTTCATTGGCAAAGCGATAATGAACACCTTGATCGGTATACTCTATATCAGCTTTTCCTTTATAAAGGATCTGATGATTGAGATTATCTATCAACTGTATTTGAAACATAGCGCTAGAAATATATCACACTTTACAGGAAATGCAAACAAAAAAATGCTGCAGAATATAGGTTTATATATAAATAATGAAATCATAACAAAAAAATCACACAGACTTTTCTGTGTGATACTATCTTAATCCAGTGGTTTTTGATAAAAACGTCCATAGAAATTAGCTGTGTGATATGTATTTATAATAACTTTTGGATCTGTTTGACGAACATTATAAATGACATCTTGTACTTCATAAGAACTGACGACTGCTTTACACACATAAATCTTACTGTGTGAATATCCGCCATAACCTTCAAATATACTCATTCCATGATGACATGTTGACATAAAAGTTTCTATGATCGATTCCGGATCTTTTGTGATGATCTCCAAAGTAATCTGTTTATAGCGCTGATATAAGCTGGAAATTGCCTTTGTGGATAAAAATTGGAAAACAATGGAGTATCCTGCATAGACCCATCCAAAAATATAACCGAAAATAATCAACATCATACAGTTTCCAATAAAAATATAATCCCAGATTCCCTTATGGATCTTATTGGACACATATTGTGCAATAAAGTCGGTACCTCCGGTACTTCCTCCGGCACGCAAAGCCATCGCAATGGAAAATCCCCAAAGCAAGCCTCCAAATAAGACATTCAATGTTTGATCATCAAAAAATGGATCAAACTGAAATAACTCTAAGAAAACAGAGACTAAACCAAACTGTAAACAACTTAGATAAACAAATCGTTTTGATAGTTCCTTATAACATAAAATAGCAGCAGGTAAATTCAAAAGAATGATTCCTACAGAAACTGGAAAGTCAATCTGAAACAATCCTAAAATTCGACTGATCAAGATAGATATTCCTGTAAAACCACCAGACAGCAAGTTACAAGGATCCATAAATACTTGCATAATGTACGATTGCATCAATGCGCTGATAACAACTAACAAAATCGAAACTATAAGATGAACAATACGATTTTTTTCAAATTCTCTAATTTGGTGCATCATAAATTTTATCCCCTTATTAAGGTATTCTTTTTATTTATAAATTTCAATAAATTGTTTATAAAAATATACATTAACTATAAATTTGTTTATGATTTACAAACACTCATATATATTCATGAACAATTTTATCCATAATGTCTTGTTCATTTGTATAAGCCAAGACTTCTTTTGCGTTTTCTTTGGCAAGCTTTGTCCCATTTTTAACACAACAACTGTACCCAGTCACTTTAAACATGGAAACATCGTTATCGGCATCTCCTAATGAAAGACATGTATTCAAATCCCAATGTAATATCTCACTCATTTTTAAAAGTCCTGCACCTTTATGAATTCCTGCATTCATAAATTCAAGCATGCAGTCATCTGTCTGCACAATTGAAATAGAATCATTTTTTAATAATTTTGCGTGTTGGTAAACTTGAGACATGATCTGTGATCTACAATACAACATCAATTTTAAAACTCTATGATTTTTACTATATTCTATCAAATCTGTAATTTCTTCTGTTTCCTTACATTTTGTCGTATATTGAATGGAAAAAGGTGTAGAACGATTTGTATAACGTATTTTTTCTTCCAATATCTGAAAACACACATCCCAATCTTTAAAGTGATTCATGATATTTTGAATCGCATCAAGTTTTAAAGAAGGTGCATATTCTGTTTTTCTTGTTTTTAGATCCATCAATGCAGCACCATTCATACCAATAATAAAGCGTACATAAGGTTTTATATTCCATGTATCTAATGTTTCATATATTGTTTGGGCCGGTCTTCCTGAAACAATACCAAAATTAATACCATGTTCAAATAGCCATTGAATAGCTTCTTGATTCTTTTTGGATACTTGTTTTTGATCATTTAATAGCGTACCGTCCAAATCACTAACGATCCATTGAATATCTTTCATGTCTATTTCTCCTTGGCAAAATAAATGCGCTTTTTTGTCTTATTTGGCATTTTTAAAAGAGCTTTTACAATTTCTGAACATTTTGACAGAGGCAATAATTCTTTTTTTGAAGTTAAGATCCATATCATTTGTCCTTCTTCCTTTTCCTGATATGGTAAATACGCCTGATATCGACTCGTCTCTTCATAAAAATAATAATGCAGATCTAGATTTCGCTGTTTGATTTTTTCTTGAATTTTTGTTTCCTGCTCAATTATTGGATCTTCAATCCAATCAAATAAATGTCGATCTAAAATACGTGATGCGAAATCACTTAAGATCTTATCTTCCGATTGTAACGCCTCCTGAAATCCAACCATCATACGATATTCATCCAACAATATAAAATCTTCGGTGCTTAATTCATTCTGACATAAGCATTCAAAAAATGAAATGGGTCTGATTTGCGTATGAATATTCATATATCGCTTAAAAAACATATGAATCAAAAGTTCATAACTTTTCGCATCTGGATGCAGATAAACTTGCCAATACATATGATAACGAGCCATGATATAGTCTTCAATCGAATGTACACCGCTTTCTTTGACACAAAGTTTATCTTCACAAACACGCAATGTTCTCAATACTCTTTCTAAATCAAAAGTTCCATAGCTGGTACCTGTTTCATACGCATCTCGCAACAAAAAATCCATGCGATCGGCATCTAATTGACTGGATATAATTTGTGTCAGTAACAAGCGTGGATGTGTATGCGCTATAATTGAAGCTACTTTTTCAGGCAAATCTTTTTTAGCTTTAAAAAGAGCTTGATAAATTTCAGTCTGCGGATCCAACAACAATCTCTGTGTCATGATTTCATGAGAAATATGCGTGATTGATTCAAAAAAATGGGAAAAAGGACCATGGCCTAAATCGTGTAATAAAGCCGCACACATCACTTGTATTTTTTCATCTTCATCAAGCGCTTCATTTAAGCTTTTTACTTCATAAATCATACGTCTTGCGATCTCATAAACTCCTAAACTATGAGAAAAACGAGAATGTTCTGCCGTATGATACACTTGAAAATCTCCACCTAATTGATGAATTCTATGAAGACGTTGAAATTCTCTAGCGTTAATACAATCCCAAATCACTTGATCTTCTACATGAATATATCCATGAATAGGATCTCTTAATACTTTTATTTCGTTTGTTTTTGTATACATGGCCATACCTCTATGAGTTTTTGCACAAGATTTCTATCCGATTCAAAAAAGTCATAATCATATATATGCTCTGGTGTTGTCCAAACAAATTTAGAATGTACGATACATTTTTCAGGTTTTTGATTGGAAAAACAAATAAAACAATATAGTTCAATTTCTTTATTTTCTTGATGATCCATACTTTTCTCCAAAAAAGAAACAGATGCCAAATCTATATCAAGTTCTTCCTTAAATTCTCGAATCAATGCTTCTTCATACGTTTCATTTAATTCTACTTTTCCACCTGGAAATTCAAATTTTCCAATAGAATCTCCTGTAGCTCTTTGAGCTATTAAAACTTTGCCATCTTGTACAAGAGCACCACAAACAACTTTAATTTTCTTCATCGATTTTTTCTTCCTTAATAACCTCAAATAAAGTTTGAGCATTTTGTTTTGAAACTTGTTTTTGAATATCTAATACTCGAATTTCTAAAATTCGATATCCAAATCGAATACGAATCGCATCCCCAATATGTACTTCTGAAGAAGGTTTTGCGATCCGATCATTGATCCAGATTCTCGATTGAAGAGCCAATTCTTTGGCCGCTTCTCTTCTTTTTAAAATACGAGCTGTTTTCAAATATTTATCCAGTCTCATATAAATTTCTCCTCAATATTTTTCAATGTTTCCATTAAAAGATCCTTATTCTTTTTCTTTGGAATCGTAATCATAATTTTTTGTTTTTTTAGTGTTAATGAAATGGCTCTATTGATGTCATTCATTGTTTCAAATAATTTAATGCCATCACAATGTGCCGAGAAATCTTCATCAAATGTTAAGACATATTGTTTATCTTCTTCTTTTAAACTTTCAATTCCTTTTTGATTTACAAAAAGATCAAACCATCTTTGTTCAAAAATTTGATGCACTTCTTTTGGAATTTTTCCAAACAAGTCTTGTATCCTTTGTTGATATAAGTTCAAATCTTTAAACGTATTGATTTTACGCACCTGTTGGTAAATTGATAGTTTATCTCCATCATTTTCTGTAAACTGTTTAGGAATATGCCCTTTAAAATCAAGCATTGCTCTTTTTTCTTCTTTTGGCTTCGAAATTGTTTCTCCTTTATGACGAGAAATCGCATTTCCTAATAATTCCAGATACATATCCAAACCAACTTGATCAATAAAACCAGCTTGTTGAGGCCCTAAAAGATCACCAGCTCCACGGATCGTCAAATCACGCATTGCGATTTTGTATCCACTGCCCAATCGAGTAAATTCTTTAATAGATTTTAAACGTTTTTGTGCAGTTTCCGTAAGTTCTTTATTTGGTTGTATCATCAAATAACAATAAGCAATCTTATCTCTTCGTCCAACACGTCCGCGAATCTGATATAACTGAGATAAGCCAAATTTATCCGCATTTTCGATAATGATCGTATTCGCATTGGCAATATCCAGCCCGGTTTCAATAATTGTTGTACAAACCAAAATTTGATATTTTCCCTGTGCAAAATCCATCATGGTTTCTTCTATTGTTTCTTTGGACATCTTTCCATGAGCAACGGCAACATTCGCATCTGGAAATAAGTTGGATAAATGATTTGCTGTCGTATGGATTTGATCTACACGATTATACAAATAAAAGACTTGTCCACCTCGTGCTAATTCTCGTGAAATAATTTCCTGAATAACACTGCCTCTTTTTTCCATGATATAAGTTTGAACTGGGTGTCTTTTAGCCGGCGGTGTATTTAATTGAGAAATAGTTCGAACACCGATCAAAGACATTTGTAAAGTACGTGGAATCGGTGTAGCACTTAACGAAAGTACATCGATAGAGTTTTTTAACTCTTTGATTTTTTCTTTATGTTCTACCCCAAATCGCTGCTCTTCATCAATAATAAGCAATCCTAAATCTTTATATTGAAAACTCTTATTTAATAATTTATGCGTTCCAATAATAATATCAATACGACCTGCTTTTAGATCTTTTATGATTTGTGTCACTTCTTTTTGCGATACAAAACGATTCACTAATGCAATATTAGCCCCTGTTGATTCAAAACGATGCATGATTGTTTGATAATGCTGCATAGAAAGAATTGTTGTCGGGCATAAAAAGGCAACTTGTTTACCACTGGCAATTGCTTTAAAAGCACAACACATGGCAACTTCTGTCTTTCCAAAACCAACATCACCGCAAAGCAGATGATCCATTGGTTTTGGTTTTTCCATTTCTGCTTTAATATCATGGATGGCTTTGATCTGATCTGGTGTTGGTTCATACTCAAAAGCTTCTTCAAATTCTCTTTGTAGCGCATCATCTTTAGGAAAAGCATATCCAATGTTTTCATTTCGAAGTGCATAAAGTTCTACTAAACGGGCTGCGATTTCTTCAACGCGCTGATTGACTTTTTCCTTTGTCTTTTGCCAGGCATTGCTGCCAAGCTGAGATAATTTAACACCAGCACCTTCTTTTGAAATATACTTTCGAACTAATTGAAACTGCGATAAAGGAACATATAATTCATCTCCACCTTTATATACAACATGAAGATAATCCAATTTTTTTCCTTTATTTTCTCTTGTGACAATTCCTAAATATTGTCCGATACCATATTGTTCATGAACCACATAATCATTTTTTTCTAATTCCATTACGTTTTCTAGAATTCTACCTTCTTTAAAAGTTTTCTGATAACGTTTTGGATGATGTGCATCAACAAATAATTCTCTGGCGCTTATTACTAGAATATCTTGATAGCTAAAACCTTCATAAAAACATGGTTCGATAAACTCATATTGTAGATTGATTTGATTATCCATCATGCAAGCTTCTACTTGTTTAGCTTGTTTTGTTTCTAATGAAAAATATATCTTTTTTTGTCTGCCAATGGCATCCAACTGATTAATAAGAGGTAAAGTTGCTTTTTCTAAAGGATAAATACCAGAAACTACAAAATCTTCACTTAAAAATTCATGAAATTCTAAAATATCATTTTTCTGCATAATCATATGAATATCCTGAAAAAGCATATATTTGGATAAAGAAATATGATCCTGCACTCTTTCTTGCATATAAGAAATCGTTTCTTCATTTAATTTTTTAAAAGACTGTTGTACTTCCTCTGTAGAACTAAAAATGATAGTTCCCTGTAAATAATCCAAAAGATGATATCCTTTTGTATAAGCAAAATAAATATATAAAATATTTTCTGGTTCATAACTTTCAAGTGAACGCATATCTGCTTCAATATGATCTTGAAGCATTTCTTTATCTTCTTCTAAAGATAGCTGTTGTAATTCTTTTTCTAATTTCTTTTGTACTTCTTGTTGAATTTCTACTATTTGTTCATCAGTGAATAGTAAATCGGTAGCTGGACCAAAATCAATTGTATCAATTCTTTCAATCGTTCTTTGTGTTTCTTCATCAAAGAAACGTATAGATTCTATTTCTGTATCAAAAAATTCAATACGTATCGGATGATCGTATTCTAAACTAAAAATATCTATAATTCCCCCACGTGCGGCAAATGTACATGGTCTATCGACATAATTTAAACGTGAATATCCCATTCTGTTTAACTGTTTTTTTAATGTATTCATATCTTGTTCTTGATTCACTTCTAAATGAATACAGTTTTCTTTAAAGAATGAAGGATCTGGTAAGTAGCGTGTAAAAGCAGCCACATTACATATGATAATTTTCGGTGTATCATCTTTGACCAACTGTGTTAATGAATAAATCATTTCATCTTTATCTTCTGGAGAACTGGCAATAGCTTGAACGCGCAAACTTTCTTCCATGACAAAAAGCAGCACCTCTTCCATAAGTGGGGATAATCTTTTAAAGAGCTGCTGCGCTTCATACATATTTTTTTTCACAATAATGTAGTTTTTTGGTTCTTTTTTAAAACTCGAAGCCAATAATAAAGCTTCTTCCATTAAAAACAAGTTTCCGCAAGAGATATCAGAAGCAACGATTCCATTTACTACATCATTGTTTTGTAAAGAATTCCATATCTTTTCCAAAAACAATTCCTCTTTCTATTTTTTATTATACTGATTCATCGTATCCATAAAAGAATGATCAATAGAATAATACGCGGCTTTAGCGCTATTTTCTATAGCAATTTTTAAATTTTCTTGTTCATCGGTTCTAAATTTTCCTAACACCCAGTTTATCATATCAATTTGAGGATCTTTACCTACTCCTACACGAATTCTATCAAATTCATTCGTAAAAATACATTGAATGATACTTTTAATTCCATTATGTCCCCCGGCACTTCCTTTTTGACGCAATCGTATTTTTCCTACCGGTAAATCAACATCATCATAAATCACAGTCACATCTTCTGGTGATGCTTTATAAAAATCCATACATTGACGAAGCGCAAAACCACTATTATTCATAAATGTTGTCGGCTTTAATAAAATAACATCTTGATCTTTTATCTTTTTCTTTGCGAAATAAGCAGAAAACTTTTCTTGATCAAAAGATACTTCACACAGTTTGGCCAATTCATCCATGACCATAAAGCCAGCATTATGTCGTGTATTTTCATATTTTTTTCCCGGATTACCTAATCCTACAAATATTTTCATGTGCTCTCCTTCCAAAAAAAACGGGAATAATTCCCGTTTATTCTACTTCTTTTCCTGGTGAATATAAAATCTGTAGGCGACGTGATGTACCTTCACCCGTTGATTGTGTAGTAATATCTTCCATATCCGCCAAAGCATTATGTATTGCTTTTCTTTCATCAGCCGGCATAGGATCTAATGTCGCATCAATTTTTGTTCGACGCACATCTTTGGCAACACGAATTGCCATTTTTGTGATTTTTTCATAACGATCTTCTTTATAACCGTTAACATCAATTAAAAGACCGACTCTTTTTTTAAATTCTGCACTGGCTGCTGCCTTGACCAAACGATTAAATGCTTGTAAAGTTTTTCCAGCTTTCCCAATCAATATCGCATTATTTGAAGTATTTACTGTAACGCGATAGAAACCATTGTCATTCTCAATTTCAACCTGACCATCCAATTGTGCATTGTTAAAATATTGTTGAATATAAGACACGATAAAGTTTTCTACATCTTTTTCACAATAAGCTTCAATTTCAACAGATTTTCCAACACCTAAAAAACCGCTTTTTTCTTCTAATATCGTATAATGAAGTTCTTCGACAGAAACACCTTTATCTTTGGCAGCTGATTTTAAAGCTTCCTCCAAAGTTTTTTCTGTGTATCTTTTAAATTCCATGAACCTGGCCTCCTACTTGATGATATCTTTTTTCGATTTTTTCTCTTTGGCTTCTTTTACGATCATTGCATGCATAAAGAAATTAAAACATACACGCGTTAAAGAAGAGACTAACCAGTAAAAAGACATGGCAATCGGCCAAGAAATATACAATAAGGCAACAAATCCAGTTGAGAAATACATTGTCATATTCATACTGCTCATTGGATCTTTACCATTTTTCAAATAATCTTTAGTCTTAACATGATCCAGTTTATCCTGACGTTTTTTCAACCATTGTGGCATCTTCATAGAAGCAATAGAAGAAATAACCATCAAAATATAAATAATAATGTAAGCCCATTGCAGATGTTGGAAACCAAATAATGGAGTTTGCGTTAAATCAATACCCATAAAAGTTCCATATACTACACTAGAAGCGCGCACCATAGCATAATAAACACCCATCATGATAGGCAGCTGAATAAATGTAACAAGAATAGATCCAAACGGATGAATATCGTATTTTTGATACAATCTCTGTGTTTCCTGTGCCAACATCATACGAGAACGATCATCTGTTTTTCCTTTATATTTATCTTGAATACGCTGCATTTCTGGTTGGATTTCCTGCATACGCTGTGCTGACATCTGTGATTTACGTGTAAGCAAGAAAACAGCTCCCTGAATGATAACTGTTGTCAAGATAATACCCCATCCAGCATCTGTAAAAGCTGCGATATGGTTTATGATCTGTGCTAAAGGCCATACGATAAGACCACTAAACCAACCTTCATTGAAAGCTTCTCCAAAAGTCATCGGTTTAATTGTGATCTCTTCATCATCTTTATAGTCTTTATATTCTTTTTTCAGCTCTTTATCTTCAATTTCTGAAATATTGACTTGATCTTTACGAACCGTAACTTCTTCCGATGCGATAATCATATCCAATTTTGTTTTTCCATCTGTTGCACGCGGACTGGAACAAGCCGTACACGTTAACAGGATAAACAAGCAAAGAAACAGGATCTTTGACTTCCCTTTTAATAAATTTGCCATGTTTTACCTCTTCATTCTCTTCTCTATACGAGCCAAATCTTTTTCAAGTTCACATTCATTTGCCGAAAAACTTTGATCTTTATATCTAGGACGAACAATTAAAATCAAATCAAATCCACTTTGAAAATTAAAGTGATGATCTATCATAGAACGAACTTGTCGTTTTACTTTATTTCTTTGAACGGCATTTCCCAGTTTTTTACCCACGCTTATACCCACGCGAGCATGTTCACTTTTTCGTTTTTCAAAATAACAGACAAAAGAATGCGATGCCACGTATTGTTTTTGTCCAATAATAGAAGAGAATTCATAATTTTTACAGACTCTGTATTCTTTTTTCATGAAAACCCCCTATCAAGACAAAAAAATCACCTTGGTGGTGATTTCTATGCGGATAGTACCTTTCTTCCTTTTGCTCTTCTGCGAGCCAGTACGTTTCTACCACCAACGGTTGCCATACGAGCACGGAAACCATGAGTTTTCTGGTGTTTTCTCTTACTTGGCTGATATGTTCTTTTCATTTTTGACCCACCCCACAGTCTAATTTTCTACCATTCTTTTCAAACAAGTTTGCTTGCCAATTATATCAAGACATATCCTATAAGTCAACGCATTATTCCGTAGAATTACGTTTTTTTATCATTTCATACGCCTTTTGTGCCGGTTTAAACAACAATTTATTCACTGGTAAATCAAATTCTCCAATAAATTCGTTGATCATTGGATTAAAATTAGATTTATAAACAGACAAACCATCTTTTAATGTGCCTTCTACTCCACCCATGGTCACATATTCATAACCATGTTCAAAGGCATAAGTAAATTGTGTCATATAAGTTAAATATTGAGGTCTGAATGTACGAAAATCCTCATTCATTCCTGCATACAACATCTCTACTGTTTTTCCAAAGCCAATCATCAATCCACCAGCGATCACCTGCTCTCCTTGATATTTTTCTAAAACAGGCTTTAAAGATTCCAATTCTGTTTGAGCTTGATTTATTTCCTGTGTGGCTTTTTTACGAGCCTTATTTCCTAAATTTTCATCTTTTAATTTTGATTCATTTTGACTAATTGTATTCTCTAATTCTTTTTTTCGATTCTCTGGATCAACTTTTGCAAGAAACAAATATGTTGAATCTGGATAAGTCTCCATTAAAAGTTTAAAATAATCTTCATTTCTTAACTGCACGCTTTTTCTTTCTTCTGTCATGTGCATAATTTTCGCAAAATCATCTAATCCTTCTTTACCAACTAATTCTACATGAACATGTTTTCTCAATGCAGTATTTTTACTCCTTAAAGTTGACCTTGGGACATGTTTATCCATATCCTCATTTTTCACAACTCCCATATGAAAACGGGCTTGTGCTGTTTCGGATATATAAGTTGTAAATCCATAATGAACAGCTCCTATATTTTCAATATTCTTTAAAATTTCCATAGATTCCGATTTCATTTCCGGTTGTTCTTGTCCATACAAATAATCTCTCATGTGAATCTCAGGATCAAATTTAATAAACAAACAATGTCTTTTTTTCGCAATTCTTTTTAACTCACTAAAATAATATTTTAATAGTGCTTTATTTTTATACTCCATGATAGGTCCTCTAGGTAAATAAAACATAGTAAAACCTAAAGGTAGATTTTTTATTAATACCAGTCCTGTGGCAACCAAGTCATGATTTTCATCATATACACCTGTATGTATATGATCCCAATTTTCTTTAACATCGGCCCATTGATAACTCTGTAAAAGATTACAGTACGGATGATTTTGCACAAAATCATTAAACTCTTTTTTATCTATATTAACTTCAAAGTGATATATTGGCATGATATTTTCCCCCTACTTTTTATGCGTTTCTCATTATATACCACATCTGTTATAAAGACGCAAAAAATAAATATTTTTTCTTTATTCGTTTCCCCATTCGTTTTTTGCGCTTAAAATGGGGAAAACTTATTTCAATAGATTTAAAATATACAGTTTTCCCGTATTTATTTTAAGTTTTCCTAGATAATTTAAACGATAATTTCTTGTTTTTTAACGTGATGTGGAAAACTTAAAAATTTCTTGTATTTAAAAGAAAAAATGACTGTAAAAGAAGTATGAAAACCCATAGTTTTCCACATCGGTTTTCCCCATTTTTTAGAGTTTTCCACATTTGGGGAAAAGTGCTTATTTACTTTTTGGGGAAAATTTAATATTTAATCAGGAAAAACTATGAGTTTTCCCCATTTTGAACAAAAAAATCCCCTATTAAAATATAGCTATCTTTCGTGTATAATACATAAAGGTAAAGGAGGGTTCTATGGAACCGCAAGCTTATAGAGAAATATGGAAACAAGTGTTATCCGATATTCAAAAAGCTGGTTATTATGACACAGAGACATTTGATTCCTGGATTTCTAAGACTGAACTTTTTAAAATTGAAGATGGAACTGCCTTTATTGTGTATCCTACTATGATTACTTTGAATATCTTAAAAACAGAACAAGGTATTTCTTTATTACGTTCTTCTTTATACGAAGTATTAAAAGAAGAAGTCTCGATACAGTTTATTTCCAAACAAGACGCCAGTAAGCTGATTCCAGAAATAAAACTTCAACAAAGAACGCAAAATTTGATGCGTACTGATTTTAATGAAGAATATACTTTTGAAAATTTTATCGAAGGTAATTCAAATGCAGAAGCGTATGCCGCATGTCTTTCCTGCTGTACGCAAAAAAAACATATTTTTAATCCTATTATGATTTATGGAAATTCTGGTTTAGGTAAAACGCATTTACTGCATGCTATAGGAAATTATCTGAAAAAAGAAAGACCGGAAACCAAGGTTTTTTATTCTTACAGTGGTGATTTAGTTTCTATTTTGTTAGATGCGATGAAAACCAAAAATATTCATGGAAATGCGGTTGATCAAGTAAAATCTCAATTGATCGATAATGATTATTTTTTGATTGATGATATTCAAAATCTACAACAATCTTCCAGTCAGGAAGTATTTTTTACCGTTTACAATGAATTAATCAGCAGAAATGCACAAATTGTCATCACTTCAGATATGCATCCCAGTGAATTAAGTGGTTTGCAGTCCAGATTGATTTCTCGCTTTAATTCAGGATTATCAGTTAATATCGTAAAACCTGAATTTGATACCAGCAAGGCTATTCTAAAAAAGAAATTAGAAGGAAATGAAGAAATTTGTCAGATCAATGAAGATGTTCTAGATTATCTAGCTCATAAATTCAGTAATGATGTACGAAATCTGGAGGGTAGCTTAAATAAATTGATCTTTAATGCGACATTGGAAAATCCAGATGTGATTGATCTTGATTTTGCACAACGTATTTTAATGAAAGAACCTATTGTGTCTTCAACATCTGAGTTGACCATAAAAAAAATAAAGAAAGCTGTCACCCGCTTTTATGGTTTAACTTATAAAGATATTGAAGGAAAATCTCGACAGAAAAAATTGATGAACGCAAGACAAGTCTTCATCTATTTAAGTCGTGAACTTTTACATAAAGCCTATGTATCTATAGGACAGGAATTAGGCAATAGAGATCATACGACGATTTCAAGTTCTTATGATCGGGCTGTAAAACTCATTCAAACGGATAAGAATTTTAAAATGGCGGTTGATAAGGTAAAATCCTTATTAGAAGATTAGTTTTCCTGATCTTTCCACAGTCATTCCCCATATAAAAAATAGTGTATGACTGTATAAATATCGGATAAAACCTGTTTTTTTCCACAAATCCACAGGTTATTATTATTACTTATTAAAAAAGATATATATAAAGGAGATTTGTATGCATTTTTCAATTGACAGAAAATATTTTTATGACAAACTAAGCATAGTCGCAAGAGCCATCAGTGTTTTTAGTCCTATTCCTGCATTATCAGGAATTTGTATTCAAGTAGAAGAAGATCGAATTGTACTAACTGGAAGTGATTCAAATATCTCTATTCGTTCTACGATTGTAAAAGGTGAATTGAATCAACTTCAAATTGAGTCTACTGGATCGATTGTAGTAGAATCTAAATATTTATTGGAAATTGTTCGTAAATTAGATTGTGCTCTTATTGATATGGAACAAATGGATCATTCTTTAGTTCGTTTATCTAGTATTAATGGTCAATTTCAATTAAATAGTATTCGTGCTCAGGAATATCCTTCTATCGATTTTTCAAAACCGGATCATGAATTTGTACTTAAAGGAGAACAATTAAAACAGATTGTTTCTCAAACTTCTTTTGCCTGCAGTGATAAAGATCAAAGACCAGTATTAACAGGAGTCAATTTCCATACCAAGGATAATTCTTTATACTGCAGTGCTACCGATTCTTATCGTTTGGCTCGTAAAGTAATCGCATTAGAGAATGTAGAAGATTTTAATATTACCATTCCGGCAAAAAGCCTGAATGAAGTTACACGTAGTATATCAGATGATGAAAGTGATATTTTGATTTATGTCGATCATAAAAAAGCACAGTTTATTTTTGATAAAACAATCATTCAAACTCGTTTGATCGATGGAACATTTCCTGATGTAGAACGTATCATTCCGACACAATACGTGGCAACTATGGAAGTGAGTTCTTCAGAATTGACAAGTGTTATCGATCGTACGAATTTTATTCGTAATGAAAAGATTCATTTAGTAAAAATGGAATGTACATCAGAAATTTGCCGAATTAAAACGAATTCTGTAGAAATAGGAAATTCAGATGAAATATTGACAGATTGTACATATACAGGGGAAGATTTAACATTATCATGCAATGGTACTTTTATGCTGGATGCTTTAAGAGCTTTAAGTGCACAAACAGTAAAATTGGAATTTTCAGGTTATTTAAAACCAATTCGTATATCAAATCCGGAAGATTCTTCTATCATAATGGTCGTTGTACCTATTCGAAGCTATGATTGATCATAGCTTCTTTTCTTTATAGAGAAGATATATATAATAGGTTGGTGATAAAATGGTAAAGGTCAAAAAAACATATATTGAAGCTTTGCGTATCATTGCGATTTTCTTAGTATTGTTTCAACATGTGCCAGCTTTTGATTACTATTTAAATGATCCGGATTTGTTTCATGAAATCTTATTTTTATTTTTTGATTTAATCGCAAAGATCAATGTTCCCTTGTTTTTAATGATTTCCGGCAGTCTTTTATTAACGAAGGAAGAAAGATATATAACAGTTTTTCGAAAGAGAATGATCAAAATCATCCTTGCAATCTTAGTATTTAATTTTTTGGTCTATATGGCTGAAAATGATTTTGTAATAGATCTGCAGGCTTATATCATCGGTGTGTTTGAAAATGGTATTGATCGTTCTTATTGGTATTTATACTCATATCTGGGCTTTTTATTGATGCTTCCCTTATTGTATAGAATTACCAGAAATATGAAAATTTCTGATTTTTGGATCATAATTTTTATACATTTTGTATTTTCTACTATTGAACCGTTGATGCAGTTTTTTATGCAGACATATTTTGGTCAGGATTTTGAATTTACATGGGCTTTTCGCATTCCGTTTAGTACGACAAAGGAAATTTTTTATCCTTTGATGGGATTTTATATTGATCGAGTCATGTGTATTGAAAAAATTCATAAAAAAATGATTGTTTTATTAGGTTTTTTAACATTGACTGGAATGATCATTTCGATTTACTTTACGATTACAGCTGGTCAGTTATATGGATATAGTGATGCATATTTTGAATTATTTGATTATGTGAGCGCAATTTTTGCTTTTATATTCATCAAAAAATTATTTATATCTTATAAGGATAAATTCCATACTTCTTTTCAAAGCTTTATTGTGAAATTAGGAGCACTAACTTATGGTATATATCTTTGGGATCCATTTTTTAGAAAATTGATTTTTGATGAGTTTGAATTTGTTTTAATTCCCTATTTTGGAGGTTTTATCACATCTATATTGTGGTGTGTGTTTAGTTTTGTTCTTTGTGGTTTTATCGTTTCCATATTAAAGAGAACACGTCATATACAAAAATTGTTTTAACGCATGAGAAATACTGAAAAAGAAATTAAGATACAAAAATGGTTCAAAAAAACAAATTTATCGCTTGAGGCTCTTTTTTGAGCCTTTTAATTTGATTTTAGATAAATTCAAACTGTACAAATTTCAAGAAGTAGTAAATTTTGCGCGTTTATGGTATAATTTAGTGGCGAAAAGAGGGATTTTGTATGTATTTTGATCTAAAAGGTGAATGCATTACATTACAACAATTATTAAAAGCATGCGATATCATTTCCAGTGGTGGTCAAGTTAAGGAATTCCTTCAGGAAACACCTGTTATGGTCAATGATCAAAGAGAAGATCGAAGAGGCCGGAAGTTGTATAAAGATGATGTCGTATCTTTTTATGATACAAGGATCATCTTACGATGAATATTTGTAGTTTAAAGCTTCGTAATTTTAGAAATTATGATAAGACAGAGTGCATCTTTCATCCTGACAGTATTTGTATTTTGGAAGGAAAAAATGCACAGGGGAAGACGAATCTGATCGAATCGATTTATTATTTAAGTCATTTGCGTTCTTTTCGTACACCATCCAATTCTTCTTTGATTTTAGAAAATCAAGATTTTTTTATGATTCAAGCACAAATTGAATCTCATCAAAGAAAAGAAGAATTGAAAATCGTATCTATGGATCATGAAAAACACTTATATCGTTTTAACGATCCTATTCGACGATATTCGGATTTTATAGGCATTGTCAATGCGATTCTTTTTTGTCCGGATGATTTGATGTTGTTTCAACAAAGTCCAAAAATCAGAAGACGTTTTATTGATATGGAACTCATCAAGATTTCTAAACGATATACCAGTACTTTAAATCATTATCAGAAATTGTTGAAAGAAAGAAATGTTCTTTTGAAAAAAGAGAAAGTGGATTCAATTCTTTTAGAAACAATAACGGAACAGATGATACAAGATCAAATCATTATTTTAAAACAAAGAGTGTCTTTTCTAGATGATTTGATGAATAAAACTCGTGCTTTCTATTCCTATTTTACTAAAGAAAAAGAAGAAGTGGGTGCCAAATATCTGACCTTTGTTTCTATGGATGATTTAGAATCAAATCTAAGAGAAGCTTATAAAAAAAGTGAAATGCGGGATACATTGTATAAACAAACACATGTGGGAATTCATAAAGATGATATTGATTTTCATATGAATGGCATATCTGTAAAAGAAGTCGCAAGTCAGGGGCAAAAACGAAGTTTAGTATTATCTATGAAGTTGGCGCTATGCCAGATTATTTATGAGAAACAAAAAGAGTATCCTATATTATTATTGGATGATGTCTTTAGTGAATTGGATTCAAATCGATGTCAGAAATTGATATCAATTCTGCCAAAAAAAATGCAGATATTTATAACTACAACAGGAAATATTGAGCCTTCCTGGTTGAATGATCACAAGGCTTATACGATACAAGTAGAAAATGGACATCTAAGGGAGGTCAAAAGATGAGTAATGAACAAGAACAGAAAATCATTGAATTTGAAGAGTTGGAAAGTGAAGCCACTCATGTAGATCATTCATATACCGCCAATGATATTCAAGTATTAGAGGGCTTGGAGGCTGTTCGTCTAAGACCAGGTATGTATATCGGTTCAACAAGTGCCAGAGGTCTTCATCATTTGGTGTGGGAAATTGTTGATAATGGTATTGATGAAGCATTGGCAGGTTATGCCAATCAAATCGATGTTGTCATTGAAAAAGATAATGTGATCTCGGTACGTGATAACGGACGTGGTATGCCGGTAGGTATTCATGAAAAAACAGGAATCAGTGCTGTAGAAACAATCATGACCGTACTGCATGCCGGTGGTAAATTTGGCGGTGGTGCTTACAAGGTATCCGGTGGATTGCATGGTGTAGGTGCCAGTGTTGTAAATGCACTCAGTGAATGGCTGGAAGTCACAGTGTATCAGAATGGAAACATTTATTTTATTCGTTTTGAAAATGGTGGGAATACAGTAGAGCCTTTAAAAATTATAGGAAAAACAGAAGAAACAGGAACTCTAGTTCGTTTTAAAGCAGATCCTACTATTTTTAAAGAAACTACAGTTTATGATTTTGATACGTTGAATGTTCGTTTACGTCAGCTTGCGTTTTTAAATAAAGATATTCGTTTGACCTTAACGGATGAAAGAAGTGAAGACGGACAGAAAGTAAATTATAAATATGAAGGCGGAATTATTGAATACGTCGAATATTTAAATAAAGGTAAAAAAACTTTGGGAGATAAAATCATTTATGTAGATGGTATGCAAGATCAGATTCTGGCAGAAGTGGCTTTACAATATAATGATGGTTATCAAAGTAATATTTATTCGTTCTGTAATAACATACATACTCATGAAGGTGGTTTCCATGAAGATGGTTTCCGTATGGCTTTGACTCGTGTTATCAATAATTATGCCAAAGAAAATAATTTATTAAAAAAGGAAGAAACACTATCACAGGATGATGTAAAAGAAGGTTTGGTTGCGATTATTTCTATTAAACATCCAGATCCTCAGTACGAAGGACAGACAAAAACCAAGCTTGGAAATAGTGAAGTTCGAAAAATTGTATCCAGTATTGCCGGTGAGCAAATCAAGCGTTTCTTTTTAGAGAATCCTAATGATGCCAAGGCTATTGTAGAAAAAGCAATCGTTGCCTCTAAAGCTCGTTTGGCGGCTAAAAAAGCCAGAGAGTTGACAAGACGAAAAAGTGCATTGGATGGTATCAGTTCATTACCGGGAAAATTGACAGACTGTTCTTCAAAAGATGCCAGTGAATGTGAAATTTTTATTGTCGAGGGTGATTCTGCCGGTGGAAGTGCCAAGCAGGGACGAGATGCCAAAACACAGGCAATTTTACCACTTCGAGGCAAAATATTGAATGTAGAGAAAGCTCGTCAACATAGAATCTTTGAAAATCAGGAAATTCGCAGTATGATCACGGCTTTTGGTTGTGGTATTCAAGATGAAGTAAACTTAGATAATTTGCGTTATCATAAAATTGTAATTATGACCGATGCCGATGTCGATGGAAGTCATATCTGTACATTGATGTTGACTTTCTTGTATCGTTTTATGCGTCCTGTTATTGAAAATGGATATGTGTATATTGCACAGCCACCTTTATATAAAGTACAAAAAGGAAAGAAAATTGCGTATGCTTATAAAGAACAGGAAATGGATAAGCTTCGTGAAGAATTTAAAGATGGTTATAAAGTACAGCGTTATAAAGGTCTTGGTGAAATGGATGCCGAACAGCTGTGGGAAACAACTATGGATCCGGCACATCGTATTTTAAAACGTGTGACTATTGATGATGCCGTGGAAGCTGATAGTGTATTCTCAATGTTAATGGGAGAAGATGTAGACCCACGTCGTGAATTTATACAGGAAAATGCGGTTTACGCTAATTTGGATTATTAGGAGGTTTCTATGGAAGACGAAAAAAAACAATATGATTACATAGAAGATGTAGAAATATCCAAGGAAATGCGTGAATCCTTCCTAGACTATTCTATGTCTGTTATAGTACAACGTGCTTTGCCGGATGTTCGTGATGGAATGAAGCCGGTTCATCGTCGTATTTTACATGCGATGAATATGTTGGGAATCACCAGTGGTGTTGCCCATAAAAAAAGTGCACGTATCGTTGGTGAAGTTATTGGTAAATATCACCCACATGGTGATACGGCAGTTTATGATGCCATGGTTCGTATGGCACAAGATTTTTCATATCGTTATCCATTGGTAGATGGTCATGGTAACTTTGGATCTTTAGATGGAGATGGAGCTGCGGCCATGCGATATACCGAAGCTCGTATGTCTAAGATTTCCATGGAAATGATGCGTGATATTAATAAGGATACAGTAGATTTTGTTCCCAATTATGATGGAGAAGAAAGTGAACCTGTTGTTTTACCAAGTCGTATCCCTAACCTTTTGATCAATGGTTCTGTAGGAATTGCGGTAGGTATGGCTACGAATATTCCACCTCATAACCTTGGTGAAACGATTCAAGCTATATTTCGAATTATGGATGATCCAGATGTCAGTGTACCTGAATTGATGGAAGTGATAAAGGGACCGGATTTTCCTACCGGAGGTATCATTTTAGGCAGAAAAGGCATTCGTCAGGCGTATGAAACTGGTCGCGGATCGATTATGATTCGTTCTAAATATCGTATTGAAGAATTGGAAAATGGAAAGAAAAGAATCATCTTCTATGAAATTCCTTATCAAGTTAATAAATTAAATTTGATCAAGAAGATGGCAGATTTAATTCGTGATAAAGAAATTCAAGGTGTTACTTATTTAAATGATGAAAGTAATCGTGAAGGTATTCGTATTGTCTTAGAATTAAAAAAAGATGTACAAGAAGAGGTTATCTTAAACCAATTGTTTCGTTTGACTCCATTGCAGACAAGTTTTGGAATCAACATGCTGGCATTGGAAAATGGAAGACCAAAACAACTTTCTTTAAAAGAAATTTTAAATGATTATTTAAACCATCAAGTAGAAGTCATTGTACGTAAGACAAAATTTGATTTAAAGAAAGCCAAGGACAGAGCACATATCTTGGAAGGTTTGCGTATTGCGATGGATCATATTGATCAAGTAATACATTTGATTCGTTCCAGTAAAAAAGATGAAGCTGGTTTGATTAAAGATTTATGTGAAACATTTGGATTGACGGAAATTCAGGCAAAAGCCATTTTGGCAATGCAGTTAAGAAGATTATCAGGATTGGAAAGAGATAAGATTGAAAAAGAATATCAGGAAATATTAATGACCATTGCGGATTTAGAAGATATTCTTGCAAATCATGATCGTGTGCTGCAGATCATTCGAGAAGATTTAACAGAAATCAATGAAAAATATGGTGATGATCGAAAAACTGAAATTAGTGATGCTTCTTTTGATATGGAAGATGAAGATTTGATTCCTGTAGAAGACAGCATTATTATGTTGACAGAATCTGGGTATATTAAACGTCAGCCAGTGGATACATATCATACGCAGAATCGTGGAGGTCGTGGTATTAAATCATTGACATTGAATGAAGAAGATTCAATAGATACCTTAATTTCTATGTCAACACATGATTGGCTGTTACTATTTACGAATAAGGGCCGTGTTTATCGAATGAAAGGTTTCAATATTCCTACGGCATCTAGAACGGCTAAGGGATTGCCGATTATTAATCTTTTGACATTAGAAAAAGATGAAAAAGTAAAAGTATTACTTCCGATTCCTAAAGAACATGATCATATCAAAACATTACTGTTTGTGACAAAAAATGGAATTGCCAAACGAACAGCTTTAAATGAGTTTGATAATATCAATCGAAATGGAAAAATCGCAATTAGCCTAAAAGAAGAAGATGAACTTGCTTTTGTTAAGGCAACTACTGGTGATGATGAAGTAATGATTGCCGGTTCTAATGGAAAAGCTGTACGATTTAAAGAAGATCAAATTCGTATTATGGGAAGAAGCGCAGCAGGTGTTTTAGGATTTAATTGTGATGGAAGCAGTGTTGTTGGTGTTTGTTTATCAAATGAAGGAAATACAGTTTTATCTGTAAGTGAAAATGGATATGGAAAACGAAGTGACTTTGAAGAATATCGTTTAACTTCCCGTGGTAAAAAAGGTGTACGTACTATAAATATTACAGAAAAGACAGGTAATTTAGTAAGTGTTAAAGCTGTCAATGGAGATGAAGATGCGATGATCGTATCTAGTTCTGGAATCATGATTCGTATTTCATTGGCCAGTGTAGGTGTTTATGGACGTAATACACAAGGTATTAAATTAATTCATCTGACTGAAGGTTCTAAAGTAACAAAAGTGACTTTAGTTGATCATGAAGATGAAGAAACGCAGGAAGAATAGATCCGATGATCCTTATTGTCTATCGCAATAAGGATCTTTTTTAAGGAGATTATATGGAAAAGCTTACTGTTAAAAATAGCATATTGATTGGATTTACTTTATTTTCAATGTTTTTTGGAGCCGGAAATCTTATCTTCCCTCCACTATTAGGTGCACAATCAGGATCATCTTTTGTGTTATCGATTCTTGGATTTTTATTGATGGCTGTCGTTGTTCCAAGTATTACAGTAATTGTGGTTGCCAAGCATCAAGGATTAAAAAATTTAACCGATCAGATTCATCCTTTGTTTACATTAGTTTTTGTAACATTGGTATATTTACTGATTGGTCCTTGTGTCGCCATACCGCGAACCGCATCTACTTCTTTTGAAATGGCATTAGCTCCTTTGATACAAGAAGATAATCGTATATTGTTTCAAATAATATACTCGCTTTTGTTTTTTACGTTAGCAGAATTTGTCGCATTAAAACCGAATAAGTTGAAAAATTTATTAGGTAAATTTATGACACCGGTATTGTTGATATTAATATTGATCGTATTTTTAGGTACAATTTTTATGTTACCGGCTAGTGTCGGTGCCCCTTATGCAAAATATGCAACATCTCCAGTTTTATCAGGTATTGTAGATGGTTATCAGACTATGGATATTTTAGCTGCTTTAAATTTTGGCATTATCATAGCTATCAATATTCAAGATTTAGGCGTTAAAAACCAAAAAAGAGTTGCCATTGAAATTATGAAAGCAGGCCTTATAGCAGGTCTTTTGCTGGCGGTTGTTTATTGTGCTACAGGTTATGTAGGTATGCATACATCTGGTATGTTTGATCAAGTATCTAATGGGGCTCAAGTATTAGTATATGCCATAGAAAACAGTTTTGGATCTTTTGCACAAATACTAGTAGGTTTGATCTTCTTTATTGCATGTTTCAATGTGTGTACTGGTCTATTATCTTGTTGTGCACAATATTTTCAAGAACTTATACCAAAAATATCTTATAAAAAATGGTTATTTTTATTTGTGTTGTTCAGTTTTATTATTTCAAGTTTTGGTTTAGATTTTATTCTAAACATGTCTTTGCCTATTTTATCCATCATGTGTCCAATTGCGATTTTGATCGTTGTGTTTGGAATATTTAAAAAAACAAAGAATATCATAAAATAGGAAAATCATATGATTATTTGAAATGAAAACTATTTGATTGAAACTTGCACTATGAAAGAAAGAATGATATAAAATATACTGAAAACAATGAAAAGGAAAAGTACATTTATTTTTATTTTTTAGAGACGATATGGTTGGTGAAAATATCGATAATATAAATGGAAAAGCCCCTTTGAGTGAAACAGGGAAAAAAGTATCTGTTTTCGGTACATACCGTTATCATGTCAAGAGATCTTATTTTTAAGATAAGAAGGGTGGCAACGCGAGACATCGTCCCTTTGTGGTACATGTCTCTTTTTTAATGGACAAAAGGAGGATATGAAAAATGTTAGATATTAAGTTTGTCCGAGAAAATCCAGATTTGGTCAAGGAGAATATAAAGAAGAAATTCCAAGATGCTAAGATTCCTTTGGTTAATGAAGTGTTACAAGAAGATAAAGAACTTCGTCAGACACAACAACATGCCGATGATCTTCGTGGACAAAGAAAATCCATTTCTAAACAAATTGGAGCTTTAATGGGACAAGGAAAAAAAGAAGAAGCTGAAGAAGTAAAACAGAAGGTAGCTTCTATAGCACAAGAATTGGAAGCCTTGGAAGAAAAAGAAGATAGACTTAGAGAATCAGTCAAACAAAAAATGATGATGATTCCGAATATGATCGATGATAGTGTACCTATTGGTAAAGATGATTCTGAAAATGTTGAGTTAGAAAAATTTGGTGAACCGATCGTTCCAGCTTTTGAAATTCCTTATCATACAGAGATCATGGAACGATTGAATGGTATCGATTTGGATAGTGCTCGTAAAGTAGCTGGAAATGGTTTTTATTATTTAATGGGAGATATTGCCCGTTTACATTCTGCCATACTATCTTATGCACGTGACTTTATGATCAATAAAGGATTTACTTATTGCATTCCGCCATATATGATTCGTTCTGCCGTTGTCGATGGTGTTATGAGTTTTGCGGAAATGGAAGGTATGATGTATAAAATAGAAGGTGAAGATCTATACTTGATTGGAACAAGTGAACATTCTATGATTGGAAAGTTCATTGATACGATCTTGGATGAAAAAGATCTTCCTTATACATACACATCTTTCTCTCCATGTTTTAGAAAAGAAAAAGGAGCTCATGGTATAGAAGAACGTGGTGTTTATAGAATTCATCAATTTGAAAAACAAGAAATGATCGTGGTTTGTAAACCAGAAGAAAGCATGGAATGGTTCAAAAAATTATATATGAATACAGTTGAGTTTTTCAGATCTTTGGATGTACCTGTTAGAACATTAGAATGCTGCTCTGGGGACCTGGCAGATTTAAAATGTAAATCCGTTGATGTAGAAGCCTGGTCACCTAGACAGAAAAAATATTTTGAAGTAGGAAGCTGCTCAAATTTAACAGATGCGCAAGCCAGACGTCTACGTATTCGTGTTAAAGATGAAAAAGGAAATAAATATTTTGCTCATACACTAAACAATACTTGTGTAGCTCCTCCACGTATGTTGATCGCATTCTTGGAAAATAACTTACAGGAAGATGGAAGTGTATTAATTCCAGAAGCTTTACAGCCTTATATGGGTGGAAAAAAGAAAATAGGATAGTCTTATAAGCGATAATTATGAATTCATATGAATTTGTGATTATCGTTTTTTGTTGTATGATAAGATTTATAAAAGGAGAATACATTATGCTTGAATTTAAATACGACACTCAATTATTAATAGAAGGAAAGAATTTAGATGAAAATGAAATACATACTTACTTTTTAGAAAATTTTAAAGGAGATTGCTTGTTGGCAGTTGGTGATGATGAATTAATAAAGATTCATTTTCATACGAACGAACCATGGAAAGTATTAGAATATTGTGCCACTTTAGGAGAAATTTATGATATCGTAATTGAAGATATGGATCGACAATCAAGAGGATTAAAAGGATAAATTTGTTGAAAATGTAAATTCATATGATATAATGAGAAAGCTACTACAATGATGTCAAATGAATCAGGTCAGGTCGGGAACGAAGCAGCCTTAAGTTTGCTCCATCATGTGTAGTAGTTTTTTTATAGGAAAGTAAATTATATGAATGATGAAAAATGGATGAAAGAAGCTATTAAGCAGGCAAAAGTTGCTGAAAATAAGGATGAAGTTCCAATAGGTTGTGTGATTGTAAAAGATGATCAAATCATTGCTCGTGCTTATAATAAAAGAGAAATGAAACAACAATCTATCGCCCATGCAGAAATTTTAGCTATACAGAAAGCCTGTAAGAAATTAAATACCTGGCGATTAGAAGGATGTACGTTATATGTTACCCTGGAGCCTTGTCCAATGTGTGCTGGTGCCATTATACAATCTAGGATAGAAAGAGTTGTATATGGAGCATATGATCCCAAAGGGGGTTGTGCTGGTTCATGTACAAATCTGTTTGAAACAAGAGGGTTTAATCATTATCCAAAATATCAAGGTGGAATATTAGAAGAAAAGTGCTCAAGTCTTTTGAAGGAGTTTTTTAAACAGAAACGCAAGAAGGCTTGAGCCTTTATGCTATAATGATAGAGCTAGAAAGTGAGGTCTGAATGTATGTATCAGGCATTATATAGAAAATATAGACCCCAAAAATTTGAGGATGTTGTAGGACAAAAACATATTATCCAGACATTAAAAAATGCAATTGATCAGAATCGTATAGGCCATGCTTATTTATTTTGCGGACCTCGTGGTACGGGAAAAACATCTGTTGCCAAAATATTTGCGAAGATGTTGAATTGTGAAAGTGAAAATCATAAGCCATGTGAAAAATGTACGAATTGTCAGATGGTTCAATCTGGAAATCATCCAGATATTATTGAAATAGATGCAGCATCCAATAATGGTGTTGACGAAGTTCGTAATCTTATCGAACGTGTCAAATATGCACCTATGCAAGGAAAATATAAAGTGTACATCATAGATGAAGTTCATATGATGACAACAGGAGCATTTAATGCCCTTTTAAAGACGATTGAAGAACCGCCAGCACATGTAGTTTTTATCTTGGCTACAACAGAGCCAAATAAAGTCATTCCTACTATTATATCTCGATGCCAGAGATTTGATTTCAATAAAGTCTGCATGGAAGATTTGATGAAACGATTGACAATAGTCTGTGAACAAGAAAAAATACAGATTGATCAAAATGCGATTCGTCTAATTGCACAATTAAGTGATGGTGGTATGCGAGATGCCTTATCAATATTAGATCAATGTGTTGCTTTCTGCACTTCCAAAATCAACGCTAATGATGTTCGGCAGATTTATGGTGTAGTCACATTAGAAGAATTAGGTGAGCTATTCTATGCACTTTATAAAAAGAATGTAGAATTTGTGATTCAAAAACTTCAAGATGCAGAAGAATCCGGAATGGATTTAAAGAGATTAACACAAGATCTTATTTCTTTATTAAAAGACAGTATTATTTTAGATTATGCACCAAATACAGATTTAGTGACAGATTCTAATAAAAAAATTATTCATGAAAAAATATCAATGGCTCCTTCACCTTTTAGAGTACGTGTTTTAGATGAATTAATGGATGTATATAACAAATTTAATTATGCATCAAGTGTAATAGATTATTTAGAAACAGGTTTATTAAAATCTATTGCTGATTCATATGAAAATAACTTAAATATTAACGTACAAGAAGATATTTCAAATGATAATTCAGATTCTCAAAAAGATATGGAAAAAACTATAAACTCATATGAAACAGTATCTGAACAATCAGAAAAAGAGAAAGAAAACGCAGAAAATGGCGATTCTAAGGCGATTTTAGAAGAAAATAAAATATCTGATGTTTCACGTGAAACATCAAAAGAGGTGGGAAATAGAGATCGTAAAATCATATTAAGTGATGAATACGTACTTCAATTGTTAGTAGGTGCTAAGAAGACACAAAGACAGATTGATTCCATGAAATTAAAAGAAAATGATACATACTTAAGTGATTTGGAAATGGCTAAATATGCAGCTACATTAAGAAATGTAAATGCAGTGGCCAGTGGTAACACTTATATGATTATTTGTGTGAAATCAGAAATTCAGGCGAAAGAAATAAACGCCATGCAATTGGAAGAAGGATATGAAAATTACACAGAACAATTATTAGGTACACCAAAAGTAGTTTTCGCAATAGACTCTATACAACATAATAGAGTGATAGAAGAATTTAGACAAAGAATGGTAGCACATAATTTGCCAGAGCCAGCAGAAGTGCTAATACAACCAAAAATCGAAAAAAGTGAAACAAGAGAAGAAAGTATAGAGGAAAAGATGAAAAAATATTTTCCTGGGATAACGATCATAAATGACTAATCATATGAATAAAAAAGGAAAATACGAACATGGAGGAAAAGGATGTATCCAAAGAAATTTGAAAATCTAATATTGGCGTTTCAAAACCTACCGGGAGTTGGTCGTAAAACGGCAGAAAGGTATGCTTTTGAAACATTGAATTGGCAACAAGAAAAGAAAGAAGGATTTGTACAATCTTTACAAGTACTATTAGAAGGTGTAGAAGTTTGTAAAGTCTGTGGCAACTTGAGTGATGGAGATACTTGTTCAATTTGTTCAGATTCAAAAAGAGATCATTCCCTTTTATGTGTGGTACAAAGCCCAAAAGATATTATGGCAATTGAATCTATTCAAGAATATAAAGGGGTATATCATGTTTTAAATGGTGTTATAAATACATCAAAAGGGATTCTTCCAGAAGATATAAATATAGATTCGTTAGTACAAAGAATAAAGGATCAACAAGTTAAAGAAGTTATTTTAGCTTTAGATCCTACTGTAGAAGGGGAGACAACGTCTTTATATATTGAAAAGCTGATTGGAAAGGATGTTTTAGTCACACGATTAGCATATGGCATTCCTATGGGTGGACATTTGGATTATACAGATAGTTTAACGCTTCTAAAGGCATTCCAGGGAAGAAAATAATCGCTTTTAGGATGTATCATATGAATTATTTGTGATTTTTCCTATTTAAAGTAGGATAATTCCAATAATTTTATTAAAAATATATGATTTATTATGATAAATCATATATTTTTTCATATATACAATTTAAATAGAATAATAAAAACACAATTCATATGAAAAATCATGTGTGTAAATTATTATTGTTGTTAATGGAATATGAAATTCACATCTTATATATGAATGAATATGAAAATTAAAAATATAGAAAAACAAAAATCATATGAAATGAAAAATATGAATTTTAAGAAAATAAAAATTCATATGAAAAGTAATATTATAAAAATATCATTCATATAAATGAATAATCAGTTCATATGAATGATGAAAAGAATGAGAAAATTTAAAAAACACGATTATGAAAAATCATAGGATGAAAATATGATAAATCATAGAAAGAATATAAATTATAAAAACTATCTGAATATCCTATGATACTATAGAAATATGAAATAAAATATGCTAATATAGAAAAGCACAATAATTATTTGCTTAGGAAAATCATAGGAAAGGGGATTATAATGGAGGATAAAAAGCCAATTGATGTCTTTTATGACATGGATATAGCGCAAATTTGCCAACATTTTTCGAAATCTAGAAATACAGTAGATAAAGCGATTGCGAAACTTGTAAAAGATAATCCTGATAAAGATTGGAAATATAAGAACCCAGAAACGCGACGGATCACGATCAAAGCTGAAGGTGTTGAGCATTTGTCAAAATATTTTCGTAAAGAAAAACATGAAGTTTCTACAGTGGAAATGGAACTTCGGTATGAAAATGAAAAGTTGAAAGCTATAATAGAAGAAAAAGAGAAAGCTCAAGAAAAAATCGAGGAATTATATAAAGAAAGATTGGCATTAGAAATAGAAAAAAATAAACAGACTTTCTTATTAGAGAATCAAAGTAAAGAAGAAAAGATCCAAAAACTTCAACATGAGAATGAAGTTCTTAGAGAAGAAGCTGAATCTGTAGAACAGATGCGGCAAAAAATTGAAGATTATAAAAAGAAAGAAGAAGAATATAATTCTAAATCCTTCTTCTATCGATTGACTCATAAATTTTAATTTTGATTGAAGGCTCTGGCAATTTTGCTAGGGCAATTTTTTGTATAATGTTTATGAATCTGACTTAAAATCTGATTAAAATATGAAATTCCGTCATGTTCATATTTATATTCATATTCTAATTCGTAGTCTGTGTAATTACCAAAATTTGTAATATCAGCACATAGAATGGCGTTTTTAAGATCTTTTTCATATCTTTTTGTTGTAAATGATGCGATAGGTTTTAAATCGGCTATGGAAATTTCATGCATGTTTAACCAATGTAATACTTCAGGATCATCAATTTTTGATAATTCATAGGTGGATACTTGTTTTTCGTATTCAAAATGTGTTATAGAGTCTTTTCTTATTTTCAATGTGAAAATATAGGTATCATTAATAGTGCGTATACGAACTGCTCCTTGTTTTTGTTTTATTTTTCTATCTTCAGTATCGTAGTAAGTATTTGTTTGGATTTTGTAATTTTTTAAATCATATGATTTTATGATGAAATTCATATCTTTTTCGGTAATCAAAATTTTCAACTCTCGTTCTATTGGTTGTTTCATAAATCAATCTCCTTTTGAAATATGGTACAATAGAAAACAATGAAAGGAAAGATGAATTATGCGTTTTGCGACAATTGTAAGAACAGATGATTTTTCTGAATCAATTTCAGAATATGTTATACGAAAGTGTATAGAATTTGGTTGGAATTATGATCGTGAAAATCCAGAATTAATAATTTCTATTGGAGGAGATGGTACGCTTTTACGTGGGATACATAAATATCTTTCTATTTTAAATGATGTAAGCTTTGTCGGGATCCATACTGGTACGCTTGGATTTTTTACGGATTATACACAGGAAGAAATTGATACTTTTTTAAATGATATATTTCATAAAGAACCGGATTTTGAAGAGATGCCTTTACTGGAAATGAAAACATCTCAAGATTCGGATTTGATTTATGCGTTAAATGAAATTCGGATTGAATCAGTATCTAAAACTTTATCATTGGATGTTTATATAGATGGTGAGTTCTTTGAACATTGTAATGGATCTGGAATTTGTATCAGCACACAAGCAGGTTCTACGGCAATCAATAGAGCTTTGCAGGGAGCGGTCATTGATGATGGTCTTCGTATTCTTCAATTATGCGAAATTATGCCTATTGCACATAAGAATCATCATTCTCTTCGTAATCCCTATATTATGCGTTTAGATCGTCAAATCATGATACGAGGAAAGTCATTGGCGTTGGCCAGGGCTTGTTTTGATCATTTAGATCAATCATTAAATGATGTAGAGGAATTATATATAAAAACTTCAGAAAAAAAAGTACGTTTTGCACGATATAGAAATTATTCGTACTTAAAACGTCTTAAAAATCTATATTAATGTGATTTTTTGAAGGTCTTGACAAGAGACCTTCTTTTCAATGTACTTACTTTTTTTGGTTGTTTTTTGCCAAACACCCAAGTTTTTTTAGATACAGGTGAAATGTTCATAACGATCGCAAAGGCGATGAAATAGGATAAAATACTACTTCCTCCATAAGAAATCATTGGCAAAGTAATACCAGTAATAGGAACAAGCCCCACGATCATACCTAGGTTTTGAAGCTGTTGATATACAAGCATTGCGATTACTCCTATAACGACATAACGATCCATTCGATCTTTTGTGTTATATGCAATTTTGAATAGAACGATATCAAAGGCAAAACAGATAAACAGGATAAAAGTGGTTCCAAGTAAACCAAAGCATTGTCCTACTGCTGCAAAAATGAAATCGGTATGTGCTTCTGGAATCGCAATGATATCAGCTTGTAATCCATGGCCACTTAAACCGGCACTTCCTAAAGATAATAAAGCTGTATATAACTGGTTGGAACTTCCCTGTATATTTCCTTCTGGATCTAACCAGGCATCAATTCGCGCTAGACGATAATTTGATAGGATGGCTTCTAATAAATCTCTTTGAAAAAAATAGAGGAAGAAAAAACCGGCAACAGCACATAAAATAAGTATTGCGATGATCCAGACATATTGTTTACGAATACCGGAACATAAAAGCAAGATCAAAGTATTTAATAAAATAATGATCATAACACCTGTATCTGGTTGTAGAAAAATAAGAATCAAAGGTGGTAAAAGCACTTTTCCAATTTTTATCAATAAGGCTAAATCATCTTTGTTTGTTGGATTGGGATGATTTTCCTGGTGAGTTGCTATTATTTTGGAAATCATTACAATAAGTACGATTTTTATAAATTCACTTGGCTGAAAACTCGCAAACAGTAATGAAAACCAGGAAACAGCACCGTTTATTTCATTGGCAAAAGGAAGGTGGATACTTCCAGAACTGACAAGAATCAAAAGGCGGGAGATCAATAAATATACTAAACAAGCCATCAGAAAATTGTAAGCTTTTTTCATCAGGGGATAAATGGCTTTATTTTGTAAGGAACACAGAAAAAACATTGCGGAAAATCCTATAATGTACCATATGATTTGACGAAGCATATATCCATATCCGGATCCATCGCTGATTAGATTAAATGCATTATATAAGGCAAAGAAACTGGTAAGTCCCAATAAAATCAACATGATCAGAAAACCTGTGTCAATACGAAATGTATGTTTTCCAAAAGTAATGGTTTGTTTCATCGTATAACCCCCTTATCTGATGTGTATTAGTATATCATAGTTATGAGTAAAACATTGCATTCTTATTATAAATATACTGTAATATTGGATGTAGAAAAATTCAAAACTTATATAAAAATTGTTATAATAGATGCATGTCAGAAAAAAAATATACACCTATGATGCAACACTATATAAAACTAAAAGAAGAAAATCCGGAGCCCATTCTTTTTTATCGTTTGGGTGATTTTTACGAGATGTTTTTTGAAGATGCCAAAGTTGCTAGTCAGGAACTCGATTTAGTTTTAACAGGAAGAAGTGCCGGTGTGGAAGAAAAAGTTCCGATGTGCGGAATTCCTTATCATGCGGCAAATTCTTATATACAAAGATTGATAAAAAAAGGATACAAAGTAGCTATTTGTGAACAACTTTCAGATCCGGCAACCTCTAAAGGATTGGTGGATCGCGGCATCATTAAGATCATAACGCCTGGAACATATATGGATGAAAATCAGGATGCAAGAGTTTCAAATTATATGGCAAGTGTTACCGTATCCAGTTTTGAAATTGTTGTTTTATATGCGGAATTAAGTACGGGTGAATTAAAATATCAAACATTGGAAAGATCTTTAGTTTCTTTACAAAAAGCATTGTTGGAACAAGAAGTGTGCGAGGTCATATGTTCATTGAGTTTAGATAAACGTTGGAAACAAGCTTTGGAAGAAATGGGAAATTGCACCATTTCTTATCAGAAAAAAACGGAATTGGATCCAGAAGATCTGGTTTTGTTAAAGGAAGATGCTTCTGATGTTTTAAAAATGACATTAGCACAATTGATGGGATATTTAAAAGAAACACAGAAACAGCACATTGATCATTTTTTGCCTGTAATCTGTATGAATAAAGAGGCAAATTTGATTATGGATTATGAGACAAAAAATCACTTAGAGCTAGTAAACAGTCAATCATCGAATGATAAAGGATGCAGCTTGTGGGATTTTATGGATCGATGCCAAAGTGCCATGGGTTCTCGTCTTTTAAAACGATGGATCGAATTACCTTTATTGGATGTTAATAAAATAGATCAAAGACAACAAGCTATATCGAAGTTGATTCAAGATTTCATGCTTAGAGAAAACTTGAAAGAACATCTGATGTATGTTTATGACATGGAGCGATTGGCTTCCCGTATGGCTTATGGAAATGCCAGCCCAAGAGATGTGTTACAACTGGTGGCAACATTAGAACATGCCAAACCGATTTTAGATCTGGCAGCAGAATTGGACAGCTATCCTGAGTTTTTGAATACGCCATCTTGTCAAGATCTTTATCACTTGATTCAAGGTGCTATTGTACCAGATCCTCCATTAACCATGAAAGATGGAGGTGTTTTTCAACAAGGTTATGATCAAAAACTAGATGAATTACGCGAAATGAGCGAAAAAGGCAAAAATTTCATATTGGAATTAGAGTCTAAAGAACGAGAAAGAACAGGCGTTAAATCTTTAAAGATAGGATATAATCGTGTTTTTGGTTATTATATTGAAGTAAGAAATGGAAATTTAAGCGCTATTAAAGAAGAGTTTGGCTATCATCCAAAACAGACTTTGGCCAATGCGACACGATTTGTAACACAGGAGTTAAAGGAAAAAGAAGAACAAATTCTTCATGCACAGGAAGAAAAAGTAAAATTGGAGCAAGCTTTATTTAAAGAACTTTTAGAAACGATTAAAATTCGTCTTTTTGATTTGCACTCTTTAGCCAAAACATTAGCTACTATTGATGTATTAGTTTCTTTGGCAATATTAGCTTCTGAAAAAGGATATATATGTCCTGTTTTTCATCCAGATCAAAGTGTTTGTATCATTGAAGGAAAACATCCTATATTAGATGCACGTATGAAAAAGAAAAAATATGTATCTAATGATTGGATCATGCAGGATGAAGAGTCAGTACAGTTGATCACCGGACCAAACATGGGTGGTAAATCTACTTATATGCGACAAAACGCACTATTAGTGATTATGGCGCAAATGGGAAGTTTTATACCTGCTAAAAAAGCAGAGCTGCCTATATTTGATCGAATTTTTACACGAATTGGCGCCAGTGATGATATTTTAACAGGCAAATCAACTTTTATGGTGGAGATGATGGAAGCAAATGTGGCATTGCGATATGCGACAAAGCGTTCTTTGATTTTGTTTGATGAGATCGGTCGAGGTACCGCAACCTATGATGGTATGGCATTGGCACAAGCAATGTTAGAGTATATCAATGAGGCAATTCAGGCCAAAACTTTATTTTCAACGCATTATCATGAATTGACACAATTAGATCAACAACATAAAGGAATTACAAACGTACATGTAGATGTAAAAGAACAAAAAGGTGAAATTGAATTCAGATATCGTGTCATTGAAGGAAAAGCGGATAAATCTTATGGTATTAATGTCGCAAGGCTGGCTCATCTTCCTAAAGTGGTGTTGGATCGTGCCAATCAGCTTTTACAGGATTTTGAAAGCCAAGGTGTTTCTCAAGATTATCAGCCCAGCCTTTTTGTCATGGATCAAGTGGAACCTAAAAAGTCAGAAATTATGGAAAGACTACAAAATCTAGATGTAGATTCCATGACACCTAGAGATGCGCAGGATTTCTTATATGAGTTAAAGAAATTGGCAGATGCCATTGAAGAATAAAAGGAGGACAAATGTCCAAAATTCAAGTATTAAGCGAGCATTTGACAAATATGATTGCAGCCGGAGAAGTAGTTGAGCGGCCGGCAGGTATTGTCAAAGAATGCGTAGAAAACAGTATTGATGCCGGTGCTAAAGTTATCGATGTAGAAGCTTTTCAAGGCGGTATTGAAAAACTAATCATCACCGATGATGGAAGCGGAATGGACTATGAAGATGCAAAGATGGCTTTTATGCGTCATGCGACAAGTAAACTGAAACAGGAAGAAGATTTATTTAATATTCATACCATGGGATTTCGTGGAGAAGCATTGCCAAGTATCGCATCTGTAGCCAAAGTAGAATTACAAACTAATGATGGCAGTCAGGGAACTTTGATTCGCTATCATTATGGAGAATTGATTACGAAAGAAAAGTGCAATTGTCCACTGGGAACAAGAATTGAAATCAGTTCCTTGTTTTTAAAGACACCGGCACGATTCAAACATTTAAAAAGTATATCTTATGAATTTAGTATTATTGCCGATTTGATCAATAAAATGGCTTTATCTCATCCAGAGATTCGTTTTACTTTATCTCATGATGGTCGTATAGTATTTCAAACATCAGGAAATGGGAATTTACAGGAGATACTATATCAAATGTATGGAAAAGAAGTGGCATCTAATGCGATTTCTTTTGAACAAAAAAGTGACGATTTTCAAATTTCAGGGTATGCGGTACAACCTAAGATCAATCGAGCTACGAAGTATTTTATGTTTATCACAATGAATACGCGACTGATTCGAAGCATTCCTATTCAAAAGGCAATTTTAGATGCATATTCGCATTATATGCCTTCCAATCGTTTTCCAATCGTAATTTTAGATATAAAGACGGATGCACAATTAGTTGATGTCAATGTTCATCCTAATAAATGGGAAATTCGTTTGTCAAAACAAAGTGAATTATTGGAATTGATCAAAAAGACATTGATGGATGCGATATCTTCTTCGTTAAAGACTGTAAAAGTACAACCTAAACCAACCCCAGTTTTTGAACAACAACAAATTTCATTTCCATATCCTGTTCGAAAAGAAGAAAAGAAGATCAAAGAGCAACCTGAAATAACGTCTGTCAAGATAGAAGATCCTATCGCAAAAGCATTTGATACGTATCAAAAACCAACAGAAAATAAAATTTGCGAACAAGAAGAAATTTATGAGGCATCGATTGAAAAAGAAGAGGAAGACAATACAACAGGTTATGATTTCTTCTGTCATTTAAAAGTGATTGGACAATTAAAAGAATCTTATATTTTATGTGAAAATGAAGAAGGATTGGTTATTATTGATCAACATGCGGCACAAGAGAGATATCACTATGAGCAGCTTGTTGAAAAGCTTAGTCATCCGACAACCAAAACACAGCCTTTGATGGTACCAATTCAACTCCATGTTTCCAGTAATCTAGTGGCACAAATTGATAAAATCAATGAACAAGTGAATTTTTTTGGACTTTATTTTGATGTTTTTGGTACAGATCAGTTACTTGTTCGCGAAATACCTTTGTGGTTTCAGAATGTACATCAGGAAGAATTCTTTTATGATTTGTTAGATTATTTTGTACAGAATCAAGAAATAGATATGGAAAGATTGCGTAAACATGTAATTGCGACAATGGCATGTCATTCTTCAATTCGTTTTCACAGAGCTTTAACGCAGGCGGAGATGGAACAAGTAATCCTGGATTTACAAAAGTGTAAACAACCTTATCATTGCCCTCATGGAAGACCGACAGTTATCACTATGAGCGATAAAGATCTTAGAAAGGAATTTGAACGTGGATAAAATATTGGTTATTGTAGGACCTACAGGAATTGGCAAAACTTCACTTTCAATTCAACTCGCAAAAGAATTTCATGGAGAGATTATCTCTGGAGATTCTATGCAAGTTTATACGCAAATGAATATAGGAACCGCAAAAATCACAGATGAAGAAATGGAAGGTATTACACATTATCTGGTAGGAATTCAAGATTATAAAGAACCCTATAATGTGAAGATATTTCAGGAAAAAGCCAGAGAGTCGATTCATCAAATTTTAAATAAAAATAAACTTCCTATTTTGTGTGGAGGAACCGGTTTATATTTAAAAGCGGCTTTATACGATTATGTTTTTGAAGAAGAGAAATTTGATGAAACATATACAAAATATTTAGAAACATTAGATAATGAGCAATTATATGATTTATTAAAAAAAGTAGACCCCTTATCTTGTGAAAAAATACATCCAAACAATCGAAAACGAGTTGTTCGAGCTTTGCAGATTGCACATGAAGGACCATCAAAAAGTCAACGAGAAGCACTTCAGGAACATAGACCTTTATACGATATATATTTTTTAGGTTTAGATATGGATAGAAATCAATTGTATGAAAGAATCAATCAGCGAGTGGATAAGATGTTTGCGCAAGGATTGAAACAAGAAGTGACAACACTGTTTCAAGATCCTAAAACATGGGATTATACAAGTTTTCAAGGAATTGGTTATAAAGAGTTCAAACCTTATTTTGAAGGAATAGAAACTTTGGATACAGTAAAAGAAAATATTAAAAAACACTCTAGGCAATATGCCAAAAGGCAATATACATGGTTTAAACATCAAATGCCGGTGCATTGGTTTGATAAAGAAGATCCAGATATATATATAAAGATCAGGGAATGGTATGATGGAAAATAAAAGAACAGAAGGACTTCTTGGAAAAGAAGCAGTGGATATCTTAGCCAAAAAAACAGTAATGGTAATAGGTACTGGTGGTGTTGGTTCTTTTTGTGTAGAAGCATTGGCTAGAACTGGCATAGGAAATTTGATTTTAGTAGATGCGGATGTCTTTGAACTGAGCAATTTAAATCGTCAGTTACCGGCAACCCTAGAGACGATTGGAAAAAATAAAGTGGATGTTTTAAAAGAACGTATTCAAACAATTAATCCAGATTGTAATGTAAAAGCATTTACTTTCTTTTATGATTCTACAAAAGATGATGAATTGTTTCTAACACCTGTTGATTTTGTGATAGATTGTATTGATTCTATTTCGAGCAAACAAGATTTATACAAGGCTTGTTTACAACGAAAAATACCATTTCTTTCAAGTATGGGAATGGCTCGAAAGAAAGATCCAACCGCATTACAAATCATGGAACTTGAAAAAACATCGTACGATCCAATGGCAAAACGTTTACGTATATGGAAGCGAAAAAATAAAATACGAGATAAAATATGGGTCGTTTCCAGTATCGAAGCACCGGTTAAACAAGCCCCGGATAAACCGTTGTATTCGATGATCTTTGTCCCTGCTACAGCAGGACTGTTACTAGCGAATGAATGTATTCAAAGACTTTTAAAGAAAGAAGGATAAATTTATGAAAGATGTATTTATCATCAACCCCCATTCTGGCAAAAAAGAACAATATGCCTTGATTCAACAAATCAAAGAAAATTTTCAAGGAAGAAGAATTATTATTGAAAAGACAAACAGTCCGGGGCATGCGCAATTTATTGCCCAAAAATATGCTTTAAAGACAGAAGAAGATGTTCATCTTTTTGCTTGTGGAGGAGATGGAACGCTTCATGAAGTCGTAAATGGAATGGTTGGTGCCAAACATATTTATTTATCCATATTGCCTACTGGAACAGGTAATGATTTTATAAAAAGTTTCCCTGATTTGACAGCGCAAGATTTTTTAGATCTTTCTGCCTACCAGAATCCTGTAGAAATGGAATGTGATCTTTTAAAAGTAAATGGTGAATATGTATTAAATACGGCATCAATTGGTTTTGATGTGCATGTCGCAGAATATGCGAATAAATATAAAAAATATATTCCTATAGGCGGCATCTTTCCCTATTATATGGGCATGTTGGCAAGCCTTAGAAAACCTTTAGGAAATACATATCGTATACAGATCGATGAAAATAGATTTCCAGAGGAAAAATATACTTTTCTTGTCTTTGCCAATGGCCAGTATTATGGAGGAGGTTATAAATCTTGTCCGAATGCAGTTTTAAATGATGGTGTCATGGATATTTGTTTGATCAAAGATGTAAAAAGAACACAAATCATATCTATGGCTAAATTGTATGAAAAGGGAGAACATATACATTATCCGGAATTAGTAGTTGTATTACAAGGTACGGTTTGTCATGTGGATACAGAAAATAAAGAGATCATGATGAATCTGGATGGAGAAATCAGACCGGTTAAAAATCCGACTATTGAAATCGTTCCTAAAGCTATACAACTTTTATTACCAAATAAATCAAAATAAAAGGACAGGTTTCTGTCCTTTGTTTTAATTGGAGACTTTATCCTCCAGTATTTGATCAATGTAAGCTTTTGCGATGGCTTTCGCAATAATTTTTTGATTTTTACTTTGTTGAAGTTCAGTACATTCCTGATAATTGCTCATAAATCCAGCCTCAAATAATAAAGAGGGGATAGATTGATTGCTTACAACATATAAAGGATATTGTTCGACATATAAAATACCGCGGTTGTATTGCCAACCCTCTTCATCTAAGTCTTTAACGATATTTTCTACGATTGCCTGTGATGTTTTATCATTTTCACGAATATAACTTTCATAACCAAAGGCACTTGGATCTTCATTGGAATTCATATGAATACTCAGATAATAATCTGCGTTATTATCTTGAGCAAATTTAACTCGTGCTTTTAAATCTTCTTCTTCATCTTCAGGCCAAGTGACTTTATCACTGTCTCTTGTATAAATTACTTTAATTCTGGGTTCTTCTTTTTCTATTTCTTTTCCAACCTCTAAAGCAATTTCAAGATTAATGTCTTTCTCATAAGATCCATCTGCACCAATCGTTCCAGAATCGTATCCTCCATGGCCCGGATCGATACAAAGTGTTGCGACAGTTTCAACTGATTCGTTATTTTGTGTATCTTGATTTGAATGGAACCAAAAGAAAACACCAGTAAGACAAGCAATACATAAAATCACTAAAATACCAATTTTAACTTTAGGTTTTAATCTTCTTTTTCTTTGCATGCGATTAGTATATCATCTTTTTTTCAATGTAGAAGTAATTTCACATGAAGTCACATTTTTTCAAAAAATATTTATTCAAAAAGTGCTGTACCAATTCGAACCATGTTGCTTCCATGTTCTATCGCAATTTTATAATCATGGCTCATTCCCATAGATAATGTATCAATTTGTGGATACAAAGCTTTCATCTTTACATAAAGAGAATGCATAGCTTCAAATTCTTTGGCAACCAGATCCATATCTTCTGTATGGGTTGCGACACACATAAATCCTTTTACTTGAATATGTTGTAATGAATTGATCTTTTCTAAAAAGGAAGGAGCTTCTTCATAGGCAAGTCCTGTTTTTAAGGGATCATTAGATATTTTGATTTGAACAAGAACTTTTTGTACAAGATTTTGTTTAGATGCTTGTTTTTCAATTTCTAATGCCAACTTTTCAGAATCCAGAGATTCGATCAAATCTACTTTTCCAATAATGTATTTTACTTTATTGGTTTGTAAATGACCTATAATGTGCCAAGTATAAGCAGGATCATATTTTTCAAGAAATTCCTGTACACGATTTTCACCAAATGTCGTAAATCCTGTCTTAGCCATTTCATCAATTTGATCTTTTGACCTTTTCTTAGATACCGCTACGACTTGCAGGTCTTTATAACTTTTTAATTCTTCAATTAATTGAGTATTCATTGTAAAACCTTCTTTCGAGTATCATTATAATTCTTCATTTAAAAGAAAGATAGTTGTTTTTGTCTTTGCTTAGATTGTAATAAAGTCGGTATGCTTTGTAGTAAAGATGGAAGTTTTGATGAATCTTGTAACCAGGATCTACATTGACTTTTATCTAAGATCAAGGGCATTCGACCGTGTATAGAATGAATAGAAGCATTGGCCTTTGTTGTCAATATCACAAATTGGTCATGATCATAAATACCGGCTATATATAACATTTGATCTGGTAAATAGAAAGAAGCTCTCTCTTTTAATTTTGTCCATTCATAGTAGTAAGAACAAGGAATGATACAGCGATTTTTATATGCTACATTCTTAAAAGAAGGCTTTTCCAATAAGGTTTCGCTACGCGCATTTATCAATAAAGATTGTTTTTTCCAACCAAATTTCATGATCTTTCCCTGTATCTTTTGATGTGAATATATCCATACGAAAGCTGGATCCGTTGGTCGAATCAATCCTTTTGGAACAGTAGAAAGAAATGATTGTTTTTGTAAAGTTATCGCATCTTTATCATCTATATAAAATTGTCCGCACATGATATCACCTTATGGATTAAAGCTAACAAGAATTTATGAAATTTTCAAGGTCGATACGATCAAGCGCATTGGAATTTATAAAATATAGAAATTCATAAAGATCAAAATTATGTTATCTGTCTTAATAAAATTTCAATAATGTAAAGTAGGTTGTATCTGTGATAAACTAAAGGAGATTCTTGAAAAAGAATCCATTTTAATGAGATAAGGAGAATTACACTAGGTTGGTGATGGTATGAAACAAGGTGTTTTTATTACATTAGAAGGAAACGATGGCGCTGGAAAGACAACAGTCTGTATGGGGCTAAAAAAAGAATTAGAAGCAAGAGGCTATACAGTTGTATATACAAGAGAGCCTGGAGGATCAAAAATCGCAGAAGAAATACGAAATATTCTTTTGAGTGATGAAAATGAGAATATGGATCCTAGAACGGAAGCTTTGTTGTTTGCCGCTAGTCGTCGTCAGCACTTGGTGGATATCGTACTTCCGGCATTACAAGAAAAAAAGATTGTTCTTTGTGATCGGTTTGTTGATTCCAGTTTAGCTTATCAAGGATATGCTCGAGATATAGGGATTCCTGAAATTTGGGATATTAACAAATTCGCAATTCATGATTGCATGCCTCAAAAAACTATATTTTTAAAGGTATCAATGGAAACAGGACAAAAGCGGATGAATCAAAGAGGTGAGAAAAATCGTCTGGATAATGAACAAGATGATTTTCACCAAAAGGTTCGTCAAGGCTATGAAACATTAATTCAGATGTATCCGGAACGGATTTGTGTGATCGATGCAGAACCTGAAGCAGAAATTGTTCTTCAATCTGTTTTAAGTGAAGTTTTGAAGGTGATTCAAAGCTATGAATAAAGAACAATTAAAAAAAGAACAGCCGGTTGTATATCAAACACTATCTAACGCCTTAAAAAAAGATCATTTGGCACATGCTTATCTTTTTGTTGGTCCCAAAGGGAGTCCAAAAAATGAAATGGCCATACTTTTAGCACAAAGTTTAGTTTGTCATCATACCGATAACGATGGTTTTGCATGTCAAGAATGCGATGTGTGTCAAAGAATTCAAAATGAAGAAGCTATTGATTTTAAATGGATACATGGTGATAAAAATCGAATCAAGAAAAAAGATATTTTAGATCTGCAGGCTTTTTTTGAAGCAACCAGTGTGGAAATAGAAAACCGAAGAATTTATTTTTTGGAACAATTTGATCAGGCTACACCAGATGCTTCAAATTCCTTATTAAAATTTTTAGAAGAGCCTAGGCCGGGCATTTTTGCGATCATCAGTGCAGATGAAAAATCAAACGTATTACCTACGATACAATCCCGTTGCCAATGGATACAATTTCGTCCTGCATCCAAACAACGTTTTATAGCTATGCTCGAAGAATTAACAGATACAGAAAGTGCAAAGATGTTGGCACAGTTTGGCTATACTATGCAGCAAGCTAAAGAAATTCTTACATGGCAAGATTTTGATCTGATCAAAGAATCGGCTAAAAAATATATTATGAATGCGGATGATTTTTCTACGATCCTTTCTATGCAAAGGGAAGTATTTATTCCTAAATCGGATCATATGCAAAAGGAAAAAGTGCGATTTTGGATGGAATGTGTATTATATTATACGAAAGAAAATAAACAAAATTTTTCTTTATCCAAACAAATTCATATTCAGAAACTATTAATTGAAGGATTGGATATGCTTCGTCGTCCGGTTGAGCTCGCGTTATTTTTAGATAAACTGTATAATCAAATAAGAAAGGTTGTGATATCTTGAAAAACAATGAGATACAAAATGAAAATCGTAAATATAAATATATTGTATATATTCAATTTGAAGAATCTAAAAAAGCTTATACTTTTGGTTCCGATATACCGTATAAAGAACAGGATATGGTCGTTGTAGAAACTGTTCGTGGAAAAGAATTAGGAAAAGTTTGTTCTGACTCTATTCTTTTTGATGCCAAAAAAGTAAAAGGATCTTTAAAACCTGTATTACGTTTGGCTACAGAGTACGATTTGATCCAGAAAAATGAAAATGATGAAAAAGCAAAGAAAGCTATGAAGATCTGTCATCAATGTATTGAAAATCTGCAATTGGATATGCATCTGATCAGCGGAGAATATACATTGGATCGTTCTAAAGTCATCTTTACTTATGTCAGTGATGATCGTGTGGATTTTCGTCAGTTGTTAAAAGATTTGGCGGGTCAGTTACATTGTCGTATTGAACTTCGCCAGGTGGGCCCAAGAAATAAAGCAAAAATGGTTGGAGGTTTAGGAAACTGTGGTATGGAAACGTGTTGTTCCAGATTCCTTACAGATTTTGAGGCCATTTCCATTAATATGGCTAAAAACCAGCTTTTAGCTTTGAATATTCAAAAATTGAGCGGACAGTGCGGAAAGTTGATGTGTTGTCTTCGATATGAAAATGATGAATATACACAATTGCGAGAGGGATTGCCTAAGATTAATTCACAAATCACTTTTGAAGATACGCGTTATCGCATTACGTCTATGAATGTTCTTCAAAAACAGGCAAAATTAGAGAATAAAGAGGAAGTTCGTTTTGTTTCTTTTGATGAACTTTGGCCAGACAGGGAAAAGAAAAATGAAAAGGCAAAAAAGCTTTCAAAATGATAATGCGACATTATATTTAGTGCCAACGCCCATTGGAAATTTACAGGAGATGACACCCAGGGCTTTAGAAGTGTTAAAACAAGTGGATGTGATTGCAGCCGAAGATACGCGTAATACGAAAAAACTGTGTATGGCTTATCAAATTCAGAAACCTTTGATATCACATCATGAACACAATCAAGCCACCAGCATTCCGGAAATCTTACATCTTTTGGAGCAGGGGAAACAAGTGGCTGTTGTCAGTGATGCCGGATATCCGCTAGTTTCAGATCCGGGACAAAGACTGGTAAAAGAAGCAATTGAAAAAGATTTTAATGTAGTTTCTTTATCTGGAGCTAATGCGGCAACCAATGCTTTAGTAGCAAGTGGCTTATCAACAGAACACTATCTGTTTTATGGCTTTTTAGAGAATAAAAGAAATCGAAGGAAAAAACAGCTGGAAGAACTTAAAGAGTTTCCGTATACAATGATTTTTTATGAAGCACCTCATCGAATTGAAGATATGTTACAAGATTGTTTGGATGTATTAGGAAACAGAGAGATCGTTTTAGCTCGTGAGTTGACAAAATTATATGAAGAATACATTCGAGGAACGATTGAAGAAGTGTTGAAAATCGCATCTTCTTTAAAAGGTGAAATGGTAGTACTTATTGAAGGAAAAAAACAAGAAGTCAAAGACTTTGATATGGAAGAAGCTTTAAAAAAAGTGCAGTGCTTGGTTGATAAAGGCATTAAAACTAAAGATGCGATCAAACAAGTAGCTCAAGAAATGAACGGTTCTAAAAATGAATTGTATGAAGCGTACCATAAACAAATTTGATCTTGCGAAAGCAAGGTCTTTTTTTTGTGAAGGATGGAAAAATGCAATTTATAAAATGATAAGCTTTGATATATGCAATGATAAAAACGGTGAAACGATGTTGGACAGAAAAATTAAGGAAGATTTGAAATTCTAGCTGGAAGATAATAAAAAGTTATTTTAGTTGATGGAATAAAACCAATCGACAATTATTTTTCAATTTTTAAAAGAATAAAAAGATTTGTATAGTAAGTATTCTACAAATATTAGCGCTGTTAAAGAATCTTTGCGTGACAAATTGACATAGTTTTATCATACTGTAATTGAAAGAAGGTGATCTTATGTCAAATCTTTCTAAAAACATTCGTAAATATAGAGAACAACAAGCTATGTCACAAGAAGATTTGGCACAAAAACTTTATGTGACTAGGCAAACTATATCTAATTATGAAAATGGAAAAACAGAACCGGACTTAGATAGAATCGAAGAAATGGCGGCATTGTTTGATGTAGATGTACAAGAACTGTTACAAGGAAAAGGGCAGTACTTGTTTCCTAAAAAACAATTTGTACAGTTAATTGTTGTAACTGTTGTCTTAGTAATATGGATGATGGTTGCTTCATATGGTATAAATCAAATGAGAATATATTATATAGTTCCATGGTCTTTTCTGATCTTATGTCCTTTTGCGGCATCTGTCTTATTATCAGGTATTGGTTATTTGATTGGTGATGTATTGACAAAAAGTCGTCTTTTGAAGCGTATTTCTCTACCGTTATGGATACATCGTATATTCCTAATCTTAACAGGTTTAATTTGCATAGGGTTGATTTTTACATTATTGATGTATAGCTTTTATCATGTATTTTATATAGAGTTTCAAGAACAAGGCGTAAATCAATGGATATCGCAAGGATATATATTTTGGAATCAAGTACGAGCAAATATCATGACAATGTTTAGTTTTCATCCGTTATTGTACGGTATTTTTCCGATATTAGGATTCATTTGTTCTTACAGCAAGAAAGTTATTTCTGAAAAAAAGAAATAAAATATAAAATTGAAAGATTATAGAAAGTTAATTTGAGTTTTTTAATGGTATTGAGGATAAGTATTCTGAATATGTGATCAGTATGTATACCATGGATTTTTCAAGAAATGGAATTCATAATATAAATCTACTGGATTTTTTGTTGGGAAAGCCTGTATAATCGTTTTTGAAATGAGGGATGAAAATGAAAAAGATAGGAATCACTACTTCACAGATCATTATGATGGATCCATCTTTATGTGGATATAAAAAGGCAAATGTTACTACAACGTATCTACAGGCTGTACAAAAAGCAGGAGGACTTCCTGTTATCATGCCTTGTGTTTGTTCTGAAGAAGAAATGAAACAATATATCGAAATGTGTGATGGTTTTGTGTTGATTGGTGGTATGGATATTGCACCGATTTTATATGATGAAATGCCACATGCTAAGTGTGGGGATTATGATTATGATGTTGATGTATCGCAGTTAGCGTTTACCAAACTTGTAATTGCATCGAAAAAGCCGACATTGGCAATCTGTCGAGGTATGCAGTTAGTAAATATCGCATTGGGAGGTACTCTGATTCAGGATATTCCTTCCTTAAGCCAAGAAATCAATCATTCATTTGTTTATGATGGAAATTTGGTACATACAGCTTCTTTAGATGTTGAAGGTGGATTGTATACATTGTTTCAAACAGATAAGATCACAGTAAACAGTCTACATCATCAGGCCATTGGTAAACTGGGAGAAGGTCTTTATGTGGATGCGAAGGCACCAGATGGAATCATAGAAGCTATCAGTTTACCAGGACAGCCATTATTAGGAGTTCAGTGGCATCCAGAGATGATGGTAGATACAGATCCATTGATGGCAAAATTGTTTAGTTGGGTTGTTGGAAACTAAATTGTGCAAATCTTCTTTAAAATAGTCATTGTATTGTAAGAAACCTTCATGTAAAATAACGTTGCAGGAAGTTGATTTTTTGGAGGTCTTACTTATGGTCTTAAGAAGATTTACAAAATTGAAGGACATGAACTGTTTTAAGCGTGCCTAAAAAAAGGTGCGCTTTTTTTCATGAAAGAGAGGAAAAGAAGATGGACACAAAAAGAGTTTTGATCGTGATGGGATCACGCAGTGATCTGCCAAGCATGGAAGGCTGTATGAAGCAGCTGGATGATTTTGGGGTAAGCTATTCAGTACGTGTATTAAGTGCACACCGTACGCCAAATGCCGTAATTGAATTAAGCGAAAAAGCTGTTGAAAATGGAGTACAGGTCATTATTGCGGCAGCTGGAGGAGCGGCCCATTTGGCTGGCGTATTGGCAAGTTCTACGCCATTACCGGTTATTGGAATTCCAATTCAAACGAGTGCTTTAGGCGGAATGGACTCTTTGTTGTCCACAGTACAGATGCCTCAGGGAGTACCGGTGGCAACAGTAGCTATTGGAAAAGCAGGAGCTCGTAATGCGGCAATTTTAGCTTGTCAGATGATGGGGCTTGCGGATAAAGAGCTGCAACAAAAAATTGTAGAGTTCAAAAAAGCACAAGCTGAAAAAGTGTTATCGGACTCTGTTGTAGAATAGGAGGCATCATGAATACACGAATTTTTGTACGAAAAAAGGAGCAATTTCAAGTTGAAAGTGAATCACTTTGTCATGAATTGAAAACTTCTTTAGGTTTACATGATGATTTTGGATTAGAACAATACAATATTTATGATATTTTTGAAGCGGATGAAAACGATATTGCACTGTTAAAGAAAAACGTATGTAGTGAAGTAGTAACCGATGAGGTTTTAGATACGGTTGATTTAGATGGAAAAACATATTTGGCTTATGAATATCTTCCAGGCCAATATGATCAAAGAGCCGATAGTGCCATGCAATGTTTGATGTTATTAAACAATAAACAGAGTGTGCGTATTCATTCTGGAACATTATTGGTATTTTCAGGAAGGGTGGATGCAGAGCAATTAGAAAAAATTACGCATTATATCGTTAACCCTGTAGAAGCTCGTGTTAAAGATCTTTCTGTTTTAGAAGATGATCAAGATGTAGAAGTAGCCGAAGTACCAGTATTAGAAGGTTTTATTTCACTTTCCAAAGAAGAATTGGAAGCGCTTCGTCAAAAAGAAGGTTTGGCGATGAGCTTTGATGATATTGAACATGTACAGAAATATTTCCGTGAGGAAGAAAAACGGGATTGTACAATGACAGAATTAAAGGTGTTGGATACATATTGGTCAGATCATTGTCGTCATACGACATTTGAGACTGTATTGGATTCTGTAGATTTTAAATTATCGACTTTAAAAGAACAAATTCAGGCTTCTTATGAACGTTATTTAAAACTTCGCGAAAAAGTGCATGGCAATGCAAAAGAACAAACATTGATGGATATGGCTACGATCGCTGGTAAATATCTTCGTAAAGAAGGAAAATTAGACGATTTAGAAGTCAGTGATGAAATCAACGCGTGTTCTGTAGAAATCAAAGTGGATGTTGATGGTCAACAAGAAGATTGGTTGTTGATGTTTAAAAATGAAACACATAACCACCCAACAGAAATTGAGCCATTTGGTGGAGCTTCGACTTGTATTGGGGGAGCTATTCGTGATCCTCTTTCAGGAAGAAGTTATGTGTATCAGGCAATGCGTATTACCGGAGCAGGTGATATCACAAAACCTATTGAAGAAACAATGGAACATAAACTTCCGCAGTCCAAGATTTCAAAGACTGCAGCCCATGGTTATTCCAGCTATGGAAACCAGATTGGATTAGCTACAACTTTTGTGGAAGAAATCTTTGATGAAGGCTATGTCGCAAAACGTATGGAAGTTGGTGCTGTTGTGGGAGCAGCTCCGAAAAGTCATGTAAAACGTGAAAAACCATTACCAGGTGACATTATCGTTTTGATTGGCGGAGCTACAGGACGTGATGGAATAGGTGGAGCTACGGGTTCAAGTAAAGAACACAATGAAACATCCTTGGAAAAATGCAGCAGTGAAGTTCAAAAAGGAAATGCGTTGATTGAACGTAAGTTACAGCGTTTATTTAGAAATCCAGACTGCACTCGATTAATTAAAAAAGCCAATGACTTTGGTGCTGGCGGTGTTAGTGTAGCCGTTGGAGAATTGGCTGATGGATTAGATATCAATTTGGATGCCGTACCTGTTAAATATCAGGGATTAGACGGAACAGAACTTGCGATCAGTGAATCACAGGAACGTATGGCTTGTTGTATCGCAGCCAGTGATTTTGAAGCTTTCCAAAAAGAAGCAGAAAAAGAAAATCTGGAAGCTATCAAAGTGGCTGATGTGACAGATACAAATCGTTTAGTGATGCATTTTAGAGGAAAAACTATTGTCAATATGTCCAGAGCATTCTTGGATACCAATGGTGTTCGTCAACATCAAAACGTAGAAGTTGTCGATAGTACATATGATGAAAAACCATTTGCGACAACACATTCTAACTTGATCGATACACTGCAAGATCCAAATGTGGCTTGTCAGATTGGTTTAAGCGAAATGTTTGATGCCTCAATTGGTAAATCAACGGTTTTGATGCCGTTTGGTGGTTTTTACCAGTTGACTCCAGAAGAGGGTAGTGTACAAAAATTACCGGTTTTTGGTATGACGAATACATGTTCTTTGATGACATATGGATATGATCCAAAATTGAGTAAATATTCTCCATATTTAGGTGCCAGTTATTCTGTTGTTGAAGCATTAACTCGCATCACGGCATTGGGAGCCGACTATAAAACGTGTCGTTTGTCAAATCAGGAATACTTTGAACATCTGGGAAAAAATCCAGAAAAATGGGGCAATCCGATGCAGGCTTTATTAGGCTTGATTGATGCACAGCTGGCTTTTGAAACACCAAGTATCGGTGGTAAAGACAGTATGTCGGGTACTTATAAAGATATTCATGTACCACCGACATTGATCACATTTGCGGTGACAACAGAAAAAACAGATCATATCATCAGCGCCAGCTTTAAAAAGCCAGGAAATTACGTATATCTGATCAAACATACACCAAAAGAAGATCATACACCAAACTATGAGCAGTTAAAGGATAATTTTGAAACAGTTCGTAAGTTTATGCGAGAAGGAAAGATCGTTGCGGCAAGCAGTGTAAAATTTGGTGGAATTGGTTATGCGGTTGCCAAAATGGCTTTTGGAAATAAATTAGGCGTGGCTATTGAAAGTGATGAAGATCTATATGGATTTAATATTGGTTCATTAGTTGTAGAAACTACAGAAACGATACAGGATCCACACTTTACTCTATTAGGAATTACAAATGAAGAAAAACGTATTGTGTTAAATGGTGAAAGTATCACGATAGAAGAAGTTTTAGATGCCTGGATGAAACGTTATAATGACGTATATCCTGTTCGTGTTGATCTAAACAAAGAAGTATTGGATACACCATTGACAGATATGAAACTGCCGCAGTCTAAGGTCGTTGTCGAAAAGCCGGTCGTTGTGATCCCTATATTCCCGGGACAAAATTGTGAATACGATACAACACAGAAATTTGAAAGAGCCGGAGCTGAAGTTCATCAAGTTGTCATCAACAATCTTACAGTAGAAAACTTACAAAGAAGTATTGATACATTAGCGGATGAAATTTCAAAAGCACAAATTTTGATGATCGTCGGTGGATTCTCTAGTGGAGATGAACCAGATGGTTCAGGTAAATTTATCGCCAATGCTTTACGAAATCCAAAAATCTGGAGCGCTATTCAGACCATGCGAGAAAACGATGGATTGATTTTAGGTATTTGTAACGGATTCCAGGCTTTGATCAAATCAGGTCTTCTTCCGTATGGCGACATTGAAAAACTGGATGCCTCCAATCCAACATTGTTTAGAAATAATATCAACCGACATGTTTCGCATATTGCCAGAACACGTATCACATCGAATAAGTCTCCTTGGTTGGCATCCATGAAACCAGGTGAAATTCACAGTGTTGCCATGAGTCATGGAGAAGGAAAGTTTGTAGCCAGTATGGATGTGGTAGAAAAGTTGGTACAAAATGGACAGGTTGCCACACAATATGTAAATGAGCAAGGACAACCAACCATGGATGGTTTAGATAATATCAATGGTTCAACACTTGCGATCGAAGGTATCTTAAGTGAAGATGGAAGAATCTTTGGTAAGATGGGACATAGCGAACGCTATGAACCGGGTCTGTTCCAAAATATTGCGGGAAATAAAGACCAGAATATATTTGAAAACGGTGTGCGTTATTTTACGCATAAATAGGATTTTCTATGAAACAGACGAATGTAATTCAAGATTCTTCAGGAATTTTGGGCGTTTTTGGTATAAAAGATGCGGCCAACAGTGCTTACTATGGGTTGCATGCGATGCAACATAGAGGGCAAGATGGAGTTGGAATTGCCGTATCAAATGGAGATAGTGTTTCTTGTGTAAAAGGTTTGGGACTTTTATCAGAAACTATATCCAGTACCACCTTACAGGAATTGGAAGGTTCTATTGCCGTAGGGCAAGTAAGAATGGCTACGATTGGTGACTCGCAATTGGAAAATGTACAACCTATCATGGTTAGAGCACATCAGGGACATTTTGCGATAGTGACAAGTGGAATGATCACCAATGCGATCACATTGAGAAATAAACTGGAAGAAGAAGGCTTGATCTTTCAAGGAACAAGTGATGCCGAACTGATTGCCCACCTCATTCAAATTCATCCGGGCAAATTTGTAGATAAGATTCGTGGTGTCGTTCAAACGATCGAAGGTGCCTACAATTTTATGATTGCCACAAAAGATTCACTGTATGTGATGCGAGATCCGTATGGTATACATCCTTTAAGCATAGGTCGTTGTGATCAAGGTGTGATCTTCAGCAGTGAAACATGTTCTTTTGGTATCTTAGGGGCTCAGTTTGAAAGAGAAGTAAATCCTGGGGAATTGCTTTGTTACGGTCCTAATAAGGTGAAGTCTTTACAGTTGATGGCAGCGCATAAGAAAACAACTTGTGCCATGGAATATGTATATTTTTCTCGTCCTGACAGTATTGTCAATACGCAAACGGTACATGAAGTTCGTACACGTTGTGGAGAAGCTTTGGCAAGACAAGAAGATGCGCAGGCAGATATGGTAATTGGAGTACCAGATACGGCAACATCAGCTGCTATGGCTTTTGCTCGTGTATCTGGAATACCTTATGAAATTGGTCTGATGAAAAACAGATACATCGGATCGACTTTTATTCGCCCGACTAAGCAGCAGCGTCAGGAAGGAATGAGAGTGCGCTTAAATGCGATTTCTTCAGTGTTGAAGCAAAAAAGTGTGATTTTGGTAGACGATAGTATTGTAAAAGGGTCAACCGCAAAAAGGCTTTCAGTTCTATTAAAAGAAGCAGGAGCTAAAGAAGTGCATTTGCGTATTGCTTCGCCAAAAATCAGTTATCCATGTTTATATGGAACAGAGAGAACTCGACAACAAGAATTAGTAGCTTTTAATTATACAGAAGAAGAAATGTGTGCATTATTTCAAGTAGAATCCATTCGATTCTTAAGTCTGGAAGATTTTAAAAAATGTGTTCCGGATACAAGTTGTTTAGCTTGTTTTAACGGAAATTATTCCGCAAAACTTTGCGATTATATAAAAGAGATAAAGGAGTAGAGTATGGCAGAACAATATAAAGAAGCGGGTGTAAATTTAGAGGCTGGATACGAAAGCGTTCGTCGTATCCAATCTCATGTAGCTCGTACTAAAGTCAAAGGAGCCATTGATTCATTAGGTGCTTTTGGCGGAATGTTTGATTTAAGTGTTTACAATCTAAAAGAACCAGTATTAGTATCAGGGACAGATGGTGTCGGCACAAAGCTTATGTTAGCTTTTGAAATGGATAAGCACGATACCATTGGTATCGATGCGGTAGCCATGTGTGTAAATGATGTATTGGTGCAAGGAGCCAAACCCATCTATTTCTTAGATTATATTGCGGTTGGTCAAAACAAACCGGAAGTGATCGAACAAATTGTAAAAGGCGTAGCGGATGGATGTGTGCAATCACAATGTGCTCTGATTGGCGGAGAGACAGCCGAAATGCCAGATATGTATGATGTAGATCACTATGATGTTGCCGGTTTTTGTGTCGGTGTAGTTGACAAGAGCAAGCTTAAGGATTCCCGTAATTTAAAAGTAGGCGATGTTTTGATCGGACTTCCAAGTACAGGGGTTCATTCTAACGGATTTTCTTTGGTACGAAAAGTATTATTCAAAGATAATCATCTCGATGCCCATGCTTCTTATGAAGAATTAGATGGACAAGTATTAGGGGATGTACTTTTGACACCGACAAAAATCTATGTCAAAGCAGTTTCTTCTTTATTTGATAAGGTCGATATTCACGCGATGAGTCATATTACCGGTGGTGGATTTTATGAAAATGTGCCACGTATGTTAAAGGATGGCATGGGTGTTCGTATTGATACAAAATCTTTCCCGCGTCCAAAGATTTTTGATTTTATTCAAAGTAAGGGAGCCATTGAAAATCAGGAAATGTACAATGTCTTTAATATGGGAATTGGTTTTGTGATGGCTGTAGATCCATCGGATGTACAAAAAGTGCAAGAGGAATTACATGCCATTGGTCAAACAAGTTATATCATTGGTGAAGTAACAAATAGTGGTGAGGTCGATGTACAATGGTAAATATTGCGGTCTTTGCCAGCGGATCAGGAACCAATTTTGAAACGATTCTCAAACGTATCGAAGATGGATCTTTACCAGTTAAATGTCAGTGTTTGATCGTTGATAAAGAACAAGCATATGCCAGAGAAAGAGCTAGAAATCATCATATCGATGAATACTATTTTGATCCCAAAAGCTATCCTAACAAAGAAGCATATGAAACAGATATCTTAAAGATCTTAAAAGAAAAACAAGTGGATCTGATCGTATTGAGCGGATATATGCGCTTTATTGGCAAGGTCCTTTTAGAAGCTTACCCTAAAGCTATCATTAATCTACATCCAGCCTACTTACCAGAGTTTCCTGGAGCGCATAGTATTCAAGATGCTTTTGAAGCCGGTGTATCACAGACAGGTGTGACTGTACATTATGTAGATGAAGGAGTGGATACTGGACCTATCATTCGACAAGAGCGAGTACCGATCGATCCAAACTGGGATCTAGAGACATTAGAAAAGCATGTGCATGCGATGGAATATGATTTGTTTTGGCAAGTTATTAAACAAGTTGCCGAAGAAATGGAGGAAAACAAATGAAAAGAGCATTAGTTAGTGTATCAGATAAAACAGGCTTAGTAGAATTTGCGCAAGGATTGGTAGATTGTGGTTATGAAATCATCTCTACTGGTGGAACTAAAAGTGCGTTAGAAAAAGCAGGATTAAAACCAATTAGTATCAGTGATGTGACAGGTTTTCCGGAAATCATGGATGGCCGTGTTAAAACACTGCATCCAAAGGTACATGGAGCTTTACTTTGTGTAAGAGATAATCCAGAACACGTAAAACAACTGCAAGAATTAGGAATTGAATACATTGATCTTGTTTGTGTAAATTTGTATCCATTTAAAGAAACGGTACAAAAAGAAGGCGTAACTCACGAAGAAATCATTGAAAACATTGATATCGGCGGTCCAAGTATGCTCAGAAGTGCTTCTAAAAACTATAAGAGCATCACGGTGGTCTGTGATTCAAAAGACTATGATAAAGTTCTAAAAGAAATCAAAGAACAAGGAGATACTACTTTAAAAACACGTGAATTTTTGGCAGCTAAAGTATTCCGTCATACCGCTCGCTATGATGCGATGATTGCCGATTATCTGACAAAGAAAACAGGAGAAGAATTCCCAGAAAGCTTGACGATCACTTTTGATAAAGTACAAGATCTTCGTTATGGTGAAAACCCACATCAAAAAGCTGCCTTTTATAAGGGTATGAATCCGCAGTATTCATTGGCTAATGCAACACAGCTGCATGGAAAAGAGCTTTCTTACAATAATATTCAAGATGGAAATGCTGCTATTGAAATCTTAAAAGATTTTGAAGGTCAGTGCGCTGCCGTTGGTTTAAAACATATGAATCCATGTGGTGTTGGAATTGGCGAAACGATAGAAGCAGCATGGGATAAAGCCTATGAAGCAGATCCTGTAAGTATTTTTGGAGGTATCGTTGCCTTTAATGGAACTGTTGAAAAAGGACTTGCGGAAAAATTATCTAAGATTTTCTTGGAAATTATTATTGCACCAGACTTTACACCAGAAGCTTTAGAGATCTTAACACGTAAAAAGAATATTCGTTTGATGAAATTAGATACGACTCTATCAGTCAATACAGCTTTGAAATATACTAATGTAAATGATGGATTGTTGGTACAGGAAATGGATATGCATCAAATCAAGGAAGAAGATTTGCGTTGTGTGACAAATCGAAAACCAACACCAGAAGAAATTCGTCAATTGTTGTTTGGATGGAAAGTTGTTAAACATGTTAAATCAAATGCGATCGTATTAGTTAAAGATGATATGACTATTGGTGTAGGTGCCGGGCAAATGAATCGTGTAGGTTCCGCCAAAATTGCAATCGAAGAAGCTGGAGAAAAAGCAAAATGTTCCGTAATGGCCAGCGATGCTTTCTTCCCAATGCCAGATACAGTAGAAGAAGCTATCAAGGCTGGTGTAACAGCTATTATTCAACCAGGTGGATCCATTCGTGATCAGGATAGTATCGATGTATGTAACGAACATGGAATCGCAATGGTATATACCGGTATTCGTCATTTTAAACACTAAGATACACTATCAAAATAGAAACATTATTTAGCTTTTAGTAAGTTTTAAAAAGGAAGATGATCTTATAGGACATCTTCTTTTTTGGCTAGTAAAACCCCTAGATAGTCTAGGGGTCCGCCTAAGCTTTAGCGAA